>NZ_CAXSHM010000004.1:0-159716 GCF_964237335.1 uncultured Sphingomonas sp.
CCTTCTCATCGTCAGAGCACGCCTCAACTGGCCTGCTTTTACTCCGCCCCGCTGGTCTGATTTTGCTCCGCCGTTGACAGGGATAGGCCGATATCAAATCCGACGCCCCTGTGGGTGTGGTAGGCTCCCCCGCACCCGCGGGGATAGGCCGGTACGTGCTGTCGCGGACGCTGACGGCCGTAAGGCTCCCCCGCACCCGCGGGGATAGGCCGCTGATCCGCCGCTTCGACACCGCGACCACCAAGGCTCCCCCGCACCCGCGGGGATAGGCCGGTCACAGCGGGGCTCAATCGCCTTGTAGACATGGCTCCCCCGCACCCGCGGGGATAGGCCGCACATCTGCAAATCGACATAGCAGCAAGCCGGCGGCTCCCCCGCACCCGCGGGGATAGGCCGTGTTTTGAGCAAGCTGGCCTTGATCGACACGCGGCTCCCCCGCACCCGCGGGGATAGGCCCTACTTCGATCGTCACGCCGCGCGCGTCGAGCGGGCTCCCCCGCACCCGCGGGGATAGGCCCCTTGCCGAGAGCCTTCAGCTCGGTCGCATACGGGCTCCCCCGCACCCGCGGGGATAGGCCTCAGCTTGCCGAGCGCCAGTTGCGTCAAACCAGGGCTCCCCCGCACCCGCGGGGATAGGCCGGTCACGACCGGGCTGTTCACCGCCGATCGCAAGGCTCCCCCGCACCCGCGGGGATAGGCCTTGTCGGGCGCGGGAGACACGGGTCGCCCCATCGGCTCCCCCGCACCCGCGGGGATAGGCCTCATTTGCGTAGATCATAAGGGGCGCCAGTTTGGGCTCCTGCGCACCCGCGGGGATAAGCCTCGTGAGCTTCGGGCGGGGTTCCTCCCTGCCCCGGCTCCCCCGCACCCGCGGGGATAGGCCCTCGACCTTGCCCGCGTCGACATCGCCGATCGTGGCTCCCCCGCACCCGCGGGGATAGGCCGTGTGACTTTCGCACGAAAGCTACATTCGTTCGGGCTCCCCCGCACCCGCGGGGATAGGCCGCCGAGCACCATCGGTGCCATGATCGCGGGCTGGGCTCCCCCGCACCCGCGGGGATAGGCCGTTGGGGTGATGCTCGTCACCACCGGCGCATCGGGCTCCCCCGCACCCGCGGGGATAGGCCGGGCGTCGCCGGGTTTGGCACGGTCACGCCCGCGGCTCCCCCGCACCCGCGGGGATAGGCCGTCGTTTACCGCGCCGATAACACGCCGATCCGCGGCTCCCCCGCACCCGCGGGGATAGGCCCGTTGGCGAGCGTCACTAGAGCGCCAGTAAGGGGGCTCCCCCGCACCCGCGGGGATAGGCCCAGTTTCGGCAGGCGGTGACCAAGCGCGGTTACGGCTCCCCCGCACCCGCGGGGATAGGCCGCTCGCCGCCTTCGCCGGGTTCATGCGCGGCTCGGCTCCCACGCAACCGCGGGGATAGGCCCGACGCAGGTCCGGCGCAGGTCGCGAAATTGCAGGCTCCCCCGCACCCGCGGTAATAGGCCTTTAATCCGGAGCAAGTCTTTGAGGTGCCCGACGGCTCCCCCGCACCCGCGGGGATAGGCCGGTAGCCCGCAACGTGGACCTCGCCAATCTCATGGCTCCCCCGCACCCGCGGGGATAGGCCGAACTTGGGTGGCATCCATGGCGGTTAGGGATGGGCTCCCCCGCACCCGCGGGGATAGGCCGCAAAACCCCCAGTCCGTCCGCTTGGGCATCCTGGCTCCCCCGCACCCGCGGGGATAGGCCGCTCCCGACCGACCGCACGAACGGCTGGGCCGAGGGCTCCCCCGCACCCGCGGGGATAGGCCCTGGGGCACCGGCATCCAGGAGGTCACGCTCGGGGCTCCCCCGCACCCGCGGGGATAGGCCGCTGGGCCAGCGCGGGCTCGGGTGCGAGCTCAAGGCTCCCCCGCACCCGCGGGGATAGGCCCCACGCAGCCACGCCGGGATCGGCAGGGGCCGAGGCTCCCCCGCACCCGCGGGGATAGGCCTTCTCTGAAGCTTCGCGTTCGGCGCGAACGTAAGGCTCCCCCGCACCCGCGGGGATAGGCCTTATCCTCGTGGCGAGATTTCCGATCGGCAGGGGGCTCCCCCGCACCCGCGGGGATAGGCCGCGCGACAAGGCGCCCTATGATCTCTGGATCAGGGCTCCCCCGCACCCGCGGGGATAGGCCCGCTTTCTTACCGCTGCCTCTTGCCGCCCGTTAGCAGGCCGACATCCGCTGTCCCCAACCCGGCCGCCGCTCAGCCAGCCGCCACGCCATAGTCCATGGCGCGGAGGTCCTCGAGCACGCCTGGCCCGGTCGGCGACCAGCCGAGCCGCTCGCGGGTCCATGCGCCCGACGCCGGCAGGTTCATGCCGACGAACGGGGCCATCGGACCGAAATGGCCGGTAGCTTCCTCGGGCGACAGCGACCGGATCGGGACGCCGAGCCCGGCGCCGATCACCTCGGCGATGGCGCGGACGGGCACGCCTTCCTCGGCGACCGCGTGCCAGCGTGCGCCGGGCTCGTGCCGGTCGAGCGCCAGCCGGTACAGCCGGGCGACGTCAGTGACGTGCGCCGCCGGCCAGCGGTTGGCGCCGTCGCCGACATAGGCCGATACGCCCGTCGCGCGCGCGATCTCGATCAGCGGTGAGATCAGCCCCTGTTTCACCGCGTCGTGGACCTGCGGCAACCGCACCGCCGCGACGGAGACGCCGCGCGCGGCGACCTTCTCGCCGGCCAGCTCCGACGCGCGGCGCGGATTGGGGTTGTTCCGATCGAAGCTTGTCTCGACAGCGATCTGGCCGGGTTCGAGGCTGCCCATGCCGGTGCCCGAGGTGATGATGAACGGTCGGTCCGAGCCCGCCAGCGCGGCGCCGATCGCCTCGATCACGCGGGCATCCTTCTGCGTGTTCTCGACGAAATGCGTGAAGTCGTGGTCGAAGGCGGTGTGGATCACCGCGTCGGCCGCGCCTGCGCCGCTCGCGATGCTGTCCGGCTCCTCGAGCGTGCCGCGATGCGCCTGGGCGCCGGCCCGCTCCAGCGCGCGGGCACCGGCGTCCGAGCGCGTCAGCCCGATCACATGATGGCCCGCGGCGAGCAGTTCGGGCACGATCCGGGAACCGATGAAGCCGGTCGCGCCGGTCAGGAATACGCGCATGGAGGGTCTCCGCTGTTGTCTGGCGGCAGGTATCGGCCTAATCGTCGTCCTGTTAAAGATGTGACCTTATCCAGGTATATTAGTCAACAGGATCGGCGATGACCGCAGACGCCACCACTCTGCTCGGCGCTTATCTGCGGGACCGGCGTACCCGCCTGGATCCCGCCGCGCTCGGCTTTCCGCCCAGCCGTCGCCGCACGCCCGGCCTGCGCCGCGAGGAGGTCGCGAGCCGCGCGAACATCAGCGCGACCTGGTACACCTGGCTGGAGCAGGGCAGAGGCGGCGCGCCGTCCGCCGATGCGCTCGACCGCATCGCCAGCGGGCTGATGCTCACCGAGCCCGAACGCGAGCACCTGTTCATGCTGGGGCTGGGGCGTCCGCCCGACGTCCGCTACCGCCGCGTCGACGGCGTGACGCCGCGGCTCCAGCGCGTGCTGGATGCGCTCACCGTCAGTCCCGCGATCATCAAGACTGCGACCTGGGACGTCGTCGCCTGGAACCGGGCCGCCGCGGCGCTGTTGACCGACTATGCCAGGCTGCCGCGCGAGGAGCGCAACATCATGCGGATGATGTTCGCCGGTCAGGACGTGCGGGCGCGGCAGGGCGACTGGGAGAGCGTCGCGCGGTTCGTCGTGGGCGCGTTCCGGGCCGACGCCACGCGGGCGGGCGCCAGCGCGGAGATCGCGACGCTGGTCGACGAGCTGTCCCGGACGAGCCCCGACTTCCACCGCCTGTGGCGCGAGAACGACGTGGTGGCCCAAGGCGGCGGGCTCAAGCGGCTGCACCATCCGGAGCTGGGCCTGCTCGAACTGGAGTTTTCCGCCTTCGCCGTCGACGGTCGGCCCGAGCTGGGGATGGTCGTATACAATCCTGCGACGGCCGCGGTGGCGGACCGGATCCGCGCACATCTCGATGCGGTTCGGGGTTGAAGGATGGCGGAACTATGCGGATGCCTGGCGCGCCCGGGTGGACTCGAACCACCGACCCCAAGCTTAGAAGGCTCGTGCTCTATCCGACTGAGCTACGGGCGCGCGCTTGGGGACAAATAGCGCGTAATCAGGAACGGCGGAACAGGGGAACGCTTGCCGGGCGCCGATATCGTGGGGGACGGATGAGCGGCGTCGTGCATTGCCCGCGCGCGCGTCCGCCATCATAACCGCGCGATGATCGATGAGGCCCCGCGCGCCGTCACCGCGAACGACGTGCGGCAGTTCCGCCATTACGATGTCGTCATGGCCGCGTTCGTGGCGGTGCTGCTGCTGTCCAACGTGCTCGGCGCAGGGAAGGTCGCGGTGGTGGACCTGCCGGTGATCGGGCCGTGGCCGTTCGGTGCCGGCATCCTGTTCTTCCCGGTCAGCTACGTCATCGGCGACGTACTGACCGAGGTCTACGGCTATGCCCGGGCCAGGCGCGTGGTGTGGACGGGGTTCGCCGCACTGGTGTTCATGGCGGGCATGGCGTGGGTGGTGGTGGCGCTGCCACCCGCGCCCGCCTGGGGGAACCAGGCGGCGTACGAGACGGTGTTTGGCCAGGTCGGCCGGATCGTCGCGGCCAGCATCGTCGCCTTCTGGGCGGGCGAATTCGTCAACTCCTATGTCATGGCGCGGATGAAGCTGTGGACGCGCGGGCGCCACCTGTGGACGCGCACGATCGGATCGACGGTGGTGGCGGAGGGCGTCGACAGCCTGTTGTTCTACCCGCTCGCCTTCTGGCACGCGTCGGGCTTCACCGACGCGCTGGTCGTCCAGGTGCTGCTGACGCAATGGGCGCTGAAGGTCGGGTGGGAGGTGCTGCTGACGCCGGCGACCTATTGGATCGTCGGCTGGCTGAAGCGCGCCGAGGGCGTGGACGTGTTCGACGAGGGCACCGATTTCTCCCCCTTTGCACGCCGCCGCGTCTAAGACCTTCGCATGCTGCACCACCTGTTCCCGTTCGCGCCCGCGAACCAACCTGTCTGGGCGTGGACGAAGGCGTGGTTGGGCCTCACGCTGGGCGCGTCGGACGACACGCTGCACATGACGACCGGGCTGCTGATCCTGACGCTGGCGGCGCTGGTCCTGCGCCGCCCGCCGTGGAGCCTGTTACCTTGGATGGCGGTGCTGATCGCCGAGACGCTGAACGAGGCGTACGACCTGACGCACGGCACCGACGAGGGCAATTGGCGCGACAGCTGGCACGATTTCTGGCTCACATTGCTGTGGCCGACGGTGGTGCTGTTGATATGGCGGCACTTCGCCACGCGGGAGCGGGGCGAGTCTGAAAACTCGCGAAAGAGCGAGTTTTGAAGCGGTACCGGCCCGCTCCCCCTCCCGGCCACCCATCAGGATACCATGTGGACGGCCGGGAGGGAGAGCGGGCCGATACCGCAAGCCTCTCAGGCGACGAGGTCGAGCAGCCCCTCGAATAGCCGCCGACCGTCGTCGCCGCCGTGCGCGGCCTCGATCCGGCGCTCGGGGTGGGGCATCATGCCGAGCACGTTGCCGCCCTCGCTCACCAGCCCGGCGATCGCGCGGGCGGAGCCGTTGACGGGCTCGGCATAGCGGAACGCGATCCGCCCCTCGCCCTCCAGCCGGTCGAGCGTGTCGGGATCGGCGACGTAATTGCCGTCGTGGTGCGCGACCGGCACGCGGATCGTCTCGCCCGCGTCGTAGCGGCGGGTGAAGGCCGAGCGCGCCTCGCCCACGGTCAGCGCGACGTCGCGGCACACGAACGAAAGTCCGGCGTTGCGGATCAGCGCGCCCGGCAGCAGCCCGGCCTCGGCGAGCAACTGGAACCCGTTGCACACGCCCAGCACCGGCAAGCCCCTGCCCGCTCCGTCAGCCACCGCGCGCATGATCGGCGAGCGTGCGGCGATCGCGCCGGTGCGCAGATAGTCGCCATAGGAGAAGCCGCCGGGCAGCCCGACGAGGTCGATCCCGGCGGGCAGCGCCGTCTCGCGGTGCCACACCATCACCGGCGCGGTGCCGGTCACCGCCTCCAGCGCGGTCGCAAGGTCCCGGTCGCAGTTGGAGCCGGGGAAGACGACGACGGCGGTCTTCATTCGGCCTCGATGCGATAGTTCTCGATCACCGGATTGGCGAGCAGCCGGCGGCACATCGCGTCGACCTGCGCCCCCACGTCGTCGGCGGCGACGTCATCGGACAACGTCAGCTCGATCAGCTTGCCGACCCGCGCCTCCTCGACGCTCGCGAACCCCAACCCCCCCAGCGCCTGCGCGATCGCCCGGCCCTGCGGATCGAGCACGCCGGGCTTGAGCGTCACGACCACCCTGACCTTCATGGACGCGCCCTCACGTCACTTCCCCCGCCGCTTGCGATGGCTGTCGAGGTCGAGCACCGAATGGTCGCCGCCTTCGGGCAGCAGCCCCAGCCGCCGCGCGACCTCCTGATACGCCTCCACCTCGCCGCCCAGGTCGCGGCGGAAGCGGTCCTTGTCGAGCTTCTCGTTGGTCTCGGCGTCCCACAGCCGGCAGCCGTCGGGGCTGATCTCGTCCGCCAGGATGATGCGGCCGAAGTCGTTGTCGAAGATGCGCCCGAACTCGAGCTTGAAGTCGACCAGCTTGATGCCGATGCCCGCGAACAGCCCGGACAGGAAATCGTTCACCCGGATCGCGAGATCGGAGATGTCGTGCATCTCCTCCTGGCTCGCCCAGCCGAACGCGGCGATATGCTCGTCCGAGATCATCGGATCGCCGAGCGCATCGTCCTTGTAGTAATATTCGATGATCGTGCGGGGCAGTTTGGTCCCCTCCTCGATCCCCAACCGCTTGGACAGCGATCCCGCGGCGATGTTGCGCACGACGACCTCGATCGGCACGATCTCGACCTGGCGGATCAACTGCTCGCGCATGTTCAGCCGGCGGATGAAGTGGTTGGGCACGCCGATCGCGTCGAGCATCGTGAAGATATGCTCGGAGATGCGGTTGTTGAGCACGCCCTTGCCGTTGATCGTGCCCTTCTTCTGGGCGTTGAACGCGGTCGCGTCGTCCTTGAAATACTGGATCAGCGTGCCGGGTTCGGGCCCCTCGTAGAGGATCTTGGCCTTGCCCTCGTAGATCTGGCGGCGGCGAGCCATGCGGGCATGTCCCTTCGGGAAACAGGAGGCCCCGGCGGCACGCGGGCGAAGGCTCGCGAGCGACGCCGGGGCTGGTCGCCGCGGCTATAGGCGACGGGGGGTGGGGGCGCAATCAGGGGGTGGGGATCAAGTCCGCACGCCGGCGCTGCCGCCGCATCCAGGCCTCTCGCGCCGCTCGCCACGCCAGGAACATAAGTCCTGCCGCGATGGCCGGGGGCCCAAGCACGGCCACGACGGCCAGTACGACGGTGAGCGTCGTCTGAACCGATGCGACCGCCAGGTCGGCCGCGCTGTGGATCGGTGCGCTGGGATCGAACCCGGTGACCGCTGGACCCGACTCATAGGTGAAGGTGACCGGTGTGCTCGCGAGCGACGCGGCCTGCACCGTACCGGCATCGATCGCGGCCGATGCCGTTTCGTTTGCGGTGGTCCGTTGCGCCTCCAGATCGGCGCGGACCGCCGCCGGCCGGCCGGTACGGGCGAGTTCGGCGTCGAGCCGTGCCCGATCGGCGGACGCGCGCGCCTGCGCCACGCCCAGCCGTGCGATCTCGGCCGCGGCATCCGTGCCGGTGATGGTGGCGTCCACCAGCGTGCCGTCTGCCGCCTTCACCGTTGCGATGCCATCACGGCCGAAGCCGCGCGCGAGTTCGGGAAGCAGCTTGAAGGTGATCGTGCCGGAGACGTCATTCTCGCCCGATACGTGGTAGCGCATCCCGGTGATCCGGCAGCGTGCGATGCCCAGGCGCTCACACGTCTGGGCGTGTGCTTCCTGCGTGGCGGCGACCCGTTGCGACGGCATTCGGAAACTATAGCCGTAGTCGAACGCCACACCTGGCGCCGCGGTAACGGCAACGCCGCCGCCATCCGCCACATTGTCGGCGGCAGCCGATGTGTCCTGCCCCCGCTCCTGCATCTTACTGCCGCAAGCCGCCAGCAACAGGCACGCCACACCGACATACAGCCGCCGCATCATCGATCTCCCGCTCCGTTGATTATCCTACCGTAACAGTATGACTTAACAAGGGGCCGTCGGCGATGTCTTGCTGCAGCGGACTTGATGCCTTCTGCTTGATGTTCTGATGACTCACCGTCAGTCGGAACGGTCGGTCGGCCTCACCGCATTCGCGATCACGCGAGTGCGGACCTGCTCGAACAGCCGGGCCGGAACCTGGCCGAAGAAGGGCGCGCCGCTGGGCAATGCGCGAATGTCCGGCCCGACCCAGATGAAGCGGTTCAGATCGTCGCACTTCACGCCGCACTCGCCGCTCAGCCCAAGATGGTGGACGACGCGGGGCGGCAGAGGAACCGTCTGCGCGGCATCGAAGCGACTGGTCGTGATCGGGGCGACGATCACCCGCAGCCCAGCCGGAGCAGCGGTGGCCGCAAGCACGAGGCAAGGCCGATCCTTTCGACCTGCGTCCTCGCCGCGCCGTGCTTCGTGCCGCCAAAGGTAGCTGTACAGGATGACGTCAGTCGGCTGCGGCCTAGTCCAGGAGATGGTCAAGCTCCCGCGCGCTCGCCGGCACCACGGCGTCGCGCAACGCCGACAAGTCCGCTTGTGATAGCTCCTCCGGAAGAAGCGCCATCTGGTCCAGCCTGGCCAGTCGCTCATATTCCGCGGCGGGCAGCATGACGATCCGGGCCGTTCCGTTCCGTTCGACGGCGACGGGATGGGTCATCGCCTCGTCGTAGTAATAGCCGAAGCGCTTCGACACGTCGCTCGACGAGGCACTTGTCAGGGTCGTCATCATCGATCCTCCCCGGCCGCTCGTACGCCACTCCGGATTATCCGTAAAGAGCGGGAGCAGCTGAGAATGGAGTCTTGTGATGTAGGATTGCTCGTGCAACTTTCGGACTCGCTCTTCAACATTTGTATGTCTCCCGTTACTAAGCGGCTCACTTAGTCGCTGTCGCCGCGGCCATGCTTTTGGTGTTACCTACTGTTACCTACTCGTTGGATTTGCCGCCCCGTTGCGTCCCGCCGCGCCGCCGCCTACTCCCCTGCCCCATGCGGCTCATCATCGGCAACAAGGCCTATTCGTCCTGGTCCCTGCGCGGCTGGCTCGCGTGTCGGCAGTCGGGCCTCGTGTTCGAGGAGGTGGTCGTTCCGATGTACGACGCCGATTGGGACCGGCGGCGGCAGGGCGACGAGTTCGCGCCCTCGTCGGGCAAGGTGCCGATCCTGTGGGACGGCGAGGCGGTGGTGTGGGACAGCCTGGCGATCGTCGACTATCTGGCCGACAAGGTAGGCCGCGACCGGTTCTGGCCCGCCGACGACGCCGCGCGCGCGATGGCGCGGTCGATGGCGGCGGAGATGCATTCAAGCTTCACCGCGCTGCGCCGCAAGCATTCGATGAACATCCGCCAGACCTTCCCCCCGGCCCGGCCGGACGACGATTTGCTCGCCGAGCTTTCCCGCATCATGGAACTGTGGGCGCAGGCGCGGGCTCGCTGGGGCGGGACGGGCGATTTCCTGTTCGGGGAGTTCGGCGCGGCCGACATCATGTACGCCCCCGTCTGCACGCGGATCGCGACCTATTCGCTGCCGGTCGCGCGCTTCGCGGTGCCCTATATCGAGGCGGTGCTGGGCCACCCCTTCATGCAGGACTGGATCGCGGGCGCGCAGGAGGAGGAGTGGGTGATCGAGCAGTACGAGCCGCCCGCGGTGACGCAGGGGTGATGCTTTCCGTCGTCACCCCGGGCTCGACCCGGGGCCCCGCTTCTTCGGTGGCCGGAAGCAGAGATTAAGCGGGGTCCCGGCTCAAGGCCGGGATTACGGAATGAGAGAGCCATGACCGATCCCGTCACCCTCACCCGATCGCTGCTCGCCTGCCCAAGCGTCACGCCCGCTGCCGGCGCGGTGTTCGATGTGGTCGCGGCCGCGCTCGCCCCGCTGGGCTTCGCGATCGACCGGTTCGTCACCGGCGAGGCGCCGGACGGTCCGGTCGAGAACCTGATCGCCTGGCGCGACGGACCCGGGCCGCATCTCGCCTTTGCCGGCCACCTCGACGTCGTGCCGCCGGGCGAGGGCTGGACGGGGGGCGGCTGGACGGGCGAGGGGCGCACGGGGGGGGCGTTCGAGCCGGCGGTCCGCGATGGCCTGCTTTACGGGCGGGGCGCGGTGGACATGAAGGGAGCGGTCGCGTGCTTCATCGCGGCGGCGAAGCAGGCGAACGGTGCGACCAGCCTGCTGCTGACCGGCGACGAGGAAGGCCCGGCGACGTACGGCACGCCGCTGATCCTCGAACGGCTCGCCGCCCGTGGCCTGAAGCCCGACCTGTGCCTGGTGGGAGAGCCCACGTCGGTCGCGCGGTTGGGCGACACGATGAAGATCGGCCGGCGCGGATCGGTCAACATAACCATCGACGTGCCCGGGCGGCAGGGCCATGTCGCCTACCCCCACCTCGCCGACAATCCGATCACCCGGCTGGTGGCGGCGCTGGCGGCGATCGACGCGCTGGTGCTGGATGGGGGCACCGACTGGTTCCAGCCGTCCAACATCGAGGTGACGGACCTGACCGTCGGCAACCCCGCCGCCAACGTCATCCCCGGCCAGGCGAGCGCGCGGCTGTCGATCCGCTTCAACGACCGGCATCGCGGGCCCGACCTGATCGAGCGGATCGCTGAGATCGTGCGAACCCACGCGCCCGCCGCCACCGTGACGGGGCGCGTGTCGGGGGAGGCGTTCCTGACCAGGCCCGGCGCCTTCTCCACGCTGGTGGCGGAGGCGGCGGCGGCGGTGACGGGCGTCGTGCCGGAGGCGTCCACCAGCGGCGGCACGTCGGACGCGCGGTTCCTGGCCAGGCTGTGCCCGACCGTCGAGCTGGGACTGGTCAACGCGACGATGCACCAGACGGACGAGGCGGTCGCGGTCGCCGATCTGGGCGCGCTGACCGCGATCTACGCCGGGCTGATCGCCCGCGTCGCCGCCCAGCCATCCGACGCGCCGGCCGCCGCCACGCCGGCCTGAGCGGCGGTCCAGGCGCGGAACGCGACGTCGTCCATCGGCTGGGCGATGCCGAACCCCTGCACCGTGTCGCAGCCGATGACGCGCAGCATCTCGGCCTGCGCCGCGGTCTCGACGCCTTCGCCCACCGCCTCGCAGCCCAATGCGTGGACGAGGGTGATCGTCGCCTGGGCGATGCTGCGCGCGCGGGCATCGTCGACGATGCCCGCGATGATCCGGCGATCGAGCTTGATGCGGTCGATCGGCAGCAGCCGCAGCCGGTGCGGGTTCGAGAAGCCCATGCCGAACCCGTCCACCGCGATCGTGGCGCCTTCGCCCCGCAAGCCACCCAGCGCAACGAGCGCGTCCGGCGACGCCTGCATCGCCAGCGTCTCGTTGATCTCGATCTCCAACAGCCGCGCCGGCGCACCCGCCTCGACCAGCGTCGCCGTCAGCCGTGGGAAGAAGTCCGGCTGGTCGATCTGCCGCCGGCTGAGGTTGATCGACACCCGCTCGTGCCGGCCCTCGCGACCCCAGCGCGCGATCGTTGCCGCCACGTCGGCGATCACCGCCTCGCCGATCGGACCGATCAGTCCGGTCGCCTCCGCCCGGTGCAGGAACGCGGCCGGCAGCAGCGCGCCGTCGACCGGGTGCCGCCAGCGGACGAGCGCCTCGGCGGCGACCGTCCGGCCGTCCCGAAGCGACAGCTGCGGCTGGAACACGAGCGTGAACTCGCGCGCGGCGACCGCGCGGTGGAGGTCGGCGTCGAGGTGATCCTGGTCGGCCAGCCGCCCGGCGAGCGCCTCGGTGTAGGTTTCGACGCGCCCGCGTCCGGCCGCCTTCGCCTCGTACATCGCGGCATCGGCGGCGCGCATCAGCTCGTGCAGCGTGGCGCCATGCGCGGGGCGAAGCGCGACGCCGATCGAGGCGCCGATGCGGACGCAGGCCCCGCCGATCTCGAACGGTTCGCTCAGGGCGTCGAGCACCGCGGCCCCCAGCGCCTGCGCCGCGCGCTCGGTCGCGTCGGGGAGGAACAGCGTGAACTCGTCACCCGCCAGACGGCCCACCAGCACGTCCGCGCCACCGTCCGTCCGATGCTGCGCGCCGCCATGCTCCGCGTCGACGCCGCCCGCCACCGCCCGCAACCGGCCCGCGACCTGTTCGAGCAGCTGGTCGCCCGCCGCATGGCCCCGCGTGTCGTTCACGGCCTTGAATCGATCGAGATCGATGAACAGCAGCGCGGCGGGCTGGTCGTGCGGCATCGCCCCCAGCCGCCGCTCCGCCTGCTGGCGGACCTGCAACCGGTTCGCGAGACCGGTGACCGGATCGTACATCGCAAGCTGCTCGATCTCGTCGATGCTCGCGCGCAATCGGCGGAACAGCGCATCCATCGATCGGGCGAGGGACGGGATGATCCGCTCGATCTCGGGCGGCATCGGACTGTCGAGGTCACCGTCGCCGGCCAGCGCGAGCCGGGCGATCGCCAGGTCCATCGCCGCGGCCGTGGACGATACCGTGCGCTCGGCGGAGGCCCAGCTGAACGCGCCGCAGATGATCGCCAGGATCAGCGCCTGACCGAGCGTGCCCGCGGTCAACGCCTGCGCGGTCACCAGGAAGGCGAGAAAGAAGGCCACCCCGCCGGCGCACAGCGCGAACACCAGCGCGCGTTTCCTGAGCGTCGTGTGCGGCATGGCGGCGGGTCGTCGGCTCCTGCGGCGCCGACTGAAGGCCGGCCTGCCGACAGCTTTGACCCGTTACGGGTTAAGATTTCGGGCAGGTCGGGGCCGCCGGAACACGAGGTACAGCGCGCCCGCGCCGCCGTGCCGCGGATGCGCGCCGCGGACGGCGGCGATCGCGCCGGCATGGCGGGATCCGGCCAGCCAGTCCGCCACCGCGGCGCGGATCGCCCCCCGTGCATGCGGCCGCTCGCTCTCGGGCCGTGGCGGACGCCCGGTCACGAGGAGCAGCACCCGATCCCCGCGGGCGATGGCGCGCTCAAGCCCGGTATCGAGCAGCGAATGTGCCGAGTGGAGCGTGTGGCCGTGCAGATCCAGCGTCGAATCCGGAACTACGACGCCCTTGGCGATCTGCCGGTCCCAGCTGCCGTCCAGCGTCACGCCGGGGGTTGGCGCCGACGATGTCTTTACCGGAACCGCTCGGCGCGGTGGCGGCGCAGGACGAACGGCACGCATCGGTACTGACGGTGGCAGTACGGACTCGGGACGCTCCGGCACCGGTCGGGCCGGCGGAGGGGCGATCGCGCGCAGCGGGCGGACGCTCGCCATCACCCGCGCCCATAGCGCGGCCTCGTCTCCGGTGAGACGGCGTTCCGCCTTCGGCCTATCGGGGCGCCGCTCCGCCATCGACGCTCCCTCCCGGCATGGCCGCGCCGGTGCGGGCCAGCGTGCCCAGCGGCAGCAGCAGGAACGCCGTCCCGTGCGCGCTCATGCCGCCGGCGATGGCGGTCGCCTCGTCGCCCGATCCCCAGAAGATGTCGAACCGGTTCGCGCCCTTGATCGCGCCGCCGGTGTCCTGCGCGATCCACAGCCGGCTGGCGTCGGCGCGGTCCATCGACAGGAAGACGGGCGCGCCGAGCGGCACGAACTTCGGGTCCACCGCCGCGCTGACCCCGCCGATCACCGGCAGGCCTAGCGAGCCGACCGGATCGCCCGTCAACACCCGGAAGAACACGAAGCTGCGGTTCTCGTCCATGATCCGCCGGCCCTCGTCGGGATTGTCGTGGAGGTAGCGGACGATGCCCTGCATACTCGACTGGCCAGGCGCGAGCAGGCCGCGCTGCTTCATCAGCGCGCCGATGCCGGTATAGTCGCGGCCGTTCTGCGTGTCGTAGCCGATCCGCATCACCATGCCGTCGGGCAGCCGCAGCAAGCCCGATCCTTGGACCTGGAGGAAGAACAGCTCGGCCGGGTCGGCCGCCCAGGCGAGCACGCGGGCATGGCCCTCGATCGCGCCGGCCTCGATCGCCGCGCGGTCGTAATAGGGGACGAGCGCGGTGCCGTTGACGCGACCCCTGATCTTCTTGCCTTTCAGCGCGTCCGAGAACTGGCCGAGGTCGACGTCGATCAGGTCGGTGGGCCGGGCATAGATCGGCTGGTCGTAGCCTGCACGGCGATCGAGCGAGGCGGCGATCTCCGGGATGTAATAGCCGGTGGCGAAGGCACGGCCGTCGCCGACCTGCACCGCCTCGAACCAGCGGGCGAAGAAGTCGGCGGCGTCGGCGGGATCGGTGCGCGCGGCCGCGTCGCACGCCGGCTGCCAGTCGGCAGGCTGCGTCAAGCCTGTCGCATCGGTGCGGCGGAGGAGCGAGGGGCAGCTCGCGCGGAACGACGCGAAAGCCGCGCCAGCGCCCGTCATCGCGAGGCTCGTCACGGGCGGGCCGGGCACGATGCCGGCAGCCGCAGCCGTCGTGGCCCCGGGGAGCGGAAGATACGGCGCCGATGCGATCGGTACCGCCGCGACCGGTTGGCGGGCGGGCGAGGGCGTGTGTCGGACCGATGCGGACCGGGGCCGTTCGGGCGCTGCACGGTCAGGCTGTTGGCCGGCCTCGCCTGGCGGGACCAGACGACCGCCACAGGCAGACAACAGTAGCGCCACGACAGCAGGCGCCGCCCGGCGCAGCCACCCGGCCGCTCCGCCTGACACAGGCCTCACGCTTCGTCGGTGTCGGCGAGCTTCCAGTTCGGATCGGCGCTCTTCAGCGTCCGCGCGAACGTCCACACATCGTGCGTCTCCACCGCGTCGGTGATGGAGCCGGCGATCACCTGCGCATCCACGTCCCGGGTCACTGCCGCGATGTCCGCGTCGAAGCGTACGGTGATCCGCGCATCGCGTCCCGACAGCGCGGCGTCGAGGATGGTCGTGCGCTCGATCGAGACGAGCCGGTTGTCGAGCCGATGCCCGGCGGTGTCGCGCGCCTCGATCGCTTGGACGAAGGCCGCCTGCACGTCGGGCTCGACGAGCCAGCCGAGCTGATCCGCATCGCCTTTCCAGAACGCGTCCAGGACCATGCGATAGGCGGACTGCGCGCCGGCGACGAACTGGCCGACGTCGAACGCTGGCTCCGCGGCGACGATCGCGCGCAGGCCCGGCTCGGCCGCCGGATCGATCGGCCGTGCGGCGACATCGCGCTGATCGACGATCGGCTCGGCCGTGCGTGGCACCGCCATCAGCGGCGCCGGCTTGTCCGCGGCCTTGGGCAGCGGCTGCTGTTCGTGGCCGGTACGCTTGCCGAGCACGGCATACAGGCGAAGCGCCGCGAAACCCGCAAGCATCAGGAGCAAGACGACGTAGGGCACCGAGCCTCCGAAATGCATGTTGGTGAAGACGCAACATAGGCACAACGCGACCGGAGTTCAAAGGTCGCACGCGCCGCGCGACATTGAAAGGGGGGGGCGCTCCTGCTAGGCGCGCCCATCGTCCGACGGGCCTTCCGTCGCGCCCTGCCCCATTGTGATCAAGGACCCACCCATGGCCGACGAGGTTTTCTCCCCCGCGATCGACCCGAACGGCTTTGGTCCCGGCAACGGCGAGGATACCGCGCCCGCCGTCGGCCTGATCTCGCAATATGTGAAGGACCTGTCGTTCGAGAACCCGAACGCGCCCGGCGTGTACCAGAACCAGACCGCGCCCGCGATCGACGTGCAGTTCAACATCGGCGCGAACCAGGTCGGCGAGGAAGTGCACGAGGTGTCGCTGAAGGTCGAGATCCGCGCGGAGACGGACGGCACCGTCGCGTTCATCGTCGACCTGACCTACGCAGGACTGTTCGGTTTCCGCAACGTGCCGGCCGAGCAGATCCAGCCCTATCTGCTCACCGAGGGCCCGCGCCTGATCTTCCCGTTCGCGCGCCGGGTCGTCGCCGACACGATCCGCGACGGCGGCTTCCCGCCGCTGTTGCTGGAGCCGATCGACTTCAACCAGTTGTTCCTCCAGCAGAGCCAGGCGCAGCAGGCCAACGTCCCCGACGCCGGCCACGCCTGACCGTTCGACCGCAGCCTCGCGCGGCATGAACGCCACTCCATGACCCTTCGCGCCTCATGAATCTCGGCAAGGCGCTTGGCTCGGTGGGCGGGCTGACGCTCGCCAGCCGAGTGCTGGGTTTGATCCGCGACGCGCTGTTCGCCCGTTTCATCGGCGCGAGCTTCGCGTCGGACGCATTCCTGGTCGCGTTCCGCCTGCCCAACATGTTTCGGGCGCTGTTCGCGGAAGGGGCCTTTTCGGCCGCGTTCATTCCGATGTTCAACCGCAAGGTCGGCGATCCCGAAGGGCGGGGGCTGGTCGACGGTGTCGCGTTCGCCGACGACGCCCTGTCGGTGCTTCTGCCGATACTGTTGCTCATGACGCTCGCCGTCGAACTCGCCGCATGGCCCGTCACTTGGCTGCTCACCTTTGGGTATAGCGACGCGACGCCGGCGCAATTCGCCTTTGTCGTGCAGCTCTGCCGGTGGACGTTTCCCTATCTGCTGCTCATCAGCGTGGTGTCGCTGCTCGGCGGCATCCTCAATTCGATGCATCGCTTCTGGGTCGCGGCAGCGGCGCCGATCCTGCTCAACCTGACGTTGATCGCCGCGCTGCTGTTGTTTCACACCCATGATCCGCAGGCGACGGCGCGCAACCAGGCAATCGCGGTGACCGTGTCGGGAGCGTTCCAGCTTGCTTGGCTTTGGCACAACTGCCGCAGGAACGGCATTCACCTGCGCCTGAAATGGCCGCGCATGAACCCGGACGTGCGCCGCCTGCTGGCGCTCGTCTGGCCCGCCGCCGCAGGCGCGGGCGCGGTGCAGATCAACCTCGTCGTCTCCACCGCGCTTGCCGCCAGCCTGCTGCCGCACGGTTCGGTGACGTACATCTACCTCGCCGATCGGCTGAACCAGTTGCCGCTCGGGCTGATCGGCATCGGGCTCGGCACCGTCCTCCTCCCGACCATCTCCGCGCAGCTCGGACGGGGCGCGCAGGCGGAGGCGATGACGACGCAGAACCGCGGCATGGAGCTTGCACTGCTGCTCACCCTGCCCGCCACCGCCGCGCTGATCACGGCCGGCAGCCCGATCACCGCGGCGCTGTTTCAGCACGGCAAGTTCGATCCGGTCGCCGCGATGAAGACCGCGCAGGCGCTAGCCGGCTACTCCATCGGCCTGCCGTCGTACATCCTCGTCAAGGTGCTCACCCCCGGCTATTACGCGCGCGCCGACACGCGCACGCCGGTGCGTTACGCCACCATCTCGATGGTCGTGAACCTGGTCCTCAACCTCGCCTTCATCGTGCCGCTGAAGCACGTCGGGCCGCCGCTCGCGACCGCGCTCGCCTCCACCGTCAACGTGGTGCTGCTTTATCGCACGCTCGTGAAGCGGGGCCATTTCGTGGCGGACGCGCGGCTGCGACGGCGCACGGTGCGATTGGCGGCGGCGGCGGTGCTGATGGGCGTGGTGCTGTACGTCCTGTCGGACCGATTCGCGCCGCACATGCACGCGATCGGCGCCGTGGAGCGCTGGGGCGCGCTGACCTTGCTCGTCGGGCTCGGCGCCGCCGTCTATGCCGGCGCGGCGCTCGCGTTCGGCGCTTTCCGCCTCGCCGACCTCACCGCGCTGGTGCGTCGGCCGGCGCGTCCCTGATCGCTCGCTAGGACCACTTCATGCGCGTCGTCTCCGGCATCCAGCCCACCGGCAACCTCCACCTCGGCAATTATCTCGGCGCGATCCGGCAATGGGTGGCGATGCAGGACACGATGGAAGCCGGGGACGAGTGCCTGTTCTTCCTCGCCGACCTCCACGCGCTGACCCAGCCCGTCGTGCCCGCCGAGCTGGCGGCGAACACGATCGAGATGGCGGCGACCTTGCTCGCCTGCGGGATCGATCCCGAGCGATCGGTGCTGTTCAACCAGGCGCGGGTGCCCGCGCATTCGGAGCTCGCCTGGCTGCTCGGCGGCACCGCGCGCGTCGGCTGGCTCAATCGCATGACGCAGTGGAAGGACAAGGCCGGCAAGAACCGCGAGGGCCAGTCGATCGGCCTGTTCACCTATCCCGTGCTGCAGGCGGCCGACGTGCTCGTCTACCAGGCGACGCACGTGCCGGTGGGTGACGACCAAAAGCAGCATCTGGAGCTCGCGCGCGACATCGCGGTCAAGTTCAACCAGGATTTCGGGCTAGAGCTGTTCACCGCGCCCGAGCCGTTCGTCTCCGCCGCCGCGCCGCGGATCATGAGCTTGCGCGACGGAACGGCCAAGATGAGCAAGTCCGACCCGTCGGACGCGTCGCGCATCAACCTGATCGACGGCGACGACGCGATCGCGCAGAAACTGCGCCGCGCCCGCACCGATGCCGAGCCGCTGCCCGAGACGATCGAGGGTCTCGCCTATCGAGCGGAGGCGCGCAACCTGGTGACGATCCGGGCCGCGCTCGCGGGCACGACGCCGCAGGCGGTGCTCGACGAGGTCGCGGGCCAGGGCTTCGGCACGTTCAAACCGGCGCTCGCGGACCTCGCCATCGCGGTGCTGGCGCCGATCCGGGACGAGCTGGCGCGCCGGATGGCCGATCGCGACGCGGTGGCGGCGGTGCTGGCGAAGGGGGCGGAGCGGGCACGGACGCTGGCGGCGCCGACGCTGCTGGCGGCACAGCGGGCGGTGGGGTTGCAGGTGTAAACCCCAACCTCCGTTCAGGCTGAGCTTGTCGAAGCCCTGCCTTTACTTGCCAAGAAGGACAGCCCTTCGACGAGCTCAGGGTGAACGGAAGGCGGGGACCGGTGTATTCTACCCCTCCAGCTCCCGCATCAGGACGCGCACCGCGTCGTCGATGTCGCGGTCCGTACCGCGCAGCTCCTCGATCCGGCGCACCGCGTGGATCACGGTCGAATGATCGCGGCCGCCGAACTTGCGGCCGATCTCGGGTAGCGACCGCGTCGTCAGCCGCTTCGCGAGATACATGGCGATCTGGCGAGGCCGCGCGATCGCGCGGGCGCGGCGTTCGGAGACGAGGTCGAGCGGCTTCAGCTCGAAATGGCGCGAGACGAGCTTCTGGATGTCGTCGATCGTCACGCGGCGCTGGCCACCACGCAGCGCCTCGCCCAGCGTGGCGACCGCGAAGTCGAGGTCGATCGGTTCGCCGGTCAGGTGCGAATAGGCGACGACGCGGTTGAGCGCCCCCTCCAGCTCGCGGATGTTGGCGTGGATCCGGTTGGCGAGCAGGTCCAGCACGTCGGCGGGCACACGCGCGTCCGTGCCATCACGTTGCAGGTCCGACAGCTTGCGGTCGAGGATCGTGCGGCGCAGCTCCGCGCTCGGCGCCTTGATGTCGGCGACCAGCCCCACCGCCATCCGGCCGAGGATGCGCGCCTCCACCCCGTCCAGCGCCTGCGGGCAGCGATCAGCGGAGATCACCAGCCGCTTGCCCGCCGCCATGATCTCGTTGACCGTGTGGAAGAACTCCTCCTGCGTCGCGTCCTTGCCGGCGATGAACTGCAGGTCGTCGATCAGCAGCAGGTCCGCCGAGCGCAGCCGCGCCTTGAACGCGAACGTATCGCGCGCGCGCAGGCCCTGGACGAACTCGAACATGAACCGCTCGGCGGACATGACGACGACGCTCGCGCCTGGCTCGGCGGCCAGGAAGGCGTGGCCGATCGCGTGCATCAGGTGGGTCTTGCCCTGCCCCGTGCCCGAATGGAGGAACAACGGGCTGAACCGCGGCACGCCCGGCTCGGCAAGCGCGCGCGCCGCGTTGCAGGCGACGCGGTTGGAGCCATCGACCACGAACCGGTCGAACGTCAGCCGCGCATCGAGCGCGGGACGCTCGGCGCACGGCCTCGCCGGCGACGCCGCGGGATTGACGGCCGCCGCCGCCGGCCGGGCGGGCGCGGGGCTTACGATGGCGGGGGCGGCGGGCTCGATCGCCAGCACCGGCGGTTCGGGAGCGGCGGTGCGGGTCTCGATGCAGACGCTGCGGACGTTGGGGACCAGCTGCCGGAACTCGTGGACCAGCCGGTCGGCGTAATGGTTGCGCACCCAGTTGGTCATGAACGCGGACGGCAGCGCCAGCCGGACGGTGTCGTAACCGCCCCTGCCCTGACCCTGGTCCGCGATCAGCTCGATGGGCTTGAGCCACTGGTCGAACAGCCGAGCGCCGGCGGAGTCGCGCAGGTTGGCGCGGACCTGGTTCCATGCGCGGGCAAGGATGCCGTCGGCGTCGTCCTCCCCTCGCAAAGCATTCACGCACATCTCTCCCGGGGCCGCGAACGCCGTCGTCGCGACCACCCCTGCCAGCGGCACAAACGTCCTCGTTCGCGGCCGAGGCCACGCCGACTCCGTCGATTTCAAAGCGACCGCAGCGGCGGGAGCCGGTGCGATGGGTTGGTTATGAAGCCTTCGGGTAAACGATCAAGGTCGGCCCGCGTCTCATTTTTGAAATAAAGCGGATTGACAGCCATTCAGCCGCAGAAATGCGTCATAATTCTTTTAAGTGGTTGTTATCGTTGAGTTTTGTTGATCCGATTGATGCGGCGGACTCGAATCAAATCAGGAATCGAGCGTTTTCAACGCCGTCGCCGCCCCGTTCACAGGGCACGAAAAAGCCCGCCGGAACCACCGGCGGGCTGGTCGATCGGTACTGAGATCGCCTGGCGTCAGGCCAGCGCGGAGAGCCGCTTGGTCAGGCGCGAGAACTTGCGCGCGGCCGTGTTGCGGTGGAGCACACCCTTGGACACGCCACGCGCCAGCTCGGGCTGGACTGCCAGCAGCGCAGTCTCCGCGGCGGCCTTGTCGCCCGACGCGAGCGCGGCCTCGACCTTCTTCACAAAGGTGCGGATCCGGCCGACTCGCGCGCCATTGACCTCGGCACGACGGTCGTTGCGACGGATTCGCTTCTTCGCTTGCGGCGTATTCGCCATGAAACTGCCTCTGACCTGATGGGACGGAAAAAGGAGCGGCGGAACCTGCCCGCCGCCCTTGCTGGAGCGCGCCTTAGCCAGACGCGCCCGACAGGTCAACCGCCCGTCAGCCGCGCTGGCAGGCCGGGCACCAGAAGGTGGAGCGCCCGCCCTCCGCGCGGCGGCGGACGGGCGAGGCGCACGCCGGGCACGCCTCTCCCTCCCGCCCGTAGACGCGCCACTGTTTCGAAAAATAGCCGAGCTCGCCGTCCGGCCGCGCATAGTCCCGCAACGTCGAGCCGCCCGCCTCGATCGCGGCGAGGAGCACGCTGCGGACGGCATCGACGAGACGATCGAGTCGGAACAGCGATATCCGTCCCGCCGCGCGGGACGGCGCGATCCGCGCGAGGTTCAGCGCCTCGCAGACATAGATGTTGCCCAGCCCCGCCACGATCCGCTGGTCGAGCAGCATCGCCTTGATCGGTGCGCGCCGGCCCTGAAACGCCGCTAGCAGCATCGCCCCGGTGAGACCAAGGCCCAGCGGCTCGGGGCCCAGCGCCCGGAACGCCGGAAAAGTGGCGAGGTCGGCGGTCGGCCACAGGTCCACCGAGCCGAACCGGCGCGGATCGTGCAGCGCGAGCCGCCGCCCCACTCCTGTCTCCAGCACCAGATGGTCGTGCGCCAAGAGCTCGCCCGGATCGACCCGCCAGCGGCCCGACATGCCGAGGTGGAAGATCATCGTGTCGCCGCGGTCGGTATCGATCAGGCCATATTTGGCGCGCCGCGACAGGCCGGTGACGGTCGCGCCGGTCAGCCGCTGGCGCAGGTCGACCGGGAACGCACGGCGCAGGTCCGCACGGCGCGGCTCGACGAGCGCCAGCCGCGCGCCCTCCAGCACGGGGCGCAGGCCGCGCACGGTCGTCTCGACTTCTGGCAGTTCGGGCATCGTATTCAGATAGTGCGAGGGCGGTGGCGTTGCGACCGCCGCACGGGTAGGACGCGCCGATGAGCGATACCGTGTCCTTCGGCTACGAAGACGTCTCCCCCGAGGAGAAGACCGCCCGCGTCGGCGGCGTGTTCAGGAACGTGGCGTCACGCTACGACCTGATGAACGATGCGATGTCGGGCGGCATGCACCGGCTGTGGAAGGACCGGTTCGTGCGCCGCGTGAAGCCACGCGCGGACGAGGCGATCCTCGACATGGCGGGCGGCACCGGCGATGTCGCGTTCCGGCTCGCCGTGTCGGGTGCGCAGGTTACGGTCGCGGACATCAACCCGGCGATGCTCGACGTCGGCGTGGCGCGCGCGGCCAAGCGCGGCGTCACCGGGCTCATCTGGACCGAGCAGAATGCCGAGACGCTGACGTTTCCCGATCGTTCGTTCGATGCGTACACGATCGCGTTCGGCATCCGGAACGTGACCGACATCCCGGCCGCGCTGAAGGAGGCACACCGGGTTCTGCGCCGCGGCGGGCGCTTCTATTGCCTCGAGTTCTCGACCACCCAATGGCCGGGGTTCAAAGAGGTGTACGACGCCTACTCCCACACGGTCGTGCCCAGGCTCGGCCGGATGCTGGCGGGCGACTCGGACAGCTATCGCTACCTGGTCGAGTCGATCCGACGCTTCCCGGACATGGACCGGTTCGAGGCGATGGTCGGCGAGGCAGGGTTCGTGCGGACGTCGGTGGAGCCGCTGCTGGGCGGGCTGGTCGCGATCCACAGCGGCTGGAAGATTTAGTGGTCCGGAGCGGGTAAGCAGATGACCGCGCCCGCCGTCCACCTGTGGCGGCTGATCCGCTGGGGCCGCATCCTCGCCCGCCATGGCGCGCTGCGCGGGATCGAGCGTGACCCGAACACGCCACCTGGCCTGCGCCGGCTCGTGCGGATCGCGCGGATCGGTGCCCGCGTCCCCAAGGTGCCGCGCTACGCCGATGCGCTGCAGGCGATCGGCCCGGCGGCGATCAAGCTCGGCCAGACGCTCGCGACCCGGCCCGACATCGTCGGCGAGGCCGCGGCGCAAGACCTGTTGCGGCTCCAGGACGCGCTGCCGCCCGTTCCCTACGACACGATCCGCGCGGCGATCGAGGCGAGCTTCGGCCGGCCGGTCAGCGAACTATACGCCCAGTTCGACGAGGTGCCGGTCGGCGCCGCCTCGATCGCGCAGGTCCACCGCGCGGTCACGCCCGACGGGCGCCGCGTCGCGGTGAAGGTGCTCCGCCCGCATGTCGAGGAGGAGTTCGCGCGCGACATCGACACCTATGAGTGGGCCGCCGCGCAGGTCGAGGGGATGGGCGGCGAGCTCGCCCGGCTGCGCCCCAGGCTGGTGATGGCGAACTTCCGCCGCTGGACCGCACGCGAGCTCGACCTGCGCCGCGAGGCGGCGTCGGCTTCGGAACTCGCCGAGACGATGGTGGCGGAACCCGGCTTCCACGTCCCCGCAATCGATTGGGCGCGCACCACCGGCAAGGTGCTGACGCTCGAATGGATCGACGGCATCAAGCTGTCGAACCGCGCCGCGCTCGTCGCCGCAGGCTACGACCTGCCCGCGCTCGCGACGACGCTCGTCCACGCGTTCCTGCGCCAGGCGATCGCCGACGGCTTCTTCCATGCCGACATGCACCAGGGCAACCTGTTCGCGGTCGCCGGCGCGAACGGCAGCGGTCGGATCGCCGCGATCGACTTCGGCATCATGGGCCGGATCGACCGGCGCGCGCGGCTGTGGCTGGCGGAGATCCTCTATGGGCTCATCACCGGCGACTACCGCCGCGTCGCCGAAATCCATTTCGAGGCGCAATACGTCCCCGCGCATCACAGCGTCGAGGAGTTCGCGACCGCCTTGCGCGCGGTCGGCGAGCCGATGCGCGGGCTGCCGGTGAAGGAGATGTCGATCGGAACGATGCTCGACTCGCTGTTCTCGATCACCCGCGACTTTGAGATGGAGACGCAGCCGCATCTGCTGCTGCTCCAGAAGACGATGGTGATGGTGGAGGGCGTCGCGACCACGCTCGATCCCGACATCAACCTGTGGGACGTCGCGCAGCCGTTCGTCGGCGAATGGATCAGGACCGAGCTGGGCCCGGAGGCAGCGCTGGCGGACGGCATCCGCGAGAACCTGCGCACGCTCGCCCGGCTGCCCGAGCTGGTGCGGCGGATCGAGGACCGCTTCCCCGCCCCGGGCGGCGCTCCGCCCGCGCCGCCGCTGCGCCAGATCGCGCTGCTGCGGCCCGGGAGCGGCTGGCGCACCGCGCTGATCGCGGCGGTGGGCGCCGCCGTCGGCGTGCTGGCGACCTGGGCGACGCTGCACCCATGACCACCGCCGTGCCCGCGACGCCTAGGCGTAAGGGACGGCCATGGCTCGCGTCGCCGGGCCGCTTCGCCGGCCTCGGTCGTCGTTCCGCGCAAGCCTGGCTCGCGATCGTCGCCGTGCTGATGCTGGTCGCGCTGATCGCAGCACGGGCGCCGACGGCGGACCCGATCGACGCCGCAGTGGACAGCGCGCTCGCGGACGGCGTTCGGCACGGCGGCGACTTCTACGCGGTCGCGACGGACACGGCCCAGGGTAGTGGGCTGCCCGCGTCGGTGCGGACGATACCGCTGCCCACCCTGTCGGTGATCGAAGGTCAAGCACCGGCGCCGCTCGCATCCGCGGCGATGATGCTGCTGGCGGTGCTCGTCGTCCTCGCCTGGTACGCCGGGTTCGGTGACAGGCTGACCGGCCGGCGCGCACGGGCCGGCGCGCTGCTGCTGATGCTTCTCGGCATGGCGATCACCCTGCGACCGGCGCTGGTGGCCGTGCCCGAGGGTTGGGCGGGGTTGCTCGTCGCGCTGTCGCTCGCCAGGGCGGCGCCGGGCCGCACGGTCGAGCCGGCGGCGCTGGGCCTCGCGGCGACGATGCTTACGCCGGCCGCGCTGCCCTATGCGCTCGTCATGCTGCTGGCCGCGTGGCGCACGCGGTCGAGGCAAGCGGCGGCTGGCTGGGCCGTCGTGATCCTGGCGGGCGTCGTCGCGGTCGCGCTAAACGCTCGGGCGTTGGGCATCGTCGTCCCGGCTGGAGCCGATCATGCCGCTCCCGACGGCCTCGGCGTGTACGCGTCGCTCGCGTCGTTCGGCTGGGCGACCGGCCTGCGTGCCCTGCCGTCAGGCCTCGCACTGCCGCTGGTCGTGCTGGCGATTGCCGGCTGGGCGACCCGCCGCGAGCCCGTCGCCCTGAGTGTGCTGGCACTGATCGTCCTCGAAGCGGCGCTGATCGCCGCGCTCGAAGCGCCGAACGCGGCGCTGATCGTTGCGCCGCTGCTGCCGCTCGGCCTGCTCGCCGTGCCGGACGCACTGCGCGCCCTGTCGACGGCCGCGCTCGACAGGCGGCGCATCACCGTGACAAGGGTCGAGCGGGGAGGACTGGTCCGATGAAGCGCATCCTGCTGATCGTCGGCGGCGGTATCGCGGCGTACAAGGCGTGCGAGCTGATCCGGCTGCTGCGGCGCGCCGGCCACGCCGTGCGCTGCGTGCTGACCGACGGCGGCGCGCGGTTCGTCACGCCGATGACGCTCGCGGCGCTCAGCGAGGATCAGGTGTTCACGAGCCTCTGGGATCTGAAGGACGAGGCGGAGATGGGCCATATCCAGCTCAGCCGCGAGGCGGACCTGGTGGTGGTCGCTCCCGCCACCGCGGACCTGATGGCGCGCATGGTGGCGGGCCTCGCCGGCGATCTCGCGACGACGCTGCTGCTCGCGACCGACAAGCCGGTGCTCGCTGCGCCGGCGATGAATGTGCGGATGTGGCGGCATCCCGCCACCGTCCGCAACGTCGCCCGGCTGCGCGCCGACGGCGTCACGGTCCTGGAACCCGACGACGGCGCGATGGCATGCGGCGAGTTCGGCCCGGGCCGCCTGCCCGAGCCCGCCGCCATCGCCGCCGCGATCGAGCGGATGCTCGCGCCCGCCGCTGCCTTTGTGGCGCAGGACCTCGTCGGCCGGCACGCGATCGTCACCGCCGGGCCGACGCACGAGCCGATCGATCCGGTCCGCTATCTCGCCAACCGCTCGTCGGGCAAGCAAGGCTTCGCGATCGCCGCCGAGCTTGCCAAACGCGGCGCGCGGGTGACGCTGGTGGCGGGGCCGGTGACACTGCCCACGCCTGGTGGCGTCGAGCGGATCGAGGTCGAGACCGCGCTCCAGATGGCCGCCGCCGTCGATGCCGCGCTACCCGCCGACATCGCGGTGCTGGTCGCCGCCGTCGCCGACTGGCGCGTCGAGACGGTCGGCCAAAAGATCAAGAAGGATGCCGCCAGCGCGCCCGAGCTGCGACTGATCGAGAATCCGGACATCCTCGCGCGCCTCGCCGCCGACCCGCGGCGGCCATCGCTGCTGATCGGGTTCGCGGCCGAGACCGAGCAGGTGATGGAACACGCCGTCGCCAAGCGGAGTCGCAAGGCCGTCGACTGGATCGTCGCCAACGACGTGTCCGGCCCCCCAGGTTCTGGCGTGATGGGCGGCGAGTGCAATGCCGTCCACCTCGTCACTTCCGCAGGCGTGGAGACCTGGGCGTCGCTGCCCAAGGCCGAGGTCGCCAACCGCCTCGCCGCCCGCATCGCCGCCGTCTTCGCCGGGCCTCGACCATGACCGGTTCCCTGCCCCCGATCCGCATCGCCGTTCTCCGCCTCGCGCACGGCGTGGACCTGCCGCTGCCCGGCTATGCCACCACCGGCGCGGCCGGGATGGACGTGGTCGCGGCCGAGGCCGTCACGATCCCGTCCGGCGCGCGTCATGCCGTCGCGACCGGCTTGTCGTTCGCGATCCCGGAGGGTTGGGAGGTGCAGGTCCGCCCGCGCTCGGGCCTCGCGCTGCGCCACGGCGTCACCTGCCTCAACACGCCGGGAACGATCGACAGCGACTATCGCGGCGAGGTGAAGGTTATCCTCATCAACCTGGGCGCCGAGCCGTTCGCGGTGCAGCGCGGCGAGCGCATCGCCCAGCTTGTTCCGGCCCCGGTCCAGCGCGCGACGCTGGACGAGGTCGACGCGCTGGATGACACGGAACGCGGTCTCAACGGATTCGGATCGACCGGTCGATGATCGCCGCCCTGCTGCTGACGCTCGCCACCACCCAGGCCGGGATCGCTTCGCCTCCGCTGCCCAGCGACTGGGCCGTGCTTCCGCCGCTCCGCTACGACCGGCGACCCGATCCACCTGCGGGCCTCGACGAGTTCGTCCGCGGCGAGGTGTCCGCGGGTCGCTGCGTGTTGGCCCATGGCGCGACGACGCTGCGCGTCGACTTGGTGGTGCTAGTCGACGGTGGCGTCGCCGTGCGCGTCGTGCCCCGCGCGATCGGGTGCGCGACGGTGGAGCAGTTCGCCGCGGGTCTGTTGTCGCGGCTGGCGCGCGATCACCTCGATCCTGCCAGTGCGGACGGCTGGTACCGCACGACGCTCAGCATCGCGTGGGCCGGGCCGAACCACGGGTGAGCTTTTCGGACGACGAGCTGAACCGCTATGCCAGGCAGATCGTGCTGCCGGACTTGGGCGGTGCCGGGCAGGCGCGTCTGGCGCGAGGCAGCGTCGGCATCGTCGGCGCGGGCGGGATCGGGTCGCCGGCGATCCAGTATCTCGCCGCCGCGGGCATCGGCCGGCTCGTGCTGATCGACGATGACCGGGTCGAGACCTCGAACCTCCAGCGCCAGACGATCTTCGCGACGAGCGACGAGGGCGCCGGCAAGGCGGCGGCAGCGGCGGCGGCGGTCGCGCGCCTGAACCCGCACGTGACGGTCGAGGCGCGCCATGATCGGCTGACCGCCGACAATGCGCGCGCGTTGCTGGCCGATGTCGACGTGATCCTCGACGGCAGCGACAGTTTCGCGACCCGGCTGGCGGTGTCGAATGCTTCCGTGTCGTTGCGGCTGCCGCTGGTTTCCGCCTCGGTGGCCCAGTTCGAGGGCCAGCTCGGCGTCTATCGCGGATGGCAGGGGGACCAGCCGTGCTACCGCTGCCTGGTCGGCGATCCGATCGACGAGCCGGGCCGCAGTTGCGCGGAGGCGGGCGTGCTTGGGGCCGTCGCCGGCGTCATGGGCAGCCTTGCGGCGGCCGAGACGATCCGCGCCCTCGCGCCGTTCGGCAGCGATCCCGTTGGGTCGCTGTTAATCGTCGATGTGGCAATGTTTCGGTTCAAGACGCTCAAACTGCCGAAAGACCCGACATGCTCCGGCTGTTCGGGCGTAATCTCGACCCGGTGACACACAGGTGCATTGAACCATGTTGCAATGCAATATAGAACCAATGTCAAGACGACCAGGCGATATGGATCATCGTGAGGGAGCGATGATATGGCACATAAGTTAGTTGTCATGACTGCGACGAACACGCCGGGGGGAGCGGTGCCAGCACCGATCCTTCCGCTTCCGACTGTTCCGGCACCGCGAACGCGCTGGCGCCCGCGCAGCTCAGTGTTGCGGGTGCGCTCCTTCGCGTACCTGCTGATGCTGGATTGTCTGGTGATCGCCGGCAGTTTCGTCGTCGCGGTGTTCGTGCGGCGGGGCGTCGCCTTCGACGACGAATGGTTCTCGGTCGTGTCCTGGCTGCTGCCGATCTATGCGCTGGTCGCGCTCAACATCCACGCCTATGCGCCTGTCGTGCTGCAGGATCCGTTCGCCGCGATCCGTCGGGGCGTGAAGGCGCTGGCCGCATCCTTGTGCGCGCTCCTGATTCTCGGCTTCTACCTGAAGACGAGCGACCGGTTTTCGCGTCTCGAGTTCGCGGCGGCCTCCAGCGCGGCCATCTTGCTGCTGGCCATCTGTCGGTACGCGTTCGTGCGCCACCTGCCCGCGATTGTCGGCGGCAATCCGTTCAGCAGCATCCTGATCATCGACGGCGACGAACCGCGTCCTGCCGGCGAGTTCTCGGTGGTGATGGCGGCGGACACCTATTTCGATCCCGATGGCCACGATCCCGTCATGTACGACCGGCTCGCCAAGTCCCTCGAAATGGCGGATCGCGTGGTGATCTCGTGTGCGCCCGAGCGGCGCGCGGCGTGGGCAGGCGCACTGCGCGGCGCGAACATCCAGGGAGAGATCGTCATCCCGGAGCTCGCCGATCTCGCGCCGGTGGGGCTCGGCGCGCGTGACGGCACGCCCTCGGTGATCGTCGCCACCGGTCCACTGAACCTCACCGATCGGTGCATCAAGCGTGTCTTCGACGTCGTGCTAGCCGGCAGCGTGCTGCTCTGCATCGCGCCGCTGATGGCGATCGTCGCCTTGTGGGTCCGGCTCGACAGCCCGGGACCGGTCCTGTTCCGGCAGACGCGGATCGGGCGCGGCAACCAGATGTTCAAGGTGCTCAAGTTCCGCAGCATGTCGGTCAGCGGGTCGGACGGCGCCGGCAATCGATCCGCTTCGCGCGACGATGACCGGATCACGCGCTGCGGACGCTTCATCCGCAAGACCAGCATCGACGAGTTGCCGCAGTTGCTCAACGTCCTGAAGGGCGACATGAGCATCGTCGGCCCACGCCCCCATGCGCTCGGATCGCGTGCGGCGGACAAGCTGTTCTGGGAAGTGGATCAGCGCTACTGGAACCGCCACGCCGCCAAGCCGGGGCTGACGGGCCTCGCACAGGTGCGCGGGTTCCGCGGCGCGACGCTGGTTGAGGACGATCTGCGCAACCGGCTGCACGCGGACCTGGAGTATCTCGAAAGCTGGTCGATCTGGCGCGATCTGAAGATCATCTTCCTGACCGTGCGCGTCATCTGGCACCGCAACGCGTTCTAGGGACTTCGGCCGCGATCTCAGCGGGGTACGGTCATAGTCGCGGATGGCCGGCCCGACATCGCCGCGGGCTAGCACCATTACCAAGCCCGCCTGAGCATACACCGTCTTGCCCCGGTAGTCGAAGCTATGGCAGCCGATGCTCGACCACCCGCCGACACACCACTCGCAAGGCGGAGCGCGATTGACCGGCCATTAATCGCATCAGGCTATCAGTCCATCATGTCCGATGCACGCCCAACCATCCTCGTCGTCTTTGGCACCCGGCCGGAGGCGATCAAGCTGTTCCCCGTCGTTCGCGCGCTGGCGGAACGGCCCGGCCTTCGTGTCCGCACCTGCGTCACCGCGCAGCACCGCGGCCTGCTCGATCAGGTGCTCGGCATCGCCGGGCTGACGCCCGACATCGACCTCGATCTGATGGAGCCCGGCCAGTCGCTCGACCGGCTCACCGCCCGGCTGCTAACCGGGCTCGGCGAGGTGATCGACGCGGAGGCGCCGGCCCGCGTCGTCGTCCAGGGCGATACGGCCACGGCGATGGCCGGCGCGCTCGCCGCTTATTACCGGCGCGTGCCGGTCGCGCATGTCGAGGCGGGGCTGCGATCGGGCGACATCTACCATCCCTGGCCCGAGGAGGTGAACCGCCGCATCGTCGCGCCGATCGCCGACCTGCACTTCGCTCCCACCGACACCGCGGCGGCGGCGCTCGCGCGCGAGAACGTGACAGCGGGCGTCCACGTCACCGGCAACACGGTCATCGACGCGCTGCACTGGACGCAGGCCCGCATCGCCGAGGACCCGGCGCTGGCAGTGGGCCTCGATCCGGTCGCCGAGCGGTTCGCCGGCAAGCGGATCGTGCTCGTCACCACCCATCGGCGCGAGAACTTCGGCGGCGGCATGGCGGCGATCGCGCGGGCGATCGCGCGGATCGCCGATCGACCGGACGTCGCGGTGCTGTTCCCGGTCCATCCCAACCCCAATGTTGGCCCCGTGATGGATTCGATCCTCAGCGGTTGCCCGAACGTCGCCCAAGTCGCGCCGCTCGACTATCCGCATTTCGTCCGTGCGCTGGGCCTGTGCCACCTCGCGCTGACCGACTCGGGCGGCGTGCAGGAGGAGGCGCCCGCGCTCGCCAAGCCGGTGCTGGTGATGCGCGAGACGACCGAGCGGCCCGAAGGCATCGCGGCGGGAACCGCGAAGCTGATCGGCGCGGACGAAGAGCGCATCGTTTCCGAAGTCTTCACCCTTCTGGACGACAAGGCCGCCTACGCCGCCATGGCCCGCGCCCATAATCCCTATGGCGACGGCCATGCCGCGGCACGGATAGCCGGGGTGATCGCGGATGCTGTCGGACGCTAGTCAAAAGGCCGTTGACCTGAAGGTCGTCGTGGTTGGCCTGGGCTATATCGGCCTGCCCACCGCCGCCGTGATCGCGCGCACGGGCGCGAGCGTGCTCGGCGTCGACGTGACGGCCTCGGTGGTCGACACCGTCAATTCGGGCCGCGTCCACATCGAGGAGGTCGATCTCGACGGCCTCGTCTCGGGCGTCGTCGCGCGCGGCTCGCTGCGCGCGTCGCTGCAGATCGAGCCCGCCGACGTCTTCGTCATCGCGGTGCCGACGCCGTTCGCGGACGATCACGCGCCCAACATCGGCTACGTCCTGCGCGCCGCCACGACGGTCGCAGCGGTGCTGAAGCCCGGCGACACCGTGATCCTCGAGTCGACGTCGCCTGTCGGCACCACCGAGAAGGTGCGCGATCTGCTCGCGAGCCTGCGCCCCGACCTGAAGGTGCCGGGTCGCGTCGCGGGCGGCGAGCAGGCGGACATCGCCATCGCCTATTGCCCCGAGCGCGTGCTGCCCGGCCGCATCCTGGTCGAACTGATCGACAACGACCGGGTGATCGGCGGCATCACGCCTCGCTGCGCGCGCAAGGCGCTGAGCTTCTATCGACGCTTCGTGCGCGGCGCCTGCGTGACGACCACCGCGCGCGCGGCCGAGATGACGAAGCTGACCGAGAACGCGTTCCGCGACGTCAACATCGCCTTCGCCAACGAACTGTCGCTGCTTGCCGACACGATGGGCGTCGACGTCTGGGAGGTGATCCGCCTCGCCAACCGTCATCCGCGCGTCAACATCCTGCAGCCGGGACCAGGCGTCGGCGGCCATTGCATCGCCGTCGATCCTTGGTTCCTCGTCCACGCCGATCCCGAGCACTCGCCGCTGATCCGCACCGCGCGCGAGGTCAACGACGGCAAGACTGACCATGTCGTGGCGCAGGCCACGGCGCTGGTGACGGCGGCACCGCCCGGCGCGCCGGTCGCGTGCCTGGGGCTCGCGTTCAAGGCAAACATCGACGACTTCCGCGAGAGCCCGGCGCTGCGGGTCGCAGAAACGCTCGCGGCGCGGTTCGGCGACCGGGTCCGGATCGTCGAACCCTACGCCCCCGCCCTACCCAAGACGCTTGCCGATGCGGGCGCGCGGCTGATCGACATCGACACCGCGCTCGAAACCTGTCCGGTGATGATCGTGCTGGTGGATCACGACGTCTTCCGCTCGGTCCCACTCGACGAGCGCGCCGGCAAGCGCGTGCTCGACACGCGCGGCATCTGGCCGGACCAGCCGCGCAGCATCGCCGGGCGCGAGCCGTTGCGGATGGCGAGCTGATCGCCGCAGGGAACCGCCTCCTCGCGATCGGGTCGTCGATCGCGAGGCAAGCGACCGGACGCCGATCTCGCGGGGTTACGGGCTCAAAAGTACCACTGACGCCGCGGAAATGCCATGCTACGGCGGGTGCCTTCATCGCTGAAGGTGTAGTTGCGTTTTCATGTTCAACCCGTTCAAATCCCGTCTGAAACCGTCGTCGGTATCGTTGCCGACCGGAGTGTCGGTCTATGCGGTCGGAGACGTCCACGGACGTATCGACCTGCTCGACCGGCTGATCGCGTCCATCGACGATGATGCCGAGGAGCGACGCATCCATGCCCCCACCATCATCTTCACCGGCGACCTGATCGATCGCGGTCCGGCATCGGCGGCGGTGGTCGCGCGGCTGCATGACTTGAAGGCGGCGCGCCCGGAAACCCGCTTTCTGATGGGCAATCACGAGGAGGTGTTCCTGGCAGCCCTCGAAGGCGGCTCCCGCGCCATGCGCGGCTTCTGCCGCATCGGCGGGCGCGAGACGGCGATCAGCTATGGCATCGAACCGGAATGCTACGAACGGATGGACTATGACGAACTTCGCGACGCACTCGTCGCGGCGGTCCCCGACTGCCATCGCCGGTTCCTGGCGAGCTTCGAGGACATGGTGGTGCTCGGGGATTATGCCTTCGTCCATGCCGGCGTTCATCCCGAGCGGTCGCTCGACGCGCAACGGCCCGAGGACCTGCGCTGGATCCGCACGCCGTTCCTCGATCACCGCGGCACATTGGAGAAGACGATCGTACACGGTCATACCGCAACGGACGAGGTGGAGTGGCGGCCGCACCGGATCGGCGTCGACACCGGCGCGTACCGGACGGGGCGGCTGACCGCGGTCGGCCTTCAGGACGACCGGCGCTGGCTGGTCCAGACCTGACCGGCGCCCGCGACGGTAGCGGGATGATGGCCTGACGCTGAGACGATCAAGGCACGTTACCGCGCAGCGCGAGGAGTTGTGCGGCGGTCGCGGCGGCGATCACCTCCGGCTCCTTGCCGACGATCCCGGGCAGCCCGATCGGGCAGGTCAACCGCGCCGCATCGACGCCCTCCCGCGCCAGCCGTGCGATGAACCGCGCGCGCTTGGTCGCCGATCCGATCAGCCCAACGAACGACGCACGGCTCTGCAGCGCGGCCAGCACCAGCGCATAGTCGAGCGCATGATCGTGGGTGAGGACCAGGACCGCCGCGCCCGCCGGCACGTCGCCGATACAGGCGGCGAGGTCATCCACCGGAGCGTGGACCGCGCCCGCGAGCGCCGCCTGATCCTCGCGCGTGTCGAACCAGGCGAGCGTGAACGGCAGCGCCGCCACCGCGGCCGCAATCGCCTTGCCGACATGCCCGGCGCCGAACAGGTAGAGCGGCCGCCGGTGCTCGCCGATCCGCTCGACGAGCACGGTGCCGATCGCGGGCCGCTCGCCCTGCGCCGCGAGCCGCACCGGCGCGGCCTCGTCCGTCACCGATCGCGCCACCCGGTCGTGGTCGAACCGGGAGATCAGCATCCGGCCGCTCGCCGCCCGGTCCAGCCAGCCGGCGTCGCCTGCGTCGACATGCTCGACCATCAGCCGCACCCGGCCGCCGCAGCATTGTCCCAGCATCGGGCCGAGCGGATAGTCCTGGATGCGCCAGCTACCCGCCGGTCGGGCAAGGATGGCGCGCGCCTGGTCGCTGGCCAGCAGCTCCAGCCGACCGCCGCCGATCGTCCCGTGCTGGCCTGTTGCCGTCACCAGCATCCGGGTGCCCGCCCCACGCGGCGCCGAGCCTTGCGTCGCGAGCACGCCGACCATCGCCACCGGCCCGGCGGTCAGCGCCGAGCGGAGCTCGCCGATCCAGTCAGGCGCCCCAATCAGACGACACGTCCGCGCAAGGCTCCGATCGCCGCGAGGATGCGCTCGGGCGTCGCCGGAGCATCGAGCGCAGGCAGGCCCACCCCGGGCACGGCGGCGGCCACCGCCTGTGTCAGCGCCGAGAACACCGAGATTGCCAGCATGAACGGCGGCTCGCCGACCGCCTTTGACCGGTGGATCGTCGGCTCGGCATTGCGGCCGGGTGTCCACAGCCGCACGTCCATCCGCGCCGGCCGGTCGCTCGCGGTCGGGATCTTGTAGGTGGACGGCGCGTGGGTCAGCAGGCGGCCGGCCGCGTCGAACACCAGTTCCTCGGTCGTCAGCCAGCCCATGCCCTGGATAAAGCCGCCCTCGATCTGGCCGAGGTCGATCGCCGGGTTGAGCGAGCGGCCGACATCGTGGAGGATGTCGACGCCAAACACCTTGTGCTCGCCGGTCAGCATGTCGATCGCGACCTCCGACACCGCCGCGCCATAGGCGAAGTAGAAGAACGGCCGCCCGGTGTGGCTCGCGCGATCATAGGCGATGCCCGGCGTCGCATAGAAGCCGGTGGCGCTGAGCGACACCCGGCCCAGATGCGCCAGCCGGCACAGATGCGCGAACGGCACCAGCTCCGCGCTGGCGAACACACCGTCGGGCGTGAACCGCACCGCCGCTTCGGCCACGCCGAAATGCCCCGCGGCGAAGGCGACAAGGCGCGCGCGGATCGTCTCTGCGGCATTATGGGCCGCCATGCCGTTGAGGTCGGTGCCCGACGAGGCGGCGGTGGCGGACGTGTTGGGCACCTTGTCCGTCCGCGTCGCGGTGATCCGGACGGTGTCGGTGGGCACGGCGAACACGTCGGCAACGATCTGCGCCACCTTGATGTACAGCCCCTGCCCCATCTCCGTCCCGCCATGGTTGAGCTGGATCGAGCCGTCCGCATATACCAGCACCAGCGCGCCTGCCTGGTTGAGGTGGGTGGTGGTGAAACTGATCCCGAACTTCACCGGGGTCAGAGCGATGCCCTTTTTAATGACGCAATGCGCGGTGTTCCAGGTCGCGATCTCGGCGCGACGCTCGGCATAGCGGCTGCGGGTCGCGAGTTCGGCGATCAGCTCGGGCGCGACATTGTCGGCGACCGTCATGCCATAGGGCGTCACGTCGCGACCAGGACCGTAGAGGTTCGCCGTCCGTACCGCGAGCGGGTCTACGCCCAAGTGCGCGGCGATCGCATCCATCGCGCGCTCGATCACCATCATCCCCTGCGGGCCGCCGAAGCCGCGAAAGGCGGTGTTCGACACGGTGTTGGTCCGCAGCCGATGCGAGACGATCTCGACCGCCGGCAAATGGTAGCAATTGTCGGCGTGGAACATCGCCCGGTCGTTGATCGCCGGCGACAGGTCGACGGTCGCGCCGCAGCGCGACGCGAGCTCCAGCCGGATGCCCGCGATCCGTCCCGCGCCGTCGAAGCCGACGTCGTACCGCGTCGCGAAATCGTGGCGCTTGCCGGTCATCACCATGTCGTCGTCGCGATCGACGCGGCATTTGGCGGCACGGCCGGTCTTCGCCGCGACGAGCGCCGCGCCGGCGGCGAACAGCGAGGCCTGCGTCTCCTTGCCGCCAAACCCGCCGCCCATCCGGCGAACCTCGACGGTCACGGCGGCGTGGTTCACCCCCAGAACGCGCGCGACGAGGTGCTGGATCTCGCTTGGATGCTGCGTCGAGGACAGGATGTGGACCTGGCCATCCTCGCCCGGCGTCGCGACCGCGATCTGGCCTTCCAGGTAGAAATGGTCCTGCCCGCCCATCTCGAGCGTGCCCGACAGGCGGTGCGGGGAGGCGGCGAGCGCGGCCTTCGCGTCGCCGCGCGCCATCCGCTGGCTCGCCTCGATCAGCGAGCCCGCGGCCTGCGCGTCGGCAATCGTGACGACATGCGGCAGCGGCTCGTAGTCGACGACGGCGAGCAGCGCCGCCCGGCGCGCGGCGATCGCGCTGGTCGCGGCGACGAGGAACAGCGACTGGCCGACGCACACCACCTCGCCGTCCGCGAACAGGCGATCGTCGTGCGCGACGGGGCTGACGTCGTTGTCGCCGGGGATGTCGCCGGCCGCGAACACCGCGACGACGCCGGGGGCGGCGCGCACCGGGGCGAGGTCGATCGATGCGACTCGCGCGTGCGCCATGACGCTCTGACCGAACGCGCAATGGAGCATCCCGGCGGGCTCCGACAGATCGTCGGCATAGCGGGCGAGGCCGGCGACATGGCCCTCCGCGCTGTCGTGCGGCAGCGAGCGCGAGACGGCGCGCGAGCGTCGCGGATCGCGGTCAGCCACCGGCCAGCGCCAGCACGCTGATCGGCTCGCCGGCCTGTTCCAGCCAAAGCCGCCTCAGCAGATTGCCGGCGACATCGCGTCGATAGCCCGCACTGCCGCGCACGTCGGTGAGCGGCCGATAATCGTCGGCGAGCGCCGCCACGGCCGCCTCGACCGTCGCCTCGTTCCAGCGCCGGCCGATCAGCGCCGTCTCGCAGGCGCGCGCCCGCTGCGGCGTGCCCGCCATGCCGCCGAACGCGATGCGGGCGCCGGCCACCCGTCCCTCCTCGATCCGCAGCGCGAACGCGCCGCAGACGGCGGAGATGTCGCTGTCGAACCGCTTCGACAGCTTGTCGACGCGGATCAGCGCGCCAGACGCCGGACGGGGGACGAAGACGCTCTCCACGAACTCGCCCGGACGGCGGTCCTGCCGGCCATAGGCGAGGAAGAAGTCCTCCAGCGGCAGCGTCCGACCTGCGTCGCCGCATCGCAGCGTCAGCTCCGCGCCGAGCGCAATCAGCGCGGGCGGCATGTCGCCGATCGGCGAGCCGTTGGCGATGTTGCCGCCGATCGTGCCGCTGTTGCGGACCTGCGTGCCGCCAATGCGGCGGACGAGCTCGCCGAGCGCGGGGTGTAGGCGGGCCAGCGCCGGCCATGCCTCGGAATAGCGGACACCCGCGCCCAGTCGCAGGCCCGCGTCGGTCTCCTCGATGCCGCGGAGATCGGCGACGTCGCCGATGAAGATGACCGTCGGCAGCACGCGGTGCTGCTTGGTCACCCACAGGCCGACGTCGGTCGCACCAGCGACGAGGCGCGCGTCCGGGTGATCGACCAGCAGCGCGGCGAGTTGGCCCTCCGTCCGCGCGACGAAGCCCAGGCGGGTCGTGCCCGACAGCGGGTCGGCATAGGACAGCGCCAGCGGCTCCGTCCGGGCGATCGCCCTCAGCGCCGCGATCGTCGCGCCGTCATCGCGCGGGGTCATCGGCACCGCCTCGCCGGCCGCCAGGATCGGGCCATAGCCGGTGCAGCGGCACAGATTGCCGGCGATCACGTCGGCGACCGGCAGGCCTTGCGTCCCCAGCGCGCCCATCGAGCGGCCGACCAGCGACATGACAATGCCGGGCGTGCAGAAGCCGCATTGCGAGCCGTGCCGTTCCACCATCTCGTGCTGGACCTGGTGGCTGCCGCCCAGGCTCTCGACGGTGAGCAGTGCCTTGCCGTCCAGCATCGGCACGAACAGGATGCACGCGTTGACCGCGCGCCAGACGACCGCGTTTCCAGCGAGCGCGCCGATGAGTACCGTGCAGGCGCCGCAGTCGCCCTCCGCGCATCCCTCTTTCGTCCCGGTGCGGCGCAGGCGATAGCGCAACAGTTCCAGGACCGTCATCGTCGGGTCGATGCCGGTCAGATCATGGACCTCACCGTCCAAAACAAAGCGCACGCCCACCCGTCAGCTTCCCCGGTAGGTCGAATAGGCGAACGGCGTCACGAGCAGCGGGACATGATAGTGGCCGGCGGGCTCTGCGATCCCGAAGTCGATCGTCACCTCGTCGAGGAACGGCGGGTCCGGCAAGTCATGCCCCTGCGCGTGGAAATAAGCCGCGACGCCGAACCGCAGCCGGTACCGGCCGGTCGCCCCGGCCAGGTCCTTTAGGGCCGGACAGCGGCCGTCGTCGTCGGTCACGCCGTCGAACAGCGTAACGCCGCCCTGCTCCAGAGCCAAGCGCAGCCCGGCCGCCGGGCGACCGACGGTGAGGTCCAGCGCGTGGGTCGACAGGCTCATGCGGCGGCCTCCGCCGGCTCGGTCAGCCCGACGAACTCGGGCTCGGCATAGGCCTCATAGGCGTCGAGCATTGCCGACTGATCGTCCCGAAACAGCTGCGCGGCCACCGCGTGCGCCAGCCTCGGCAACGCGAACCGCAGCCCGGACAGCGCCGCCGCGGCAAGCCCGAGCGAGATCAGTCCCGAATAGTTGAACGCGAACAGCCCATGCAGCCGCGCCGCGCCCGCCGCGTCTCGCGCCTGCAGCTCGAACCCGGCGCCAAGGTAGGGATGTGCGTCGATCACCGGATTGGCCTGCTCGGCGGGCACCGCCTGCCGCTCGCCCCAGCGCACGATATCGCCCGCGACCAGCCGCAGCTCCGGCCGAAGCGCGGGATCGGTCACCAGCCCGGTCGAGAGCACCAGGAAATCGAACAGATGCCGTCCCTGCGGCGTCGTCACCGCCACGCCGTCGCCCGTCTCCTCTACCCCTAGCCACGGCGCGCCCAAATGCAGGCGGAAGCCGGGCCAGGCGGCCGCGCGCCGGAACGTGTCGTTGGTGGGCGGCTGCACGCGCGCGAAAAAGCTCGCCATCACGCGGTACTTGGCCGCATCGTCCAGCCCGGCGAAGCGCCCGATCAGGCCCGACGTCTCCATGAAGCGGATCGGGTTCACCACCGGCAGCGTAGGCCGCCGCACGAACACATGCGCCTCCGCTACGCCCTGCCCAAGGACATGTTGCGCATTGTCGAACGACGACGCGCCGGCGCCGAGGATCGCGATCCGCTTGCCGGCATGCGCGGCATAGTCGATCGGCTCGGCGGTATGCGCATAGCGGGCCTTGGGCAGCGCCTTGACCATCTCGGGCACATGCCACCCGCCGCCACCCTGGATGCCGGTCGCCAGCACCACCTTGCGCGCCAGCAGCACGCCGGACGCTGGCGCGCCGTCACCCTCGACGTGGAGCCGGTGGAGGCCGTCCGCCGCCGGTTCGACCAGCGTCACCCTGGTGTCGTTGACCACCGGCAGGTCGAGCACGCGGCGATACCAGCGCAGATACGCCATCCAGTCGGCACGCGGGATCTTGTCGATCGCGTCCCACCCCTCGGGGCCATGCTGCGCCTCCCAATATTGGCGGAACGTCAGGCTGGGGATGCCGAGGTCGATCGAGATGACGCCCTTGGGCGTGCGCAGCGTGATCATCCGGGCATAGGTATCCCACGGCCCCTCATAGCCGGCCGGGTTCTCGTCGATGACCAGGATGTTGGTCACCCGCTCGCGCTGAAGCGCGAACGCCGCGCCCAGCCCGCTCTGCCCGCCGCCGACGATCACGACGTCGTATACGGCAGCTTCCGCATGGGCCCGGGGCGTGACCCAGGTCGCGGCCCCGTGGCCGATGCAGGCAAGGTCGTGCGCCACCCGCGCCTCGTGCTCCGTCAGCGTCATGCCTGCGCCTCCAACCTCAAGCGGACGATCCTGCCGATCTCGGCGAGCGCGGCCGCGATCTCCGTCTCGCGATCGTGGGTCAGGCGGATGCGCATCGCCGCCAATATGCCCGCCTTGTCGGTCAGCCGCACGCAGATGATGAACGGAAAGCCGAACCGCTCGCGATAGGCGGCGTTGAGCGCGTGGAACGCCGCGAACTCCTCGAGCGCCAGCCGGTCGAGCCCCGCCGACGCCTGCTCGGTCGCCGACGCCTCGGTCAGCGTGCGGTCGATCGCCGCCTTGCCGGCAAGTTCGGGATGCGCGCGGATCAGCGCGAGTCGCTCCTCGGGCGTAGCCTCCGCCACGACCGCCATCAGGTCGGCATGGCGATCGCCTGACGACGGCCGCGCATCGGCGCGCGCCTCGATCCAGGGGGAGTGTTCGAACAGCGCGATCGCCGTGGAGTCGTCGAGCGTCATGCGGGATGCTTCGCCAGCCAGTGGTGTGCGATGTCGATTCGGCGCGCGATCCACGCGTCCCCGCTCGCGAGCACGTGATCGACAAAGCGCGCGACCGCGGCAGCGCGCGCGGGGCGGCCGGCGATGCGGGCGTGGAGGCCGATCGACATCATCCGGCCGCCCTCCTGGCGCAACTGCTCGAACGTGTCGCGCAGATAGCGGAAGAACTGGTCGCCCTCGGTGAAGCCGTTGAGCGCGACGAACTTCATGTCGTTGGCATCGAGGCTGTAGGGCACGACGAGCTGCGCGCGCCCATGACGCCGGTCATAGTAAGGCAGGTCGTCGGCATAGCTGTCGGCATCGTACACGAACCCGCCCTCCTCCGCGACCAGCCGCGCGGTGCTGGGCGATGTGCGGCCCTGATACCAGCCGAGCGGGCGAGCCCCAGTCACCCGTTCGTGCAGCGCGATCGCCTCGCCGATGTGCGCACGCTCGGTATCCTCCGGGACCGCCTGGTAATCGATCCAGCGCAGGCCGTGGCTCGCGATCTCCCACCCCGCCGCCTGCATGGCCGCGACCGCGTCGGGATTGGCTTCCAGCGCCCGGGCGACGCCGAACACCGTCACCGGCACCCCGCGCCCGGTGAACAGCCGGTGCAGCCGCCAGAACCCCGCGCGCGAGCCATATTCGTAGAGGCTCTCCATCGCCATCGACCGCGCTCCGGCGTGGCTCTGCGCGCCGACCATCTCGGACAGGAACGCCTCCGATCCCGCGTCGCCGTTGAGGACGCTGTTCTCCGCGCCCTCCTCATAGTTGATGACGAACTGCACCGCGACGTGCGCGCCGCCCGGCCAGCGCGGATCGGGCGGGACGGCGCCGTAGCCGACCAGATCGCGCGGCGCCGTCACGCGGCCCAAGCCGCCAGCGCCGCGTCGACGCCCGCGCCCGCCGGCGTCCGGAAGCCCTCCGCCCGCAACACCGCCTCCAGCGCGCCCAGCGTCAGCAGCACCTTATGCTTGCGCGCGTTGTAGCCCATCGCGCCGAGCCGCCAGATACGCCCCGCCAGCGGGCCGAAGGCGGTGCCGATCTCGATCTCGAAATCGTCGCGCATCCGGCCACGGACCGACTCGCCGTCGACGCCGTCCGGGATGTGGACGCCGGTGACGTTGGTCATCCGATGCGCGTCGTCGCCAAAGACAATCAGTCCCATCGCACGCAGCCCCGCCGTCATCGCGCGACCCGCCGCCGCATGCCGGGCGAAGCATGCCGTCAGCCCCTCGCCCAGCACGACGCGCGCGCACTCGCGGGCGCCGTAGAGCATCGTGGTCGCCTCGGTATGATGGTTGAGGCGCTTGTCCGACCAATAGTCCATCACCATCGCAAGGTCGAAATAGTTGGAACCGATCCTCGCGGCCGCGCCGTCGGCTATGTCGTCGCGCCGGATGCCGCGCTCGACATGGCGGCGCGCAAAGATGCGCTCGGCGGCGACGTCGGAGATGGTGATCGGCGCCGATCCCGACGGGCCGCCTAGGCACTTCTGCAGGCCGGCGGTGACGACGTCCGCGTCCCAGCGATCCGCGGCGATCTCCATGCCGCCGACCGTCGCGGTCGCATCGACATAGAGCAGCGCGCCGGCGGCGTGGCACGACGCGCCCACGCCGTCGAGGGGCTGAGCCATCGTCGTGGACGTATCGCCGTGCACCGTCGCGACGAGGCTTGGGGAACAGCGCGCGATCGCCGCCGCGATCGCCTCCGGCGGCACGACTTCGCCCCAGGGCGCGTCAACCGTCTCGACGCTCGCGCCGATCCGCTCCAGTATCTCGGTCAGCAACAGCCCGAATCGGCCGAAGTTGACGACCAGCACCGTGTCGCCGGGCGCGACCAGCGATACGAGCGCCGCCTCGATCCCCGCGCGCGCGGTGCCGTCGACCAGGAACGTCCACGCGTTGCGCGTGCCGAAGATGGGCCGATACAGCGCCATCACCTGGTTCATATAGGCGGTCATCTCGGGATCGAACTGCCCGAGCAGATCTGCGGACATCGCGCGCAGCACGCGCGGGTGCGCGTTGACCGGCCCCGGCCCCATCAGCAGCCGCTGCGGCGGATCGATCTCGCCGAACAGATCGGGCAGGGGCAGGTCAGGCAACGGTTTCTTCCATAAGCTCGATGAAGCGCAGCATGGCGCGCGCTGCAAGCTCCACGTCGTTTGGATCGACCGACTCCGCCGGATTATGGCTGATGCCGCCCTTGCAACGAATGAACAGCATCGCGGTCGGGCAGAGCGCCGCCATCGCCATCGCGTCATGCCCCGCGCCGCTCGCGAGGCGGCGGACGGGCTGGCCGGTGGCGGTGACGGCACGGGCGAGCAGGTCCACGAGGGCGGGGTCACAGGGGCTGGCGGGCAGGTCGTGGACGCGCTCGATCGCGAGGTCGATCCCGCGCCTGTCGGCGATCGCGGCGATCTCGGCCAGAACGGTCTCCGCTACTCCATCGCGCGTCGCGTCGTCGGGCGCGCGCACGTCGAGGCTGAAGTTGGCGCGGCCGGGTATGACGTTGGCGACGCCGGGCCCGACGTCCAGCTTGCCGACGGTCGCGACGACCTCCCCGCCCGCGTCCCGCGCGATCCGCTCGACCGCCAGCACCGCCTCGGCCGCCGCGGCGAGCGCATCGCGGCGCAGGGTCATCGCGGTGGTGCCCGCGTGGCCGGCGGCGCCGGTGAGGGAGACGGCGTAGCGCAGTTGCGCGGCGATGCCGGTCACGATGCCGAGTGCCAGCCCTTCAGCCTCGAGCGCCGGCCCCTGCTCGATATGCGCTTCGAGATAGGCGAGAACGCTGCCGGGTGCGCGAGCGGCCTGCCCAAACGCCGTCACCCCAGCGAACGCTGTGGTCGCTTCGTTGGCGGCGGAAGCGCTTGCATCTGGGAGATGCCAGCGTCCGCTGGCATGACGGTGGTGCATTAGGGCTTCCGCCAGCGTCACGCCCTCCGCATCCGCCACATCCAGCGCCGCCGGATCGAGCGTCCCGGCCACCGCGCGGCTGGTCAGCATCGCGGCCGGGAAGCGCGAGCCCTCCTCGTCGCCGAACGCGATCACCTCGATCGGGAATCGCATCCGCCTTCCGGCAACCCGGAGCGCGGCGACGCATTCGATCCCCAGCATCACGCCGAGCGGCCCGTCGTACCGGCCCGCATCGCGCACCGAATCGAGATGGCTGCCGATCATCAGCACCGGGGCATCCGGCTCCGTCCCCTCGTAGCGGCCGACTAGGTTCGCCGCCGCATCGAGCCGCGCCGTCATCCCCGCCTCGACCATCCAGGCGCCGACCTGCTCCTGCGTGCGGGCGAAACCGGGGGTGAGATAGCCGCGGTACAGGCCATCCGCGGTATCGCTAAACGGCGGCAAGCCCAGCGCGTCGCAGCGCGTGACGGCCCGCGCCTCCGCGCCCGCGCTCACCACGCCGCCACCGCGCCGTCGCTGCGCGGATCGGTCGCGCCCTCGATCAGCCCCGACACATGGCGGACGATCGCGCCGGCATGGCCGACCGTGGAGGAGAAGGCAGGCAGCAGTTCGACGTCATGCCCCGCCGCCCGCAACGCCTCGATCAGCGCAGGGGGAAAGCGATCCTCCAGCTTCAGGCTGACGCTGTCCTCGCCCCATGTCCGCCCGAGCAGCCAGCGCGGCCGCGTTATCGCCTCCTGCAACGGCACACCGTAGCGCGCGTAGCGGGTGAGGATCGCCGCCTGCGTCTGCGGCTGCCCCTCGCCGCCCATCGTGCCATAGGCCATCACCCGCCCGTCGTCGAAGCGCGCGAGCGCCGGGTTGAGCGTGTGGAACGGCTTGCGCCCCGGCTCCAGCGCGTTCCAGCCGTCGCGCAGGCGGAAGCTCGCGCCGCGGTTCTGCCAGGTGATCCCGGTGCCGGGCAGGACGAGGCCCGAGCCGAACTCGAAATAGGTCGACTGGATGCAGCTGACGATCTGTCCTCGCGCATCGGCGGCGCCGAACCATACCGTATCGCCAGGCGCGTCGACATGCGGCCAGGCGAACGCGCGGGTCGGCGATATTCGCACGGCCATCGCATCGAGCGCAGTCGCATCATCGAGCAGCGCCTGCGGATCGATCGTCATCCAGGCGGGATCGCCGACATGCGCGTCGCGGACGAGGAACGCCTGTTTGGTCGCCTCGACCAGGCCGTGGACGTGGTCGAAGCCGTCGACCTCCCCTACCGCCAGCCGGTCGAACAGCGCGAGGATCAGCAGCGAGGCGAGGCCCTGCGTCGGTGGCGCGGTGTTGAACAGTTGTGCCCCGTGCACCCGAACCGTCAGCGGCGGCGGGGTGGTGGCGCGGTGGGCGGCGAGGTCTTGCCCCGTAATCGGGCTGCCAAGCGCAGCCAGATCGGCGGCGATCCCGGCGGCAAGCGTGCCGGTGTAGAAGTCGTCCAGGCCATCGTCGGCCAGCCGTTCCAGCGTGCGGGCGAGCGCGGGTTGGCGGAGGATGTCGCCCTCCGCCAGCGGACGACCTGCCGGTTCGAAGGTCGCCGCATAGCTTCCCGGCTGTGCGCAGAGCTCGGCGGACTTGGCCGCCGCGATCGCCGCGCCGCCCGCCGTCACCGCCACGCCGTGTCGCGCATGGTGGATGGCGTCGCGCAGCAGGCGCGCCAGCGGCGTACGGCTGCCGTCCCGTTCCAGCGCGATACGCCAGCCCGAGATGGTGCCGGCCACCGTGTTCGCCGCGAGCGGCCCGCGCCATGGAATGGTGTCGCTGTCGCCATAGAGCGAGCGGTCCGCATGCGCAGCCGCCGCCCCGCACGCATCGATCGCGTGGACGCGCCCGTCGGGCTCCGCGACGATCCAGAAGCCGTCGCCGCCGATCCCGGTCATGTGCGGATAGACGACCGCCAGTGCCGCCGCGGTCGCGACGCAGGCCTCGACCGCGCTGCCGCCGTCGGCGAGCACGTCGCGGCCGGCCTGCGCTGCCAGGTGGTGCGGCGCCGTCACCATGCCGCGGAGCGATCGGGCAGTGTACAGCATCAGCGTGGCCCCGGCGCGCTCACGCCGGTCAGCCCGGCCGTCTCCAGCCGCTCGGCGACTGCGAACAGCCGGTCCTCGCGCCCGGGTGCCGCGACGAGCTGGATGCCGAGCGGCAGCCGGCCGGGTCGGAGGAGGGGAACGGCCAGCACCGGGCAGCCCGCCAGGCTGATCGGCTGGGTAAACAGGCCGAGCTGCGCGCGCGCCGACATCATCGCGCCGTCGATCTCGATCAGCCCCTCGTCGATCCGCGGCGCGACGCAGGGCACGGTAGGCGCGATCGCCACGTCCACCGTGTCCCAGAACGCCGCCATCGCCCCCGAGAACCAGCCGGCGAAGCGCTGCGCCGCAACCAGCGCCGCCGCCGGCGTCGCGGCGCCCGCCAGCAGCCGATCGCGCACCGCCGGATCAAACGCATCGGGCTGCGCCCGCAAGTCGGCCAGGTGGCGCGCGCCGCCTTCCGCCGCCGTCAGGACATAGGCCGCCGAGCGCGCGCGCTCCGCCTCGGGCCAGGTCGCGACACCCGTGGCGCCCAGTTCAGCCGCGACCGCATCGATACCGCTCGCGAGCGCCGGGTCGACGTTGCGCGCAAACCAGCCGCCCAGCCGCGCGATACGAAGTCCGGCGACGTCGATCCGGCGCATCGTCCTGTCCGCCATCACCTCATAGGCCGTCCGCAACAGCGCGAGCGAGTCGGCCAACGGCCCCGGCACGTCCAGCGCATCGACGAACGGGAACACACCCTCGATCGGCAGCTCGCCATGCGTCGGGCGCAGCCCATAGGCGCCGCACAGCGCGGCCGGCACCCGGATCGACCCGTTGGTGTCCGATCCCAGCGCGAGCGGCACGAGCCCCGCCGCCACCGCCGCCGCCGAGCCGCCCGACGATCCCCCGGCGAGTCGTTCCAGGTCATGCGGGTTGCGCGTCGTGCCGTAATGCGCGTTGACCGTCGCGAAGCCGTAGGCGAACTCGTCCATGTTGCAGGTGCCGACCAGCACGGCTCCTGCGGCTCGAAGCCGCGCGACGACGGTGGCGTCGGTATGCGCCAGCGGCACGTTGCGGCGCAGCGCGGCACCGGCCGTCGTGGGGTAGCCGGCGACGTCGAACAGGTCCTTCACCGCGAAAGGCACACCGGCCAGTCTGGCGGTGTCGTCCAAGCCCTGCGTTCCGCCAAGAGGCGGGTCGAACAACCGCGTGAAGCTGCCGATCGGCGCATCGCGATCGGCGATCGCTCGGATCAGGTCCGGTGCGACAAGGGCAGGGCGCGGCGGAGCCGGCGTCGCTTCATCGTCCGGGAGCGGGAAGTCGAGCAGCCGAGCCGCATGGCCGTGCAGGATGGCGGCCTGAACCGCACGCTCGTCATCGATCCCGGTCACGCGGGCAGTAGAGCGCCTTCGCGGATGCGACGCAATGCCGCGCATCGTGGGGACCGCGCCCGCCTAGGCTGGGGCCGATCCGCCCAGCGCGCGGAACGTATCCGTCGCGATCGCGAGCTGCTGGCTGCGCACGTCCAGCAGCGCCCGCTCCGCGTCGAGCGCCGACGTCTGCGCGGTCACGACCTCCAGATAATCCGCCGCGCCGTCGCGATAGCGGATCAGCGCCAGGTCCCGCGTCCGCTCGGCGGCGGTGGCGGCGTCCAACTGGTCGCGCTGCTGCGCGACCAGCAGTCGTTGCGCGGCAAGGTCGTCCTCCACCTCGCGGAACGCGACGAGCACCGTCTGGCGGTAGTTGGCGGCGGCCTCGTCGAACTGCGCCCGCGCGATCCGGACACCCGCCCGCCGCCGGCCGCCGTCGAGGACCGTCAGGGCGATCTCCGCCGGGCCCAGCGCCCAGAAGCCGTTGGCCGCGCTTAGCAACGCGCCGCTCGCCGCCTCGAAGCCACCCGATGCGCCGAGCGTGAGGCTGGGGAACAGCGCCGCGCGCGCGACGCCGATGTTCGCGTTGGCGGCGGCGACGCGGCGCTCGGCGGCGGCGATGTCGGGGCGGCGCTGCAACAGCGTCGAGGGGATACCGGCGGGGATCGCGGGCGGCGCCTGCTGCCGGTCGACCACCGCGATCGAGAAGCCGGACGGCGCCACGCCCACCAGCACCGCGATCGCATGCTCGTCACGCTGGCGGTCGATCGCCACCGAGGACAGTTCGGACTTGGCGCTCGACAACAGGTTCTGCGCGCGGCTGACGTCGATGCCCGACGCGATGCCGCCGGTGTGACGCGTATCGGTCAGCGCATAGGCGCGGCCATAGGCCTCCACCGTCTCGCGCAGCAGCACGATCCGCGCGTCGAGGCCGCGCATGTCGAAATAGGCGGACGCGAGTTGCGCCTGCAGCCCCAGACGGACTCCGGCGACGTCGGACGCGCTCGCCTGCGCCGCCGCCTCGTTGGCGCGCACCGAGTTGCGCACGCGCCCGAACAGATCGACCTCATAGGCGACCGACGCGCTCACCGAGCCGAGCGTATAGGTGTCGGCGAAACCGTTGGTCAGCGGCCGGCCGGCGGAGACGCGCTGCCGACTGACATCGGCGCCGACGCCGACCTGCACCGCCCGGTCCGCGCGCGCCTGGCGCACGAGCCCGCGCGCCTGCTCGTAACGCGCAGCCGCCGCGGCCAGGCTGAAGTCGCCGGCGTCGATCCGCTGTTCGAGCGTGTCCAGCGTCGCATCATTCAGCGCCAGCCACCATCGGCCCTCCGCCGGCACGTCGAGGCCTGCGGGCTGCCAGCCAGCCGCCTCCTTGTACGCGGCCGGCGTCGGGATCGCCGGCGGCCGATAGGCGGGGGCCAGCGAGCAGGCACCGGTCGCCAGCGCCGCGACTAGGCCGATCAGCGCCCTACCCCGCCGCATGGTTGCTTCCCGACGCGGTGGCTCTCGCATGGCCGCTGGTCACGTCCACGGCGTCGCCGGTCTGGAGCGAGTCGGGCGGGTTGTCGATCACGCGGTCGGCCGACGTCACGCCCGTGCCGACCTCCACCGTGTCGCCGCGATCCTGCGCGATCGTTATCGTCTTCAGATGCGCCTTGCCGTCGTTGCCGACCAGCGCGACCTGCGTACCGTGTTCGCCGGTGATGAGCGCGCTCGCCGGCAGGACGACCGCGTTGCCGGCGGCCGCGAGCGGGAAGCTCGCCTGGGCATAGGCGCCCGGCTTCAGCGCCCGGTCGCCGTTCGCCGCCTGCAACTCGATCAGCACGGTGCCCGATCGCGGATCGACCGCGTCGGCGGTGCGGGTCAGCACCGCGTCGAACGTGCGCCCGGCATATTCAGGCAGCGCCAGCGTCACGTGCATGCCGGGGTGTATCTGCGCCGAATAGGATTGCGGCACCCGCACGAACACACGCATCCGGGTCACGTCCGACACGGTGAACAGCGGCGTCGACGCGGCGGTGCCGGCGGTGACGAGGCTGCCGATGTCGGTCGACCGGCTGGTCACCACGCCCGAGAACGGCGCGATCAGCCGCGTAAACCCTTGCGTGAACTGCAACCGGTTGACGTTGGCGCGCGCGGCATTGCTCAGCGCCGTCTTCGCCGCGAGGTCGCCGACCTTCTCGTCCGTCTCCTGCTTGGACACCGCGTCCTTGGACAGCATGTTCTGCCAGCGCGAGGCGGTGGAGGCGGCGAGCTGCTGGTTCGCCTGCGCGGTCTGCAGGTCCGCGCGCGCGGCGAGCAACTGCTGGTCCACCTCCGGCGCGTCCAGCACCGCGAGCGTCTGGCCCGAGCGGACGTCGTCGCCGATGTCGACATACCATTTGCGGACATAGCCGCTGGTACGCGCGTAGATCGGCGCGCTGTTGAGCGCCTGGAGGTTGGCCGGCAGCGTCAGCGCGGAGCCGGACACCGCCGGCTTGGGGTGGATCACCGTGACCGTCGGCGTCTCCTGCGCCGCCGTCCATCCCGCCAGTCGATGCTCGGACCGTGACCGCGTCGCGATGCCGGCCCCGACGACCGCGATCGCGATCGCTCCGGCGACGAACGCGATGCGCTTGGGGGAGCCCTTCGGCCCGACGTCAGACATGCGCTTTCCCCAGGATAGGATCTTCGTGCGGCGCAGCGGATCGCACCGCGCCGGCGTGGCGGCGATGCACCAGGCTGAAGATGACGGGCACAAACATCAGCGTCGCGAAGGTCGCGACGATCAGCCCGCCGATCACCGCGCGGCCGAGCGGCGCGTTCTGCTCACCGCCCTCGCCCAGCCCCAGCGCCATCGGCAACATGCCGATGATCATCGCGAGTGCCGTCATCAGCACCGGGCGGAAGCGCGTCATCCCCGCCTCCAGCGCCGCGCGCACTCCCTCGCCGTGCTCCGCGAGCCGCTCGCGCGCGAAGCTGACGACCAGGATGGCGTTGGCGGTTGCGACGCCCATGCACATGATCGCGCCCGTCAGCGCCGGCACCGACAGGGTGGTGCCGGTGATGAACAACATCCACACAATCCCCGCGAGCGCGCCCGGCAACGCGGTGATGATGACGAACGGGTCGAGCCAGCTCTGGAAGTTGACGACGATCAGCAGGTAGATCAGCACGATCGCGCCGACGAGGCCGAAGCCAAGGCCCGAGAAGGCGCTGTTCATGGTCGCGTATTGGCCGCGCAGCGCGACGGTCACGCCCTTGGGCGCCTGCGACTTCAGGTCGGCCATCACCTTCTTGATGTCGCCCGCGACCGCGCCGAGGTCACGGCCGTTGGGCGTCGCATAGATGTCGATCACCGGCGCGATGTTGTAGTGCGACACGACGGCAGGCGCGTCGGACCGTACGATGGTGCCAAGCCCGCCCAGCACCTGCTCTCCGCCCGTGCTTCCCGTCACGGGGATGCTCGACAGGTCGCTCATCGAGCCAACGCGATATTCGGGCGTCTGCGCGACCACCGGATAGGATACGCCGTTCTCCGGGTTGAGGAAGAAGACGGGCGCGGTCTGCGATGTGCCGGCGAGCGAGTTGGCGAGACTGGTCGTCACGTCGCGCTCCGTCAGGCCATATTGGCCGATCCGGCCGCGATCCACCGCGATGTTCAACTGCGGGTAGCGGGCGGATTGCTGGATGCGCGCGTCGGCGATGCCGGGGATCGCGTTGATGCGGCGCAGCAGCAGGCGCGCATAGGCGGCGTTGGCGACGGCGTCCTTGCCCGCGACCTGAACGTCGATCGGTGCGGGCGCGCCGAAGTTCAGGATCTGGCTGGTGATGTCCGCCGGCAGGAACGAGAAGGTCGATCCCGGGAAGGCGCGCGGCAGCACCTCGCGCAACGGGCGGACGTAGTCGGCGGTCGGTGCATGGCCCTCGCCCAGCTGGATCAGGATGTCGCCATCCTGCGGTCCGGTGGTGCCGGAGTTGTTGTACGTCGTGTTGATCGCGCTGACCGGCAGGCCGATGTTGTCGACCACCGACACCAGTTCGTCCGCAGGGATGATGCGGCGGATGCGCTGCTCGACCCGGTCGAACTCCGCCGACGTCTCCTCGACGCGGCTGCCGACCGGCGCGCGGACGTGGAGCGCCATCTGCCCCGCGTCGACGGTGGGAAAGAAGTTCTCGCCCAGGAACCCGACGAGCCCGAACGACAGCGCGACGGCGACGAGGAAGCCGATGACGAACGGCCGCGGCGTCGCCAGCGCCCGCTCGAGCAGGCTCCCGTAGCGGGTGCGGAACGCCTCGAACCTGACCTCGAACCCGCGCTGGAACCGCACCAGCGGGTTGCGCGACGCGGGGCTGCCCGCCGAATGCTGGTCGTGATCGTCGACGTGCGCGCCTGCAGTGACGTGGGGCTTCAGCAGATACATCGCCATCGTCGGCACCAGCGTGCGCGACAGGATGAAGCTCGCGATCATCGCGAACACCACCGCCAGCGCCAGCGGCACGAACAGGAAGCCGGCGACGCCCGGGAGGAAGAACATCGGCACGAACACGATGCAGATACATAGGAGCGACACGAACGCCGGCGTCACGATCTGCGCCGCGCCGTCCAGGATCGCGCTCGTTACCGACTTGCCCTGTTCGAGATGCCAGTTGATGTTCTCGATCGTGACGGTCGCGTCGTCCACCAGGATGCCGACCGCGAGGCTCAAGCCCCCCAGCGTCATCGTGTTGAGCGTGTTGCCCGTGATCGCGAGGCCGATGATCGCCGCCAGGATGGCGAGCGGGATCGAGATCGCGATGATGACGGTCGACCGCCATGAGCCGAGGAACAGCAGGATCATCAGCGAGGTCAGCGCTGCGGCGATCGCGCCTTCCTTCACCACGCCCGTCACCGCCGCCTTCACGAACAGCGACTGGTCGCCGATCGGCACGATCTTGAGCGTGGACGGCAGCGTCTGCTGGATCGCGGGCAGTGCGTCCTTGATCCCCTGCACGATCGACAGCGTCGAGGTCGCGCCGTTCTTCAGGATCGTCATCAGCACCGATCGCGAGCCGTCGACATGGACGACGTTGGTCTGCGGCGCGCTGCCGTCGCGCACATGCGCCACGTCGCGCATCGTGATCGTCGCGCCGTCCACCACCTTGACGGGCAGGTTGTTGAGCTCCGCGACGCTGCCCGGCGCGTTGTTGAGGCGGACGCTGTACTGGAAGCCGCCGATCTTGGCGAAGCCGGCCGGATTGATCTGGTTCTGCGCCGCGATCGCGTTGCCGACGTCCTGCGCCGACAAACCCTTGGATTGCAGCGCCTGCGGATCGAGATCGATCTGAATCTGCCGCGTACGCCCGCCCGACGCGGTCGGGATCGCCGCGCCCGGCACGGTGACGAGCCCCGGGCGTATCTGGTTCTGCGCCAGATCGAGCATCCTGCCCTCCGACAGTCCCTTGCCCGACAGCGCGAGTTGCAGGATCGGCACGGTCGACGCGCTGTAGTTCAGGATCTGCGGTGGCGTGACGCCCGGCGGCAACTGCTTCAGCACGGATTGCGATATGCTGGTCACCTGCGCGGTCGCGATGCGAACATCGGCGCCAGGCTGGAGGTAGATTTTCACCACGCCGATGCCCGGCATCGACTGGCTCTCGATATGGGCGATGTTGTTGACCGTCGTGGTCAGCGTCCGCTCGAAGGGCGTGATGATCCGGCCCGACATCTCGTCGGGCGACAGGCCGCTATACTGCCAGGCGGTGGCGATCACGGGGACGCGGATGTCGGGGAAGATGTCCACCGGCGTCTGCACCGCCGCGAGCACGCCGATGATGGCGATCAGGATCGCCATGACGATGAAGGTCAGCGGCCGCGCGAGCGCGATTCGGACGATCCCGATCATGGCTGTACCCCAAATTGGCCGCCGTCGCCGAGCGGCGAACGACCGTAAGAACAAACAAGCACCACTCTGGAAGCAATCCCATGGTGCTGCGGTGCGCCGTGTGGGCCTGTCATCCGTTTGTGTCCAATAGGGTTTCAGTGCCCATTGATAGGCTTTAGGTATCGATCATGGAGCTCAGGCATCTCCGCTACTTCGTCCTGCTCGCCGAGGAGCTGCATTTTGGCCGCGCTGCGGATCGCCTGGGCATCTCCCAGCCGCCGCTCAGCCAGCAGATCCGCGCGCTGGAGGCGGAACTGGGCGTGCGGCTGTTCGACCGGACCAGCCGCCGCGTCGCGCTGACGCCCGCGGGCACGCTGTTCCTGCCTGCCGCGCAGCGGACGCTGGACGAGGCGCAGCGTGCGGTCGCGATCGCGCTGCGCGCCGCGCACGGGGATCTCGGCGATCTCAGGGTCGGATTCAACGCGTCCGCGCCGTTCATCCCGCGCGTCGCGACCGCGATCCACGATTACCGCCAGCGCTACCCCGACGTGCGGCTGTCGCTGACGGAGTTCGCCGGCCCCGCCCCGGTCGACGCGATCGCCGCGGGCACGCTGGACGTGGGCTTCGTGCGGGCGTCCCGGCCGCCCGTCCTGCCCGCCGCCCTGACCGCGACGCTGCTGCTGGAGGAGCAGTTGTTCATCGGGATGCGCCCCGACCACCGCCTGGCCCGCGGCGACGGTGTGCGCCTGGTGCAGATGGGGGGCGAACCGATGGTCGTATATGCCAACGAGCGCAGCGGCGGTTCCACGGACGAGTTCTTCCGGCTGATGCGGCAGGCGTCGATGGAACCCGTCGTCGCGCAGAAGGTACACGAGGTCTCGACGTTGCTCGGCCTCGCGGCGGCCGGCGTCGGCATGGTGGTGGTCGCCGCGTCGCTTCGGGCGATCCAGTCGGCGGGGCTCATCTATCAGCCGATCCTCGACGAGGGCGCGGTCTCGTCGATGTGGCTCGTACGGCGGCGCGACGGCGTCACCGCGCCCTGCGCCAACTTCCTGGCGCTCATGGACGTCTGCCCGGCGGACGGCTGATCGCGCCTCATCCCGCGAACAGCGCCGCTCCCGGCGTCGACACCGTCGCGGCGGCCAGCGCGCGGTCGAGATACAGGTTGCGCGCCTCGCAGCTCGTCTCTGCCACCAGCAGGCAGCTGTGGCAGGCCGCGCCGCTCAGCGCGCGCTCGTCGGCATGCGCGTCGGGGTCGTGCTCGGCGCAGATCGGGTCGCCCGAGCATAGCGCCAGCCGGTCGAGCGCGCGCTCGACGATTGCGCCGAGCCGCGGCAGCGTCGCGATCAGCCCGCCGAGCGTGCCCTGCGCGCCGGTCGTCGCGGTGTACACCAGCAGCCCGAACCGGTCTCCGTCGGCATCGGAGATCGCGTACAGCCGCTCCTTCAGCGCGGTCGCCGGATAGCCGCAATCGAGCGCGATCTCGTTCATCAGCGCATGGGAGAAGCCGTGCATCGCGTGATAACCGGGCCCGGGCCAGCGCAGCTTGTCGCCATAGGGCTGACTGTCGCGCCAGCGTCCCCACCCGCGCTCCAGCGCATCCAGGCGCGCCGCGACCGCCGGCCGGGCCACCCAGGCGCGCAACGCGTCGACGTCGAAGCGCAGGAACACGCCCTCGCCGCGCTGTTCGACGGCCGGCAGCCACTCCAGGTCGGCGGCGAGCGCGGCACCCTCGACCGCCAGGTAAAGCTCTTCGAGGTTGCCGTCGATCGCGGTCGGCGCCGCCTCGAACCGGGTGAAGCCATAGAGGCACGACACCTCGCGCAGCCGGTGCACCGCCACGACGGAGGCGATCGGCGCCAGCCTCGGGCGATCTCCGCCCCAGTCGCCGCGCACCAGCGTCTGCGCGTGCAGTTTCGCGTCCGGCGCATCCGAGCCGATCTCCGCCAGGCCCGAGGCGAGCAGGTCGTATTCGGCGACCTTCGGCGCCTTTTCGAGGTTCTGGTGCCCGACGAGCCGAAGCTGGCGCACGCGAGCGAGCACGTCCTCGTCGCCCCATCCCTCCAACGCCGCGCGCAAGGCCGGATTGGACTTGCGCGCGGCGGCGACGTCCGCCGCCGTCTCCGTCCAGCCCAGCGCGTCCATATGCCCCTCGACCAGCCGGGTCAGCAGATCCTCGGCGGCGGGGAGCGAGATGACCGTCAGCACCTGCGGGAAATAGGCGTTGGTCGCGGTGCGGGTCAGGAAGCGGAGGTTCTCGTCGCACCCGCCCGGCTCGTCGGTATGCAGCCAGGGTCTCCGGCCGCGGCATTTGCCGAAGCGACCGTCGGCCTGCGCATCGCGCAGCGACAGCGCGGCGCCGCAGCCGCACACGACGCGCGTCGACTGCGGATCGCCCGACGTGCCGCGCTCCTCCAGCCACAGCGGCTGGGCGCATCGCTCCTTGCTGCCCGCGTGGACGGCGTAGCTCCAGTCGACGTCCTGCAGATGCCCCTTGCGGCAGCCGGCGACGAAGCGGATCGGCGTGACGCCCAACCGCCGGCCGTCGTCGTCGACCAGGTCGACGCGGCCGCGCGGATCGAGGTCGCGCCACCGCGCCAGACGCCGCCGGCGCAGCCCGTCCGCCTCCACCGCCTCCCGCGCGACGAACCAGGTCGGGAAGATGCGCGCCTCGACGCCCGGTGGCTCGCCGGTCCCGCGACGCCCCTCGTCGTCCACCGGCGGCGTGCGCAGGGTCAGCGCGACGCCGTCGTCGAGCCGGCGGTTGGCACGCAGCAGCGCTTCCAGCACCGCGACCGCGCGCGGCTCGTGGACCGGCTGCCAACTGCCGCGCTCGCGCATGTGCCACAGGTCGAGCCCGCCCATGATGACCGATCGCGTCGGCAGGTCCACCATCGCGCCCGGGCCGAAGCTGGTGACGAGCTGCGACTGGCGCAGCGTGACGCGCCGGGAGGAGTTCATGTTCGGTTGCCCATGTCGTCCGCTCCGTCCCGGCTCATCCAAGGTCCCCCGCGCCGGGCACGCGCTCGCCGTCCGGGCCGCGCGGCTTGACGAGGATGCCAGGCTCCACGTCGCGCATGCTCCAGCCGACCTCGAAACGGGCGTGGGCGGGGGCGAGCGTCGCGAGCGCGGGATCGAGCGGCGGGTGGAGCAGGCGCTGGGGGCGATCCTCGTAGCTGAACGTGCCGCCCGCCGCCGTCTGCTCCGCCGCGACCGCGACCCAGTCGTCGAGCAGGCCCTCGACCATCGCCGCGAGCCGCGCCTTGCCGCCGATCATGTCGCCGGGCGCGCGATCGACGAGGTGGCGGATCACCGCCGCGCGGGTCGCGGGTGAGCGCTCCAGCGCCGTCACCGCCGCGGACGGCGTCAGCGCCGGATCGAGGTGCCGCGCGATCGCGACCACTACCGCGGCCAGCGCGCGATCGAGCGCGCGCGGCGACCAGGGGGTGACGCTGGTCGCCTCCACCGCGCGGTAGAAGGTGTCGTGGAAATGGCCGAACTGCTCGAAGTGCATCCGGTCGCGGGGCTTGTGGACGTTGAGCACGACGACGACGAGCCCCGGGCGCGCGGGGTGGCGGCCGACGCGGCTGGTCGCCTGAATATATTCGGCCGCGGTCTTGGGCTGGCCCTGGACGAGCATCAGCCCCAGCCGCTCGATGTCGAGGCCGACCGAGATCATGTTGGTCGCGAGCGCGACATCGACGGGCGCTACGTCCGCGCCGCCCTGTCTCGCACCGCCGAACGTCGCCTCCAGCCGCTGCTTCGCCGCCGCCACCTGGTCGGTCGACACGCGCGAGGTGAGCTCGATCGGCTCGGCGAGCTGGCGGTCGGCGAAGGGCCGGTCGGGCGGTTCCAGCCGGCGTCGCTCGCTGCCGTAATGCGCGGCGCGCGCGGACACCTCGTCCTCGACGATGCGCCGCGCTCCCCCCAGCTCGCGCAGCGCATTGAAATAGCAGAGCGCGGTCAGGTAGGCGTCCGCCTTCCCTCTTGTCTCTGGGCCACCCTCCTCCGCCAGCCCTTGAGCGCCCGCGAGCAGCGTGACGAGCGCCTGGAGGAACACGAGCTTGGGCCCCCGCCCGGCCGCCGCCAGCCCGACGTACCAGCGCGCCGGGTCGCCCTCGCTCTCGGCCCGGGTCAGCGCGAAGAAACTGTCGCGCCGGTCGATGCCGGGGGCGGGGAAGATGCGCGTGTCCGCCCGGTCGAACAGCGCCTTGATCTGCCCGGCCGCGCGCCGGACGGTGGCGGTGGAGGCGACGATCTTGGGGCGGACCCGCACCCGCTCGCCATCTGGCCCGGCCACCTCGCGCGTCGCCAGCCGGTCGATCGCCGCCTCGTACAGCCCCGCGACGGTGCCGAGCGGGCCGGAGATCAGGTGCAGCTCGTCCTGGATCACCAGATCGGGCGGATCGAGGCACCAGCCACGCCCCGCCCCGGCGTCGAGCGGGCGGCCCTTGCCGGGCTCCGCGGCGCCGTAGAAGCCGTCGTCGTCCGCGCGGTCGACATGGCCGAAGAACGCGCCCGCCTGCCCGCGCCACGGCAGCGCGGCGAACTTGTCGACGGTGGCAATCAGGAACGCGGGCAGCCGGCGATAGATCGCCTCGTCCACCGTCACGATCGGCAGCGACCGGTCGCCGGTGAACGCGCAGTCGACATCGGCGCAGCGCAGCTCCAGGTTGGTCGGGCGATCGTCATTGGGCACGCAGCGGAAGCTCTGCGCGACGAAGGCGGTGCCGCACCAGGGGCAGGCCTTGATCGGCGCGGGCGCGCGCGGGTCGCGGCCCGACCGGAAGCGGCGCACCCGCTTGACGGCGGTGTCGTCGCTCTTGTCGCCGCGGCCGCCCAGCCGGTTGGGGCTAGCGTCCGAGCCGACCCACAGCCCGATCTCGATCCGCCAGTCGCCCAGCGCCGGGCGACCGTCGGGAGGGCGATAGTCCCGCCCCTCGCGCAGCAGCTCCAGCGCGCAGACGAGCCCCGCGGCGCGGCCGAGCTGGTCGAGCGTCAGCAGCCGCAGCGTGTAGCGCATGACGACGCTGACGCCCGCGCCGATCAGCCCCGCCCCGCCCAGCCGCCGATGCGCGATGGCGAAGGCGGCCAGCCCCAGATACGCCTCCGTCTTGCCGCCGCCGGTGGGGAAGAACAACAGGTCGGCAATCTCGCGGTCGGGGTGGCGCTTGTCGGCCAGCCCTTCGAGGTTGAGCAGGATGAAGGCGAGCTGGAACGGCCGCCACGCGGGTGCCCGGTCGCCGGGCCGGCGCGCGCGGGCGGCGTCGGCGACCGCGCGGTTGGCGATCTCGAACGCGGTGCGCGCGCGCACGTCCGCCGCCAGCAGCGCGATGCCCGCCGCGATCCGGCCGCGCGCCGCCACCTGCGCCGCGATCAGCGCCGCGGCGGTCGCCGATCGTTGCGGCGCGGTCGCGACGTCGGCCGCCGACGCCGCGATATGCTGATCGACGGTCCAGGCCGCATAGCCGGTCACCAGCGGTTCCAGCACCGCCCGCAACGCCTCGCCGCCCTCCCGTGCCAGCTCGGCGAGCCGATCCATGCCGAAGGCGACGCCCGGCACGGCGGCGGCCACCGTCCGCTCCACCGCCGCGCGCGGCAGGTGGGTGGTGTGGACGCCACGCACCGCTCGGTCGGCATCCGCGACATGCCCGGTCGCGCAGCCGAGCCCGACGGCATAGGCGGCGGCATCGCGATAGTGGAGGTCGGCGAGCTGGTCGTCCCAGTCGTCGCGGCTGATGCGTGACAGGTCGTGCTGCGGCACGAAGCCGGCCGCGCAGCGCAGCGCCAGCCGCGCCTGGTAGGCATAGGCGAGGTCGCGGTAGCGGGCGTGCGGCTCCAGCCGCTTGTTGACCAGGAACACGGTCACGACCCGCACGTCGCGGAACGCGCCCGAGGCGAGCCGCAGGCGGAACGGCCGCGCGCGGATGCCAAGCTCCAGCGCGCCGCCGGGCCGCGCGGTGGCGGCCGAGTCCGGCACGACCGTCGTCACCAGCCCCTCGTCCTCGCGCGGGATCCGCAGCGTCCGGACCTGCGCACGGGGGACCCGCCGCCAGGTGACGGGCTCGCCCCGCGGCTCAGTGCCGCTGTCCAATATGTCGGGCGGCAGCGGCGGCTCGGGGACGTAATCGCCCCAGCTCACCGCGACCTCGATCTCGCTCACGTCGTGATCGAGCATCGCCGACAGCCCGATCGAGCTCGGCAGGAAGCGGCGCCGCGCGGCGGGCTGCTCGGGCTCGTCATGGTCGCCGGCCGCCCCGCCGGCGCCGAAGCCCTCGGACTCCGGGAAATAGCTGTCGACCTCGTCCGGCTCCGCCTCCGCCGACGTCATGTGGGCGGGGGTGAGCTCGCCCGACGGCGCGATGAAGCCGCTGAGATACCAGCGCGACGGGCTCTCGCCGGCGGGCAGGCGCTCGGCGGCGAGGTCCGCGTCGTCGGGCTCGCTCGGCCCGATCAGGTTGCGCCGCAGCCGCCGCACCAGCTCCTCGCGCACGCCAGCCGCTGTTTCTGGCGCCGCTATCATAGGCTCCGCTCCGCCGCCGCGCGCTGCTCGTTCAGGCGCAGGAGGCGCGCGAGCAGCTCGTCGCGGAACGCCGCCGGCCAGAACAGGCGGCCCTGGTACTGGTGATCGTCCTCAATCTCCGCGTCGAGGAACACGGGCGCGGCGCGCGTCGCGAGATCGTCCCAGCCATAGGCGCGCAGCACCGCGCGATCCATGTCGTCGTGCAGCCGGCGCAGCGCCACGATGTCGTCGGCTTCGTCGGCGCTGGCGTGGAAGCGGTTGTAAGTGGGCGTCATCCCCTGATCCCGCGCGATCATGAGCGCGGCGCGGGTGTCGTGGTACGCCAGGCCCGCGGCGTCGAGGTCGGGCGCGTCGGCATAGCCGGGCGGCAGCGGGAATGTCTCGAAACAGTCGGAGGGCGTGTAACGCAGATCGTCCTTCATCGAGGACGCGAAGAAGCGGGCCCAGACCTCGTGGACGCGGGACTGGAGGGTCGCGAAGGCGGCATGGGTTGAGAGGGCGAAGACGGCGGCCGTGTGCGAGAACACGCCTTCGGCCGATCTCCGGGCGAAGGATACGTGCGGCGTTGCTCCACAGTTGATTGCCAACACATGACTGAGGGGCTTGATGGTCCCGTACAACTCCGATCGCGTCCGCAGGAAGCGCCACCAGATGCGTCGTCCTGTTTCATCCCTCTGCTTCAGCCGCTCGGGTCTCACGCGATCTTCGACGATCGCCGCCAGTTCCGGCCAGTCCTCGGCCACGGGTCCCGGATACTCAGGTGCGACGATCCCGGATCGCAGTTGAACATGGCGCTCGACGTCCGACAACGATGACCAACTCGGCCCCTCGCCCTTCCGACGAAGCGGCCAGTTCGCGAAATCGATCGTGTATCGGTGATGTGAGAAGGTGGGCGAGTTGTTCAGCTCCTCCCCACCTATATACGGCTTTATCGCCTCCAGATTGCGAGGATCTTTCGCGATTAGCCGTTCCATGTCGGCCAGCGTCGACGCCTTGCCTCTTGCTGCGTTCACGTCGTCGAATGTGAATCCCATCCCCAACAGGAACGAGCCGATGAACGACTTGCCCGCATTCTCCCGCAGCGTCGCTGGCGAGCCGTCCATGTCGCCCTCGACCAGATAGGCGGAGATGCGCCGCACCGGTCGGCCGTCGAGCATCGCTCCCCCTCCGTCACCCCGGACTTGATCCGGGGTCCCGCTGACTGCCCCCGCGTCGAAGAAGCGGGACCCCGGGTCGAGCCCGGGGTGACGGTCAGGAGTGGGCCGGGTCGCCTGCGCATATGCTTCTTCGTGGCTGTGAGCGTCCGGATCCGGAGGGCTGTTACGGGATGGCGCCGACACCGTCGCGCCCTTCCGCACGAACACCTGGCTCACCACCACCGCCGCCTCGCCCTCCCAGCGGTGGCGGCTGACGGCGCGGTAGATGATGCCGCCGTCCGCCACGATCCGCTCGAGCCCGGTCGCGCGTGTGTCGCCCTGGCGGATGGTGTTGGTCGCGATCAGCCCGAACGCGCCGCCCCGCCGCAACAGGCCGAAGGCGCGGCGGAAGAAATGCGCCGACAGGTCCGCATTGCCGTGCGCGCCGGGGTGCAGCGTCTTGAGCCAGTCGGGATAGGCGAGCGGATGGCCGGACGCGATCGTGTTCTTGCCCGCGAACGGCGGATTGCCGACGATCGCGTCGAAGCCCGGATTGGGCCGGCTGAACACGCCCTCGAACTCGAGCTCCCAATGGAAGCCCGTGATCCCGATTGCGGAGGCGCGCAGCCGCTCACCCATCGCCGCAAGCCGCCCCCAACTCTGCGGGCTCGGCGCCTCGGCGCACTGCTGCACCTCGACGAGGTTGATCGCCCGCTCACGCGCATTGACGCCGGTGAAGAACGCCTCCAGCACCGCGTCAGCGATCAGTCGCGCATAGTGAAGCGCGCCAGCCTTTTTACGGTAGCGCGCCTCCTGCGCGGCGTAGGACGCGATCTCCGCCTCAGCGCGGATCAGCCGATCGAGTCCGGCCGCCTCGCGCAGGGCGTCCCGTACGATGCCTTCGATGAACGTGTGCTGGCCCGACACCTTGCCCCAGGTCACCGCCGTGATCTTGGGGTTGGGCAGGCCGACCAGGCTGTCGCCGTGGCGCAGCACATGGTCGAGGAAGGTGAACTCGTGCCGGCTCGCCAGCGTCTCCAGCCACAGCGACAGCTTCGCGAGGTCGAGCGCCAGCGGGTTGCGGTCGACGCCGTGCAGGCAATGCTGCGCCACCAGCCGCTTGGCGTGGAGCAGCGCGTCCTCGTCGGGTGGGATCGTCGGGCGCTGCGCGGGCCAGCGCTCCCACGCCTCGACCAGCCGGTCGCCCAATTGCCGGCACGCCTCGACCAGGAACGCGCCCGATCCCACCGCCGGGTCGCAGATCTTGAGGTCCAGCACCTCGCCTGGCGTCGCGTCCGGCCCGATCCGCATGAAGGCGGGTTCCAGCGCGTGGCGGACGATCGGCGCGGTCAGCGAGCGCGGCGTATAATGGCTACCGGTACGCCGCCGCTCGTCGGTCGGCTGCAGCGTCGGCGTCCCCTCCGCCACGGCGGCGCCGCGTGGGCAGGCGCGCGCGTCGATCACCGGGCGAGCGCGGCGGTCAGCGCCGCGACGTCCTCCGCCGTGCGAAGCGCCTTGGCCACCGTGGCCGGGAACTGCCCCCGCCCCGTCCACGCCTTCAGCAGCCGCGTCCGCTCCGTCCCGGCCGCCTGCGCGAGCGCGGCGAGGTCGACCCACACCGGCACCTTGTTGGCCTTGCCCGCGCGGATCGCCACCGTCGGCCCGCCCGCCAGCTCGACGGTGAAGCCCATCACCGTCTCGTACACCGACCCGATCTGCTCGACGCTGAGCGATCGGTACGCCACCCGCTCGCCGTCCAGCGTCAGCAGCCCGTCGAGCACGCGCAGCACACAGCCGTCGGACACCGTCAGCACCTGCTCAGGCTCGCCCGGCGCCGATCGGCCGAGCAGGAACGGGAACGCGCCCTCGTCGAACAGCTTGCCGCCGCGCGCCTGCATGAAGCCCGACGGATGCCCGCGCTCCACCAGCCGGAACAGCGCCAGCAGCCGCCCCCACGCACCGCGCCGGTCGTCCATCGTGTCGGGGTTGAGCGCCCGGTCGTCCAGCAGCCGGACGTGCAGCCCGCCCAGCGCATAGCCCTGCTCGTACAGCGTCGCCGCGGGGCCGCCCTCGGCGGACGGCATCAGGCCGCGATCCTCGGCGTAGAGGATGAAGATCAGCCGCAGCAGCACGGTCAGCAGTCCCTCGTACAACTGGTGCGGGTCGCTCGCCGCGACGCCGCGCACCAGCTCGGGCGCGGCGGCGTCCAGCCCGCGCAACAGCTCGTGGAGGCTGGCGAGCACCTGTCCCGCCAACCGCGCCGACACCGCCGCCTGCGCCGCCCGGCTTTCGGCCAGCAGCGTCGGCAGCCGGTGCGACGGAGCGCCGGTGAACAGCGCATGCGCATCGAGCAGCAGCTTCAGCCCCGCGAGCATCCCGCGCCCGGACACCTCCGCCAGCGCCGTCAGCGGCCAGGACGCGTGGCCCGACGCCTCGCCCTTGGGCGCGACGACCAGGCGCAGCACCGGCTCCAGCGGCGCGCGCTCGCCCTCGCCATCGCCGGGTTTGCGGCCCGTCTCGCGCAGGCCGACCAGCACGCCCGCCGCCACGCCCGTCTCGCGCAGCAGCCGCTCGAACCGTTGCTGCGCGGTCGCCTCCCACCCGTCGAGCGCGCCGCGCCGGTCGAGCACCGTGCCCGGCTCCTCGATGCAGACGAGCAACTGGACGCCGTCGCCGGCAGGATCGCCCGACGGGTCGACAGAGGGCGCGTGCACCGCCCAGTCGGGGCGCAGCAGCGTCTCGCCGTCGCGCAGCGAAACCGTCAGCCGGTCGGGCAACGGCGGCCCACCGGCCAGGCCCAGCATCCGTTCCGCCGGCCAGCCGAGTACGTCGCGGAACAGCGGCCACGCCTCGCCGCCCGCGAGCCGGTCGAGCGCCACCGCCACCGCCTCGCCGTCGCGCGCTCGCTGCGGCTCGGGCCACAGCCCCAGCCGCGCGAGCACCGCCGGCGCCACGACGAGCCCGGTGGGCTGGAGATAGCCGAGCCAGTCGTGCCGGCCCGCGTCCAGGAGGCCGCTCATGCTGCGCGCCCTCCCCCATTCTCCGTTCGTGCTGAGCCTGTCGAAGCACTGTCCTTCTTCGCGAGCGAGGACAGCCCTTCGACAAGCTCAGGGCGAACGGGATTGGGGGTGCCACGCTTTCCCTCAGGCCACAGGTACACCACCCCGATCGGCTCCAGCCGCGTGGCGCGGACGCGGTGGGCGGCGCGCACACGTTCGGGCTCGCGCTCCAGCTCGTCGTCCAGCCGCGTCGTGGCACGGTCCCAGGATCGCCGGTCCGCCGCCCGCTGCCGCGCCTCGCCCGCGTCGAGCAGCAGCGTGAGTTGGGCGTCGTCGTCGCCACGCTCGCGCCGGATGCGCTCGATCCGGTCGCGCAACAGCCGTTCGAGACTCGCCGCCTCCGCCTCCGCCCGGCGCGCGAGTTCCGCCGCCACCCGCTCCGCGCGTGCCGCCGCGCGCTCCTCCAGCGCCGGCCGGAGCGCGGCGACGTCGGCGGCCGCGCCGGCGGTCAGCCGCGCGACCAGCGCCGGATCGACGGTTCGCGCATTCGCCATCGCGGCGATCATCTCGTCCAGCACCCGCATCTCGGCCTCGCGGCCGGGCGCCAGCGGGCGCAGGCCACCTGCCTCGCCGGCGCGGTCCCGCCAGTCGGCGGCGACGCTCAGCACCTCCTCGTGCAGCCGCGCCGCGCCCTCGCCGTAGAGCGCCAGCCGCCCGATCAGCACGACTCGCGGGGCTGGGACGCTCGCCGCGATGACGCAGGCGCGGTCGAGGCCCTGCCGGAAGCCCGCGGTCAGGAACCGGCCGAGCAGCCGCCGCACCAGCCGATGCTCCAAGTGAAGCTGCACCACATCGCCCGCGTCGCGCCCGTCGGGCAGGATCGCGGGCGCGAAGCTGACGCGGCGGACGGCGGCGTCGGGGCTCGCGCGCCACTGCCCCGGCTTCTCGCCTGGCGCAGGGCCGCGGGCACGCAAGTCGTCGAGCAGCGGCTGCCAGCTCGGGTCCGCCGCCAGCGTCGCCTGGTCTAGCGCGAACACCGGCGTCGCGCCCACCGCGCCCTGCCCGTCCCACGCCCCGCCCGCGCGCGCCAGCGCCAGCCCCACCACCGATTGCAGCTCGTCCGGCTCCACCCCGACGCGCGCCCGCGCCTGCGCCAAGGCGGAAGCCAGATCCGCCTGCTCGCGCCGCAACCGCGCGAGCCGCGCCGCCTCGCCGTCATCGAGATCGCGCACCGCCGCCCGCACCCGCTCGTCCGCGCCTGCGTCGCGGATGCGCTCGGCGAGGTCGCGCGCGTCGGCCCGGCCGATGCCGCCGCCCGCCAGCCGCTCGGCGATCCGGTCGCCCAGCACCTGGCCCGCCGACCCAAGCTGCCGCCGGATCGCCTCGGTCTTCCGCACCAGCGCGTCGAGCACCACGTCCTCGGGCCGCTGCGCATAGACGAAATAGCGGCAGGTGACGGTGGCGCTCGGTTGCAGCTTGCGGTCGATCCGCCCGTTGCGCTGTTCGAGCCGCGACGGGTTCCACGGCAGGTCGACGTGCACCAGGTCGTGGCATTGCGACTGGAGGTTGATCCCCTCGCGCGCCGCGTCGGTGCAGATCAGGATGCGGATCGGATCGGCGGGATCGTTGAACGCGCGCTTCAGCGCCTCGCGCCGCTCGATGGAGGTGACGCCGGTGAAGCTGTCGATCCGCCTGGCCTCATGGCGATCCATCGGGTCGAGCAGAACCGACAGCTGCCGCTGCAGCCAGCGGCGCGTGTCCTCATATTCGGTGAACAGGATCAGCCGCCGATCGCGCCAGCGCCCGTCGGCATCGAGCAGGTCCGCGCGCGCCCAGTCGAGCAACCAGCGCACCCGCGCGTCCGGTCCGTGGCGCGCGGCTTCCGCCACCACCAGCATCGCCGCCGCCTGCGCACGCTCGGCCTCGAGCTGCGCGCGGTCCGCCTCCGCCGCGCCGGCGAGCGCCGCCGACGCCCCATGCGCCGCCTCGGCCAAGGCGAGCCGGTCGAGTGCCGCTTCCTCGTCGGCGGCAAGCTCCGGCGCTTCGGGCTCGGCATCGTCCACGTCACCGGGGCGCGCATCGCCGGCGATCAGCCGGTCCAGCGCGGCCAAATGGACGCGCAGCGTGCGCGCGAACGCCGGGATCGAGGAGAGCAACCGCTGCTGGAGCCCGACGAACGCGAGTCGCGCCTGCGCCGCGCGAACCTTCGCCAACCGCCCGACGCGCCGCTCCCGCAACGCCCGATAGTCGGCCAGCATCGCCGCCAGCCGCAGCTCGGGCGCGTCGTCGGCCAGGCCGTCGAGCACCACCGCCTCGACCAGCCGCTCGGGAAACGCCTCGCCCAGCGCGCGCAGGTCGCTCTTCAGCCGGCGCACCATCACCGGCTCCAGGTCCGCCGCCGTCACGGCCACGCCGCGCGTGAACCGCTGCGGGTCGAGCAGCTCCAGCAGCGTCGCGAAGCTGTTGGGGTGGCCGTTGTGCGGCGTCGCGGACAGGAACAGCCGGTGCTCGAACCGGTCCGACAGGTCGCGCAGCTCGCGGGTGAACTGGCTCTCGATCGCGTACCGGCCATCACCGGCGGGCGCGGCATGATGCGCCTCGTCGAGGATCAGGATCGATCGCGCGCGGAAATCCTCCAGTACATCACGTAGCCCGGCGACATAGGCCTCGTCGCCCAGCAGCCGGTGCGACAGGATGAAGCGCGATCCCGCCGCCCAGGGGTTGGCGCCATAGCCGCGCCGGCGGCGCAGATCCTCGAGGTAGCGGCGGTCGACGATGTCGAACGACAGGCCGAACTTGGTCGCCAACTCGTCGCGCCACTGGCCGGTCATCGACGCGGGCGCGAGCACCACCGCATAGTCGACCCGCCGCCGCACCAGCAGCTCGCGCAGGACGAGGCCAGCCTCCACCGTCTTGCCCAGCCCGACGTCGTCGGCGATCAGCAGGTTGACGCGCGGCAGCCGCAACGCCTTGCGCAGCGGCAGCAACTGGTACGGATCGAGGCGGATGCCGGCGCGGAACGGCGCCTGGAACAGGTCGCGCTCGGCAGCGGTCGCGGTGCGCCACTTGACCGTGCGCAGATAGGCGGAGAACGCGCGCGGATCGTCGCCACCGGCGGTTCCTAGCGCCGCCCACGCCTCCTCGTCGCGCAGCGTCGGATCGATCTCCGCGCCCCACAGCACCCGCGCGTTCTCGCCACTCGCATCGTCGTCGACGCAGGCGAGGCGGTGCCCCGCGAACGGCGCGTCGGGCTCGCCCTCGACCAGCCACAGCCGGCCGCGCAGCGAGACGAACTGGCCGGTGCGGGGTTGGAGGGTGGGCACGCGAGCGGGCGAGCGAACTAGAGCGACGTCATCGAGTAGGGCGACGCGGTTTCTGTCTCGCCAGCCCACGCAGCCTGTGCCTTCGCCACAACCTTGCTCCCCAACCCAGATCAGCGTGTCGCCGGATCGGGGCATGAGCCACCCGACGACTCATCCGTTTCGGCAGCAATGCCAGGATGTTCGATCGTCGTTTGATGTTCGTTCGACGATAGGTTCTTCCATTGCGGAGGGATCATGGTTCGTTCCGGGCGCATATCCGCTTCCGTCCTTCGAAATGGCGAACCATTGTCCCGACAGTTCATCCGCAAGGGACAGTGCCATGCCACCATTCGCCGACGTGATCTGGGCCAAGCTAGACTACGACTCGGACAAGAACGTCATCGCCGCGCTGCCGCTCGTCGAGCATGCGTTCGACGTGGCGGCGGCGTTCGAGGCGCTGCTGGCCGGCGGCGGGTGGGACGCCGCGCTGACGGCGACCGCCGGCCGCGCGCTCACCGCGCAGGATTGGGTGCGCCTGATCGTGCTGGCGGCGTTGCATGACATCGGCAAGGTGAATTGGGGCTTCCAGGCACGGCTGCACCCGGGGACGCAGAAGATCGGGCATGAAGGCCAGGTCGCGGCGCTGCTGTACAACCTCCGGCTGCTGAAGACGCCGGCGTCTCAGGCACTTTGGGGAATGCTGAGGGACTGGGGCGCGACAAGCTACATCTCGGCGTTGATGGCGCATCACGGCCGCCCGCGCGAGGAGTTCGGGCCAGCGCCATTATCCGGCGGCCAGAACCTGACATGGGAGAAGCACGTCAACTATTGGCTGCCCGCCGCCGGCTACGACCCCGCTGCGGAAGCCCTGCGCCTGATCGAGCAGGTGCGCGCGCGCTATCCTGACGCCTGGGAGCCAGGCGACAAGCTCCCGGACGCTCGGAGGTTCGTCGCGCTGTTCGCGGGGCTGGTGACGCTCGCCGACTGGCTCGGCTCGGACACGAGGCGCTTTCCGGTCGAGGGGCCTTACGGCGCCGAGCGCGAGGCGTGGCGGCCGACGCAGGCGGCGGCGACGGTCGCCGCGCGAGGCCTTGTCCCGCTCGCGACACCGGCCACCAATTTCGCCACCGCCTTCCGCTTCGACCCGCGCGGCGTGCAGGTCGAGGCGGCGGCCGACGACATGGGTCCGGTCGCGCTGATCGAGGCGGAGACCGGGTCGGGAAAGACGGAGGCGGCGCTGTGGCGCTGGCTGGAACTGCGGCGGCTGGGCCAGGTCGACGGGCTCTACTTTGCGTTGCCCACTCGGACGGCGGCGGTGCAGCTTTTCGAACGGGTAAAACGGATGCTGAAAGACGTTTGGGGCGAGGACGCGCCTGAGGCGGTGCTGGCGGTGCCTGGTTACCTGCAGGCGGGCGATGCCACCGGGCAGATACTATCCGGCTATGACGTGCAGTGGGGCGACGGCAACGATCACGACAGCCGCTGGGCGGCCGAGCGCACCAACCGCTTCCTCGCCGCGCGCGTCGCGGTCGGCACGATCGACCAGGCGCTGCTGGGGGCGCTGCGCGTCAAGCACGCGCCGGTTCGCGCCGCCGCGCTCGCGCGCAGCCTGCTGGTGGTGGACGAGGTCCATGCGTCGGACGCCTATATGGCCCGGCTGCTCGAACAGTTGCTCGACAACCATGTCGCCGCCGGGGGCCGCGCGCTGCTGCTGTCGGCGACGCTGGGCGGCACGGCGCGGGCGCGGCTGCTGAAACATCCCCTGCCGACGCTGGCCGAGGCGGAGGCGCAGCCCTATCCCGCGCTGTCCGGCCACGCGCTGCGGCCGCGGCAGGCGTCGTCGGCGGGCACGCCCGAGAAGCGGGTGACGATCGAGACCGCCGGCATCATCGAGGACGCGGACGCGATCGCCGCGCGCGCGATCGCGGCGGCCCGCGCGGGCGCGTCGGTGCTGGTGATCCGCAACAGCGTGGGCGGCGCGGTCGCGGTCGCGCAGGCGGTCGAGGCGCTCGCCCCCGATCTCGCCTCCCGCGTGAACGGAGTGGCGACGCTGCACCACGGCCGGTTCGCGCCGTCCGATCGCCGGCTGCTCGACGAGGGCGTGGAGGCGGCGTTCGGCAAGGGCCGCACCGCCGCCGGTCGCGTGCTGGTCGGCACGCAGACTCTGGAGCAGTCGCTCGACATCGATGCGGACCTGCTCATCACCGATCTGGCCCCGATGGACGTGCTGCTCCAGCGGATCGGCCGCCTGCACCGCCACCCGCGCAAAGACCGTGGTGCGTTCGCGGAGGCGACGGTGGTTGTCCTGCGCCCGGCGGACCGTGACCTCGCGCGGTTGCTCGGCTCGGTGCCCGATCGTCACGGCCTCGGCCCGATGGCGGACGGCGCCGGCGTGTACCCGAACCTCCTCCAGATCGAGGCGACGCTGCGGCTGCTGGAGACCAATCCGGCGGTGACGATCCCGGCCGACAATCGCCGGCTGGTCGAACATGCGCTCCACCCTGACGTACTGGCGGCGCTTGCCGTGGAACTGGGCACTGCCTGGCGCAACCATGCCGCGAACCGCGCCGCGAGCGACTATGGCGACCGCCAGACCGGCGGGGCGGTGGGGCTCAACCTCGACACGCCGTTCCGCGAGCTGCACTTCCCACCGGAGCATGTCGCGACCCGGTTGGGCGAGCAGCAGTTGCTGGTCGACTTCGAGACGCCGCTCGCCGGCCCGTTCAAGGCGCCGGTGAAAAGAATCGCGATCCCGCACTGGATGGCGGGCGGTGTCGGTCCCGACGATCAGCCCCAACTCCTCGGCGGCGACGCGGAAGGCGAGCGATTCGCGCTGGGTCCGCGTCACTACGCCTATGGGCGATGGGGACTCGTCAAAGCCGTCTGACGCCGATCGCGCGTCGACGCCTGCGTTGACGGCGATGGTCCTGACCGTGTTCCACCGCGTTGCAACAACGATCATGGTTACTGTCCCACGGACCGCTACAAGGTGGTTGAAGGCCGATCGGATCGCGTTAGGTAGCGCTCATGACATTACGGACCGCCGACGACTGCAACTTCGACCTGCTTCGGCATCAGCTTTCGGATGCGCTTGTCCAGGCGGACCGGTGCGATCCGATGATCGCCATCCACGTCGAGACTGCGTTGGCCCTGCTGGACGAGCGTTACGGCCCGGCCGATCAGTCCAACGCCCGCTGAGCGACGAACATTGCCTCCAATGCGTCTGTCAGCGCCATATGGCCGTCGACGCTCAACGCCAGCATGTCTCCCCGCCGATCGACCAGGCCCAACTGCACGAGATAGGCGACCCAGCGCTCGGTGACGGCAGGAATGTGATTTCCGGGCAAGGTCAGCTCACTGACCGACAGATAACGCGCATCTTCCTCGGCCACATAGAGCGACAGCAGGATGTCGAGCGCGGACGAGCCGACGATCCCTTGAGGAAGATGTTGCGCGAGCGTCAGCGACGCGTTCAGCATCCGGTGCGCCAGCTTGGTCGTCGTCGTCGGCGCCGGCACACGAGGCCGCGCTCCCCGTGCGTATAACGTCTTGGTCATATGGCGCCTACCTGCCCTCTCTCCGTTGATTTTATTACATAATATTGATAACACTTATGTCATCATACTGCCAAGAGTTATTATAAGATTATATCGACTTGCCGGTGTGACGGTTTTCCGCTCGCTCGTCACCATCACGTCGCACTCTAAAGATTTGTCCCCCGGTTGCCGCTGACTTGGCCCTCCCTGTGCGTCTGGCGGCCATCGATCAGCATGAACGACGGCATGTCGCGTGCGGCGCCCGCCTGCCGCGTTCGTCGATGGCCGGGGGTCATCTCGCCGGCACGGCGCTCGATGGCATGGAGCCGGTCGCCGCGCTGGGTGCTGCACCGGATGGGGGCGACGCTGCGGCGATGCTACGCACCATCTGGCCCATCTTGGCCATCCCGCGCTCGGTCGCCGGGCCATGGTACAGCGCCTTGAGATAACCGGCGTCGAACCCGGTCAGCCCGCGGGGACGACCGGCGGGATCGCCGGGGGCGAACAGCCCCAGGATCGTGTCGTCGGGGTTGGCGGAATGATGTCCCGTTCCCGCCGGCCGCGTCGGCGCCAGCGTGCGCATCGCGGCATAATCTGCGATCTGGTTCACCGTCTTGCCGATCACCGCGTCGACATCGATCAGCAGGACACTCGCTGTCATGTCGAGCCGGGTCGCGGCCAGGATGATGGATGCGTCGCGCACCTGGATCTCGGGCACGTCCTGCATCATCGTACCGACCCGCTCGGTATCGGCGTCGCGGCTGCGGCGGCGCGTGACGGTCCAGGCGTGGACAGGCCCCGCGTCGGCGGCCATTTCGGCGATCTGGTGCGGCTCCATGTCACCGAAGATGTAGCTCTGGGTCCGGCGCAGCGCGCGCACCACCGCTTGGCCGTTCGGCACGACCATGACGATCACGTTGGGATGGCAGCCCGGCTTGTCGACGCCGATCGCCGCCGCCGCCGCATCGGCGCGGATGCGCGCCACGATCCGCGCGTCATAATCGAGCGGCATTCCCTCGCTCGACGGGCACACCATGTCGGGAAAGCGCGCCAGCGCCTCGCTCGCATCGGCGCTCTGCGTCACCGCATGGGTCAGATGCTCCACCATTTTCGCGGGCGGCAACCGGCGGGCGGTGACGACGACGGTGGAGGACGACGCCGGCGGCGCGGAGGACGCGGGTCGGGTGGGCACACTCTGCGCAGGCGCGGTGTCGGCCGGCGTGGACGGCACGGGCTGCACGAGGGCCGCCGACGCCGTCGTCGCGGCACAGACCGGGGCCAGGACGAAGGCCAGGGACAGGAGGAAAGAACGGCGCATCACGGCACGATACGCCGCGATCGCCGCCCCGGCCAGTGTCGCCCGGGGCCTTTCGATCTCAGCGTGGGCACGGCGGAAAATATTTGCGTTCCCGGCCCGTTCCCTTGCGTTTCGCAGGAGGCGCGGAAGTCCACGCGTCGCGGCGGGCGTTGCGTCGGTAGTCGCCGTTCCAGGACAAACCAGGCCCGGATCGGACTTGCATCGTCCTTCACCCTTCTACAATCTCTTGTGGCAACAAGCGGTGCGGGACCCAAGTTGTGGTGTCGGGCGTCTTACCTCTTGAGGTCTGGACGTCATCGACACCATGGGTCCCCGACAGCGACGGTCTCATTTTGTTCTCGCGTGGCGCGTGGCAACCTAATAGCATGACCAGGCTCGTCCGAGTCGAACGAACGGTGAATCAGGAGCGTGGCGCAATGGACTTTAGGAACGACATGAACGGCGACACGATGGAATGGACGAATCCGGGCGAGCAGGTCACGGATACTGCCCAGATCAAGGCCGCATCGCCCGCGGCTCCGACGCCGCGCGGGCCCTATCCGGTCGAGGTCGACCATGGCCGCGACGCGCTCCTCACTGACTTCGGCCGCGAGACGCTGAAGGACCGCTACCTGCTGCCGGGCGAGAGCTATCAGGATCTGTTCGTCCGTGTCGCCTCCGCTTATGCCGACGATGCCGCGCATGCGCAGCGATTGTACGACTATATCTCGCGGCTGTGGTTCATGCCCGCGACGCCGGTCCTGTCCAACGGCGGCACCGGGCGCGGCCTGCCGATCTCCTGCTATCTCAACTCCGTCCCCGACAGCCTGAACGGCATCGTCGACACCTGGAACGAGAACGTCTGGCTCGCCTCGCGCGGCGGCGGGATCGGCACCTATTGGGGCAACGTGCGCGGCATCGGCGAGCCGGTCGGCCTCAACGGCAAGACCAGCGGCATCATCCCGTTCGTGCGCGTGATGGACAGCCTGACGCTCGCGATCAGCCAGGGCTCGCTGCGGCGCGGCTCGGCCGCCTGCTACCTCGACATCAGCCACCCGGAGATCGAGGAGTTCCTGGAGATCCGCAAGCCCTCGGGCGACTTCAACCGCAAGGCGCTCAACCTCCACCACGGCGTTCTGCTGACCGACGCGTTCATGGAGGCGGTGCGCGATGGCGCAGAGTGGCAGCTGCTCAGTCCCAAGGACGGTGCGGTCCGCCAGACGCTCGACGCGCGCTCGCTGTTCCAGAAGCTGGTCGAGACGCGGCTCCAGACCGGCGAGCCGTATATCGTCTTCGCCGACCATGTGAACCGCGCGATGCCCAAGCATCACCGCGATCTGGGGCTGAAGGTGTCGACGTCGAATCTGTGCTCAGAGATCACGCTGCCGACCGGCCGCGACCACCTCGGCAACGACCGCACCGCCGTGTGCTGCCTGTCCTCGCTCAACCTCGAGACATGGGACGAGTGGAACGCCGACCCGCGCTTCATCGAGGACGTGATGCGCTTCCTCGACAACGTGCTGCAGGACTATATCGACCGGCATGAGCCCGGCATGGAGCGCGCAGCCTATTCCGCGGGCCGCGAGCGCTCCGTGGGGCTGGGCGTCATGGGCTTCCACTCGTTCCTCCAGGCGCGCAACATCCCGTTCGAGGGGGCGATGGCCAAGAGCTGGAACCTGCGCATGTTCCGCCACGTGTCGGCGCAGGCAGCGAGCGCATCAATGATGCTGGCGCACGAGCGCGGGCCTTGCCCCGACGCGCAGGACATGGGCGTGATGGAGCGGTTCTCGTGCAAGATGGCGATCGCGCCGACCGCGTCGATCAGCATCATCTGCGGCGGCACCAGCGCGTGCATCGAGCCGATCCCGGCCAACATCTACACGCACAAGACGCTGTCGGGCAGCTTCTCGATCAAGAACCCGTATCTCGAACGGCTGCTGATCGCGAAATCCAAGAACTCGGACGCGGTGTGGAGCACGATCCTGGAGCAGGGTGGCAGCGTCCAGCACCTCGACTTCCTCTCGGTCGAGGAAAAGGACGTGTACAAGACCAGTTTCGAGATCGATCAGCGCTGGATCCTGGAACTGGCGGGCGATCGTACGCCGTTCATCGACCAGGCGCAGTCCTTGAACCTGTTCATCCCCGCCGACGTCGAGAAATGGGACCTGCTGATGCTCCACTTCCGCGCGTGGGAGCTCGGCATCAAGTCGCTCTATTACCTCCGCTCGAAGAGCATCCAGCGCGCAGGCTTCGCGGGCGGTGTGGAGGCGGACAACACGATCGAAGTGCCGCAATACGTGTTCGAGACGACGGATTACGACGAGTGTCTGGCGTGTCAGTGAGGTGCGGGCGGCCTCGCTTTGCGTAAGCAAAGCGAGGACTCGCCACGTCGGGCAGCGGTGTCGGCATAGCCGACAGCGTCTGACGACGTGGCGGAACGAGGCAATCTGGATGGATAATCGATGAATGAGGATAAAGAAAAGAAATCGGGAAGTTGGCGCAAGAACCTAGCCATAATTTTTGGCACGCTTGTCTATATGCTTCCGTTATTCTGGCTTTGGCAAAAGACGGGCTATCCAGAAAGTCTCGGCTTTCGCATCACTGCGCGTGGCAAAGGCGGCCTGATCGAGAATTGGTGGTATTCGTACCGTTTGATCGAGCGGCATAACATTTGGGATGTTGTAGCGTTCGTATATATGTGGGCAGCCGTCGTCGGGATTGTTGCGTGGTTGGTGTGGGCCGTCGTCAATGGCCGCCGCGCCGCTGCACAAGAAAAGGGCGCCGCCGCGTGAACGACGTCGCCCTCACCCTCCCAGTCTTCGACTGGGCCCCTCCCTCTCCCGATGGGAGAGGGACTATGGTCTCACGCGTCCTCTTCGAGCGTCAGCGCGTTGGCGCCAGTCGCGCTCAGGCGGACCTTGCCGTCCTCGATCTCGGCGACCAGGCCGATCGAGATATAGTGGTGCTTGGCACCCTCGCCGTCCTCGGCCTGGGGGCTGTCGTTCTTGGTCAGCTTGATGCGGTCGCCCTGGACGTGGTCCACGGTGCCGACATGGGTGCCGTCGGCGCCGATGACTTCCGCGTGCTCCTGGATCTGGCTGATGTCGACCATGATGCTTCTCCGTTGATGGTTGCGGGGGTGGAACGCACGTTGTGGGCGTTGGTCGCATGAGCGCGTCCGGCGATCCGACGCTGCTCGACTGGTTCACCGCGCCGCGCATCATGGGGCTGGTCGCCGCCGTGCTGACGGTCGCGACGGTGCTGGTGTGGACGCGGCCGGTGCGCAGCGACGGCGCGGTCTATGCGCGCCGCATCGCCGGCACGATGCTGGGCGCGGGCGCGGTGGTGCTGGCGATGTTCGCGTGGAACATGGCCGGCTGGGGGTCGGGGCGGTGAACGGTTTCTTGTTCGGCGCCGCCCTAGTGCTCCTCGCTGCCAGTGCCATGCTCTGGTTCAATCCCGAACGAGCGTTGCGTAACCTGCGCGTCGATTTCACCGGTTCTTTTCAGCCATCGCCTTGGTATCGTGTCGGCAGCATCCTCCTGCTGCTGATGGCTATTTCACTTATTCTGACCTCTTTATTTTCGGAGTAATCCCATGTCCCTCACCGAAGCCCGGAAGCAGTATAAGCCGTTCGAATACCCCTGGGCGTTCGAGTTCTGGAAGCGTCAGCAGCAGCTTCACTGGCTGCCCGAGGAGGTGCCGCTCGGCGAGGATTGCCGCGACTGGGTGCAGAAGCTCTCCGATCATGAACGCAACCTGCTGACGCAGATCTTCCGCTTCTTCACCCAGGCGGACGTCGAGGTGCAGGACTGCTACCACGAGAAATACGGCCGCGTGTTCAAGCCGACCGAGATCAAGATGATGCTGACCGCGTTCAGCAACATGGAGACGGTGCACATCGCCGCCTACAGCCATCTGCTCGACACGATCGGCATGCCCGAGAGCGAATACGGCGCCTTCCTCGAATATGCCGAGCTGAAGGACAAGCATGACTATATGCAGAACTTCGGCGTCGACACCGACGAGGATATCGCGCGCACGCTCGCGATGTTCGGCGGCTTCACCGAGGGCGTGCAGTTGTTCGCCAGCTTCGCGATGCTGATGAACTTCCCGCGCTTCAACAAGATGAAGGGCATGGGCCAGATCGTCACCTGGTCGATCCGCGACGAGACGCTGCATTGCGAGGGCATCATCAAGATGTTCCACACGTTCGTCCACGAGCGCCAGTGCCTGACCAAGGCGGTGAAGGACGATATCGCCGACGTGTGCCAGACGACGATCCGGCTGGAGGATAATTTCATCGATCTCGCGTTCGAGATGGGCCCGGTCAACGGCATGACGCCCAAGGAGATCAAGAAGTACATTCGCTACATCGCCGACTGGCGGCTGGGGCAATTGGGCCTGAAACCCGTCTACATGATCGACGAGCACCCCCTGCCCTGGCTCGCGCCGATGCTGAACGGCATCGAGCACGCCAATTTCTTCGAGGCCCGCGCGACCGAATACTCGAAAGCGGCAACCCGCGGCCAGTGGAACGACGTCTGGTCGAGCTTCGACTCGCGCCAGAAGGCCAAACTGCCGCGCGTGGCGAACGAGGAAGACGCGGGCGAGGACATGTTCGCGGCGGCCGGGATCGCGGCGGAGTAGAATAAGTGACGAGCAATGATGTCAGATTTCAAGTGTTCCTATCATCAACCTACGATGATTTAAGACTTGAGCGGCAGCAAGCCACGCAAGCGATTCTTGAAATGAGTCATATGCCAGCTGGTATGGAGCTGTTTCCTGCCTCTGATTTATCTCAGTGGGAACTAATAAAAACAGTTATAAACGAGAGTGATTATTACGTGGTAATCGTTGCCGGACGGTATGGAAGTATTCATCCCGAAACTGGACTAAGCTTCACCGAGATGGAGTATGACTACGCAGCAAGTCGAGGAGTCCCGATAATTGGATTTCTGCGTAAAGATGTTGGCAAGATAGTTGTTAAGTTTACTGACTCGGATCCCGCTGCTAAGATTAAGCTGGAAATATTTCGTAATAAAGTTACAAGTAAAATATGTAGGTTTTTTGATGAGCCGACTGAACTTGGCATGCTTGTAATGAAAAGTCTCATGAATGAGGTTCGTACGAATCCGCGTACAGGATGGGTCAAGGCTGACCAGGCTCGGAACAAAGAGGACTTAGATCGAGAGCAGACTCTGATTACAACTTTAAAGTCTAAAGAACGGTCTATAAAAAGACTTGAAAGAAAGCTTAGAGACATTTCAGTCCCACTAAAAGGAATAAACATAGAAGATTTGTCTCAAGGGAATGATAACGCTGGCTTAAGCGCGATTTATACTGACCCAAACAAGAGGGTCACATCTATACGACTTGACATAACTTGGGATGAGGCATTTGCTGTCATAGCGCCTAGTATGTATGGCTACATACTTCGTCGAGGCCCGCCGGCATATAATAAACTAATTGGCCAATACTCTTTTGAGTATGGCTTAATTGAGTACATCCGTTCGAAGATCATAGATCTTTGCGGCAATAGGCAAATATCTATACTTCCGCATCAAATCGACTCTATGCTAATTCAGTTTAAGCAGCTCGGATTAGTTGATATAACGGAAAAGACAGAAGAGGATGATGGAGAGAACTTTAGAGGATACTCTTTGACATTGGCTGGAGAAGAGCACCTTACGCTACTTAAAGTCAGCACCAGATTAAAACTCTCGACGCATTGAAGTGACTGCAATCCCGCTGTCCTACACGCCCCGCCTCGTATAACTGGTCCGGCTCCTCTCACCCAAGGAGCCACCCATGGCCAGTCAGCCTGCCACCCATCCCATCGACGCGGATCCCACCGACACCGATCCCGTCCAGCTCGACGCCTATCGCCCGGTTCCCCAGCGTCGCGTGCGGCATGATGGGTGGACTGCCGAGCGGCAGCGGACGTTCCTCACCGTGCTTGCGGAGACGGGCTGTATTTCGGAAGCTTGCGGCAAGGCTGGAGTGTCGTCGCGGTCCGCCTATCGCCTGCGCCAGCGTGCCGACGCGGTCGATTTCGCGCGCGGCTGGGACCAGGCGCTGCGGCTCGCGACGTTGCGCCTTACCACCATCGCGTTCGAGCGCGCGGTGCGCGGCACGGTCCGCGAGTTCTGGCGCAACGACGAGCTCGTCGCGACGACGCGCACGCCGTCGGACAAGTTGCTGACCTTCCTGCTCGGCCACCTGCTGCCCCGCAACGACGCGCCCAGCCGACTGGACGCGTTCGACAAGACGCTGGATACCATCCGCGCCGACTTCCCGGCCGCGCTTGACAGGCTGACCGATCATCCCGTCGACATGGTCGAGACAGAAAGCCGGGACTTCTTCCCGAACGCGCCCGGCGACCCGCGCGAGGACTGGTGAGCGTGCCGCGCGCGCGTACGCGAAGAGGGTGTGACTTTAGCGACTTTAGCCGCCATCCGACGAGGCGTTAACCGTGTCCGGAAACCTGCCCTCAACCCGGGGCGGGTGACGATCATCCATGGTCCCGTCCCGCATCTTCCGCAGCCGCTGGTCGGCGTTGTTCTGGGCCGGCGGCATCCTGTGGACCGCCTACGACGTGGCGAGCGGGCAGCCGCAGGAGGCGGCGGGCAACGCGCAGGCCGGGTCGGACACGGCGGCGGCCGGGGTCGATGCAACCGGCGAGCCGGTGAACGCACGCGATCTGGCGGCGCTGGCGAACGTGATGCAGTGAGGCGCGGGGCGATGAGGCGCGGGGCGATGAGGGACAAGGAACATCCTCACCCTCACCCTTTCGGCGCTTCGCGCCTCCCTACCTATCCATCCGGGAGAGGGAAACGCACAAGGGGCGCCGCTCACGCGACGCCCCCCGTGGTCCGATCGGAACCGATCAGAAGTGGGCGACGATGCCCGCCATCGGGCGCCAGCTGTGCGCCGCGCCGAAGGTGCTCACCTCGCCGCGGAACCGCAGCCCCGACCGGCCGGTGATGCCGCCAAGACCGATGTCCTTGGGACCGACCTCGAAGCCGATGCCATATTCCCAGTCCTTGTACGTCGGCGCGCTGTTGAACGTGCTGTTGGGGATCGAATTGAAGTTGACCCACTCATAGCCGACCTTGCCGTAGATCAGGCCACTGTCGCCCGCCCGGAAACCGGCACGACCCGCACCGCCATATTCCCACTTGATGTTGCCGCCGACGCCCTTGGCGACATTGCCCTCGGCACCGACGAACAAAACGCCCAGCGGGATGTTGAAGCCGACGATGCCCTGCGCCAGTGCGCTGTTCAGATCGCGCCGCTTGGTGCCGTTCGCGTTGAGGTTCTCCGGGATCTTGCGGTTCAGCTGGTTATCGAACTGTTCCCAGCCGCCCATGACGCCAAAATAGGGCTCGAAGCCGAAGGCCTTGCTGCCGTCGGGCGCGCTGGTGGACGGGGTCGGGTCGCCCGATGCGGTCGCGGTGTTGGTCGTGTCGGACGGGGCCGGCGCAGCGCTCATGGGAGCGGACGCATCCTGCGCCATGGCGGGGGCGGCGGCGATGATCGCCGCGGTCGCGGCGGCGAGGAGGAGGGTACGCATGGATCGAAAACCTTCTTGTTCTGCCCGGGCCCGGTGGCCGCATGCTCGCCGGGGTGTCGGGACTGGCTCAACCGTCGATGGGGACGTCGGTGCCACGGTTCAGACCCACGACGGCTGCTTTCGTGAAAGTGTTGCAGCGCGGCAACGGTTTATTGCTCAATGATGAACGAAAATAACAGCCGTGCTTGGCGCGTGGGCGCCAGTGGGACGGACGACGCGCGATCCGGACCGGCGTCGCCCATCGAGGATCAGGCTTTGGTCGCGACGTCGTCCCGATCGTCGAGGTCGTCGCCCTTGGCCAGCGTGTTGCCGTCAAAATCATCCTGCGCGTCGTCCTCGTCCATGTCCTCCTCGGACTGGGTGGCGTCGTCGTCCTCCTCGCCGGTCTCGCCGTCGGTCATGCTTTCCTCGTCGTCGTCGGGATCCTCGTCGTCGTCGGTGTCCGCGCCCAGGTCGGGATCGAGGTCGGTCAGGATCGTGCCGTCGGACGGCCCGTCGCGGGTCGCCTCCAGGATTTCGGCGCGCTGCTCCTCGTCATAGCCTTCGTCGTCATAGCCGTCGTCGCCGGGGCCACGGTTGGATACCTGGTTGCCACCCATGATCTTGCTCCTCGTCGGCCCGGACTTGGGCCTTCTCCGCCGCGAACGGCGCGGGGTGCAAACCGGTTCCGATCGACGACAGTCCGGGGGATCAGCCGGGGTGGAACAGCCGTCCACGCTCCGTCACCGCGACGACGGCCAGCGCGAACACGCCGGCGAGCAGGAAGCCCAGATGCACCGGCACCGTCGTGCCTGCATAGGATTGTCCGATCAGCGCACCCAGCATCGCGCCGCCGGTGACGGTGACGAAGCCCTGCACGCTCGACGCGGTGCCCGCGATCGCGCCCATGTCCGCCATCGCCAGCGCCGAGAAGTTCGCGTTGGCGAGCGCGAAACAGCCGAGCGCCACCGCCTGGAGCACGACGAAGCCGCCCAGCGTCTCATGCCCGGTCAGCGCCGCGCCCAGCGCGATCGCCGCACCGACGATCATCGTCACCAGCGCCGCCTGCGACAGGACGCGCGAGCCGACCCGCAGCACGAAACGCGAGTTGAGCAGGTTCGCCGCCGCCATCGCGCCCGCCGTGCCCGCGAACACGAGGTTGAGGAGCGGCGCGGCGTGGAAGGTGTCCGACACGATCGGCTGCACCGTCGTGACATAGCCGAAGATCGAGCCCTGCATCGCGGTCGCGGCGATCAGATAGCCGAGCGACCAGCGGTTCGCGAGCGTCTGGCGCATGCCCAGCCAGGTGCGCGCGATCGAGAAGGGCAAGCGGTCGGTGCGCGCCAGCGTCTCGGGCAGGCGGCGCCAGTACCAGGCCATCACCACCAGAGTCAGCGCGGCGATGACACCGAAGATCAGCCGCCACGATCCGAAGACCAACACGCCCTGCCCGAGCGTCGGCGCGAGCACGGGCGCGATCATGAACACCATCGAGGCAAGGCTCATCACCCGCGCCATCGGCCGGCCCGAATAGCAGTCGCGCACCGTTGCGACGGTGACGACGCGGGTCGCCGCGACCGCGACGGCGCCCGCGAAGCGTGCGACGAGGAGGACGACGAAACCGGTCGATGCGGCCGCGGCCAGCCCGGCGGCGGCATAGACGCCGAGCGCGGCGAGCATCACCGGCCGCCGTCCCACATGGTCCGACAGCGGCCCGTGGATCAACTGGCCGACGCCGAGGCCGAAGAGATAGACCGAGATCACGAACTGCGGCGCGTTGGCGCCGCGCGCGTGCAGCTCGGCCCCGATCGTGGGCAGCGCCGGCAGCATCGCATCGACGCCGAGCGCGCCCAGCGCCATCAGCGCGGCGACGAGCGCGACGAACTCGCCCATCGCGATCGGCGCGCTCTGATCGGCGGGGTGCGGGGGAGGAGATTGCATCATCGCGTGCCGCCATGCTGCATCGGGGCGCGCCGGTCACCCCCAGGCCGGCCACCCGGCATCGGCGGCGGGGCGGCGGGGGGTTGCCCGACCGCGATCAGCGCCTATCCTGGAGACATCCCGGCGCCCGGCGCCGCAACGGACACGCCCGCCATGCTCGACACGCCAGCCGCCCAGGTACCGACCCTCAGCCTATCCGACCAGGCGAGCGATCCCGACGGCTTCGCCCGGGCCTTCGGCGGATCGTTCCAGCGGTTCGGCTTCGCGATCGTCGCGGACCATGGCATCCCGCCGGCACTGATCGACCGCGCATGGGCCGAGACGGCGGCGCTGTTCGCGCTGCCCGACGAGGAGAAGCGCGGCTATCACCGCCCCGGCGGCGGCGGTGCGCGCGGCTATACCCCGTTCAAGACCGAGATCGCCAAGGGCGCGAGCGTCGTCGACCTCAAGGAATTCTGGCACGTCGGCCGCGAGCTGCCGACCGGGCATCGCTTCGCGACCGCGATGGCGCCCAACATCTGGCCGGACCGGCCCGAGGGGTTCCGCGACACCTTCGTGGAGCTGTTCGCTGCGTTCGACACGGCGGGCGACAAGCTGCTGTCGGCGATCGCGCGCTATCTGAAGCTGGCGCCGGACTGGTTCGATCGCGCCGTCGCGGACGGCAATTCGGTGCTGCGCCTGCTCCACTACCCGCCGATCCCCGCCGATGCCGAAGGCGTGCGGGCCGGCGCGCATGAGGACATCAACCTCATCACGCTGCTGCTCGGCGCCGAGGAGGCAGGGCTCGAACTCCTCGACCGTGACGGCCGCTGGCTGTCGATCAAGCCGCCGGAAGGCGCGCTGGTGGTGAACGTCGGCGACATGCTGCAGCGGCTGACCAACCATGTGCTACCGTCGACCACGCATCGCGTCGTCAACCCGCCGCCCGAGCGGCGCAGCCGCTCACGCTATTCGATGCCGTTCTTCCTGCATCCCGCGCCCGATTTCCTGATCGAGACGCTGCCCGGCTGCGTGACCACGGCCAATCCCGACCGATATCCGACGCCGATCACCGCGCATGACTATCTGCATGAGCGGCTGGTCGAGATCGGCCTGGTGAAGAGTTAGAGCGGCCTGACGCGAGGGCGGGCGCGTCGAGCCATGCCGGCTTGCGCGTCCAGCATGGTCCCGTAAGCAATGCCGCCGCCTCGCGTTGCTCGCGCGCGATGTGGCGGCGCATCCCCTCGATCATGGCGCGCGTGGCCGCGCGATATTCGGGCCAGGCGGCCGCCACGTCCCGCCGACTCCAGCGGGCAACATAGGCAGTGAAGTGACTGCCCGCCGCGATGCACTCGGCTCGCATCCGCCGCGCCACCGCTGCCTGATCCTTGTCGCCGTGCAGGATCGCGGGATCGAAGATCTCGGTGTGCTTGAACAGCTGGTATTCGCGCAGCATCCGCGCCAACGACCACCGTGCCTTGGCGATGGGGAGACAGGCGTCCGTCGCGTCGAGCGCCGCCAGCGCCATCGACTGCTCGATCTGCACGAGCAGACGGCTTTCATAGCCGCGTAGGCGGATCAGGACATCGACCGGCGTCATGGGACGGATGTGGACGGCGAGGATTAACGGAAACTGTCGAAACCATTGCGGCATCGATTGTGCCTGAGAACCGAGCTTCCGGGTTCAGGCGACGCCGAACGGCACGACGTGGTTGGTCACGACATGCCCGATCTCGGCCCGGCCGAGGTAGGGAACCCTCATCTCCCCGCACCAGCGCGGCAGCATCGTCTCCAGCGGCTCGGCCCAGGGGGGGTCGTTCCCCTGGATGTCGCTGACCGCGCCCAGCCGGACGCCGGCGATGCCCTGAAGCTGGGTCGCGTGCGCGATCTGGAACAGCTCGCGGTCGAACCGGTACATCGGTTCCGACACCTCCTCGATCAGCAGCACATGATCGGCGAGGTCGGGCAGCCACGGTGTGCCGACCAGCGCCTGCAGGATGGCGAGATTGAACGCCGCCGCCGGCGCGCTGCCGAGGCCGGGCTCCAGTCCGCGCCTGCCGCCGGTCAGCCAGTCGAGCGCGCGCGCCACCGTCGCGTCGCCGCCGCCGCCGTCGGCTCCCTTGGCGCGGTTGATGTCGATCGGCATCGGCCCGTGCGCGACCCGGCCGATGCCCTGGGTATAAAGCGCCGACAGCAGGAAACCCATGTCGGAATAGCCGATGTATCGCTTGGCGCGCGCGGCTGGGCCGAGCCTGTGCATCGCCTGCGCCAGGATGCGGTTGGAGCCATAGCCGCCGCGTGCGAACCAGATGGCGTCGACGGCGGGATCGTTGGCGACCTCGACGAAGACCGCCGCCCGCCGCGCGTCGGGGCCGGCGAAATGACCCTCGCTCTCGAAACACTGCGGGTGGATGACGAGGTCGACCGACGGGAAGGCGATCGCGGCGAACGCGGCGACGCGCGCGGCGACGACCGGTTCGATCGGGCGAGCGGGGGCGATCACGGCGATGCGCATCGTGGTGGTGTGCGGCACTCGGCCCCTACCCGCAAGCGCCGCAGTGCGCCGCAGTGCGCCGGGCGCACAAGCAGTCCGGTTGCCTTGTTGGAACCAAGCGGGGATAGCGCGCGCATGGACGATTACTTCCTCGTCGGCATCGGCGGATCGGGCATGATGCCGCTGGCGACCATCCTGCACGCGCGCGGCGCGCGGGTGGCAGGGTCCGATCGCGGGCTCGACGCCGGCCGGCTGCCCGCCAAGTTCGACGCGCTCGCCGCCGCGGGCATCGCGCTGTTCCCGCAGGACGGCAGCGGCATCGTGTCGCGCGACCAGGCCGTGGTCGCCTCCGCCGCGGTGGAGGAGGACGTTCCCGACATGGTCCGCGCGCGCGCGCTGGGCTGCACCGTGCTGCGCCGGCCCGAGCTAAACGCGCGCCTGTTCAACGCCGCGCGGCTGCCGATCGGCATCGCGGGCACGTCGGGCAAGTCCACCGTCACCGGCATGATCGGCTGGATCCTGCACGCCACCGGTCGCGACCCGACGGTGATGAACGGCGCGGTGATGCGCGACTTCCAGAACGAGCAGGGCGGCTATGCGAGCGCAATCGTTGGGACCGGCGACGCCTTCGTCAGCGAAGTCGACGAGAGCGACGGCTCGATCGCGCTGTACCGTCCTCGCATCGCGGTGCTGACCAACGTCAGCCTCGATCACAAGCCGATGGCGGAGCTGAAGACGCTGTTCGGCGGCTTCATCACCGCGGCCGGCACGGCGGTGGTCAACCTCGACAACGCGGACGGCGCGGCGCTGGCGATGACGTTGCCGCCCCCGCGCCGGATCGGTTTCGCGCTGGAGCGGGACGCGGACCTGTCCGCCCGCGCGATCGTGCTGGCGCCGACCGGCAGCCGCTTCGTCGCGGAGCATGGCGGCGAGCGCGTGGCCGTGGACCTGCGCGTGCCGGGCCGCCACAACGTCGCCAACGCGCTCGCCGCGCTGGGCGCGACGCTCGCCGCCGGCGTGCCGCTGGCCGCCGCTGCGGCGGCGCTGGCGGGTTTCACAGGCCTCAAGCGGCGGATGGAGCTGATCGGCAAGGCGGCCGGGATCACCGTCATCGACGATTTCGGGCACAATCCCGACAAGATCGCCGCGACGCTCGACGCGCTGCACGCGTTTCCGGGCCGGCTGCTGATCCTGTTCCAGCCGCACGGCTATGGCCCGCTGCGCCTGATGCAGCGCGAGCTGGTCGCCTGCTTCGCTGAGCGGCTCGCCCCCGGCGACGTGCTGGCGCTGCCCGATCCGGTCTATCAAGGCGGCACCGTCGACCGCTCGGTGGGCAGCGAGGCGATCGTCGCCCCGCTCGCCGCCGCCGGCCACGCCGCGAGCCACATCCCCGACCGCGCCGCCGCCGCCGCGCATCTGGTGGCGGAAGCGCGAGCGGGCGACCGCATACTGGTGATGGGGGCGCGCGACGACACGCTGGGGCTGCTGGCGGCGGAGATGCTGGCGCGGGTCGCCGACCGGGAGGACGACCGGTGAGCGGCGTGCCCCGGCCAGCGCTCGCCTATCACCTGACCGAGGGCACCGGGCCGACGATCATGTTCCTGCCCGGCTATGCTTCCGACATGACGGGCACCAAGGCGGTGACGCTGGAGCGATGGGCGCGAGCCACCGGCCGGCGGTTCCTGCGCTTCGACTATGGCGGCTGCGGCGCGAGCGAAGGCGCGTTCGAGGATCAGCGGTTCGCCGATTGGCTCGACGACGTGCTGGCGATGATCGACCTTGCCGGTGAGAAGACCGGCCGCCCGGTGGTGTTGGTCGGCTCGTCGCTCGGCGGCTGGCTGATGCTCCATGCGGCGCTGCGTCGACCCGGCCAGGTGATCGGCCTCGTCGGGGTAGCGGCGGCGCCCGACTTCACCGACTGGGGCTTCACGATGGAGGAGAAGATGACGATTCTCCAGCAGGGCCGATTGGCCAAGCCCAGCCGCTACGGGCCCGAGCCGACCGTCACCACCCGGGCCTTCTGGCAGTCGGGCGAGGCGCACCGGCTGATGGGCGGCCCGATCGGCATCGCCGCGCCGGTACGGCTGCTCCAGGGCCTGTCGGACGACGAGGTGCCGTGGGTGCGCGCCGGGCGGCTCGCCGAACTGATCGGTTCAGCCGACGTGCAGGCGTGGCTGGTCAAGGGAGGCGATCACCGCCTGTCGCGCGAGGCCGACCTCGCGCTGCTGGTCCGCGCGGTGGAGGAAGTGATCCCCGCCGCATGATCGACCTGATCCTCCTCCTGCTCGCCGGTCAGGTCGCCGCGGCGCCCGCCAGCCAGACTCGGTACGAGGCGTGCGTCAACCGCGCCGAGGATGATCCGGTGGTCGGCGAGCGCGAGGCCACGCGCTGGCGGATCGAGGGCGGCGGTTATTTCGCGCGCCAGTGCGAGGGAATTGCGATCGCCAACCAGCACCGCTGGCCAAGTGCGGCCGCCGCATTCGAGGAGGCCGCCCATGCGGCCGAGCTGTCCCACGACCGCCGATCCGCCGCTTACTGGTCGCAGGCTGGCAACGCGTGGCTGGCGGCGGGGGAGCCGGGCAAGGCGCGGGCGGCGCTCGACGCGGCACTGGCGTCGGGCGAGCTCGACGGGCTGGCGCTCGGCGAGGCGCGGCTCGATCGGGCCCGGGCGCTGGTCGCGGCCGGTGACCTGACGGAAGCGCGGACGGACCTCGACGCCGCGCTGGTGTCCGCGAAGGCGGACCCGCTCGCCTGGCTCCTGTCGGCGACGCTCGCCCGCCGCGCCGGCGACCTGTCCCGCGCGCAGCACGACATCATCGAGGCGCTGGCCCGCGCGCCCGACGACGCGTCCGTCGAGCTGGAACGTGGCAATATCGCGGCGGCGCGCGGCGACGTGCCCGAGGCGGAGGCCGGCTGGCGCGAGGCGATGAAGGTCCAACCCGCGAGCCCGGCGGCCGTTAACGCGGCGGTCGCGCTCACCCAGTTCGAGAGCACGCCGACTAGCACCGGGACGGGCACCAGGAAGATCGACGGGCGTTGACGCGCCGATACGAGACGGAGATCCCATGCGCTATCTGCACACCATGATCCGGGTCACCGATCCCGACGCGACGATCCGCTTCTTCGACCTGCTGGGGCTAAAGGAGGTCCGCCGGATGGAGAACGACAAGGGTCGCTTCACGCTGATCTTCCTCTCGACCCCCGAGGACCAGGCGATCGGTGATCGACGCGTCGAGGTGGAGCTGACGTACAACTGGCCGCCGGAAGGTGGCGAGGGTGAGGCCTATGCCGCCGGCCGCAACTTCGGCCATCTCGCCTATCGGGTCGAGAACATCTACGACACCTGCCGCCGGCTGATGGATGCTGGCGTCACGATCAACCGGCCGCCGCGCGACGGGCACATGGCGTTCGTGAAGACGCCGGACGGCATCTCGATCGAGCTGCTGCAAGCGGATGGCCCGCTGGAACCGGCCGAGCCCTGGGCGTCGATGCCCAACACGGGGAGCTGGTAGGTGGCCGGCCTGGAAGTCGTCCGCGTGCCGGTGCTGGCGGACAATTACGTCTGGCTGGTGCACGATCCGGTATCGAACGAGACGGTCGTCGTCGATCCGGGCGAGGCGCAGCCGGTGCTGGACACCGCCGCAGCGCGCGGGGCGCGTCACGCAGATCTGGAACACGCATTGGCATGCCGACCACACCGGCGGCAATGCCGAGGTGAAGGCGGAGACCGGTGCCGCCATCACCGGGCCGGCGGCGGAGGCGGCCAAGATCGCCGGGCTCGATGCGACCGTCGCCGACGGCGACACCCTGCGGATCGGCGAGCATATCGCGCGGGTGATCGCGACGCCCGGCCACACTGCGGGCCATGTGTCGTTCCACTTTCCCGACAACGGACTGGCCTTCACCGGGGACACGCTGTTCGCGATGGGTTGCGGCCGGCTGTTCGAAGGGACGCCGGCGGACATGTTCGCCTCACTCGCCCGCTTCGCCGACCTGCCCGACGAGACGATCATCCATTGCGGGCACGAGTACACGCAATCGAACGGACGCTATGCGCTGGTCGCGGAGCCGGACAATCCCGCGATCCACTCGCGGATGAACGACGTCGACCGGCTGCGCGCGCTCGGCGAGCCGACCGTGCCGACCACCATGGCCCTTGAACGCGCGACGAATCCGTTCCTGCGCGCGCAATCGGTGGAACAACTTGCCGCCCGGCGCGCGGCCAAGGATTCCTTTCGGGGTTAGCCGCGTTGAGCATGGCATAGTTCTATCGAGGATCAGACCCATGCTCCGCCTACCCCTGCTTCCGCCCACATTCGCCGCCAGTGCCCTCCTTGCCGCCAGTGCCCTCCTCGCCGGTTGTGCCCAGACTGCCGCCGGGCGGGCGCAGGCTCAGGCCGCCGAGGCAACGACGCAGCAGAAGCTCGCCGCGCGGCTGGCGGGACTTACGCCCGGCAAGCCCACCGACTGCATCCGCGAGTTCCCCACCGCCCATTCGACAGCCTATGGATCGCGGATCGTGTTCGAGGTCACCCGCAACGAGCTCTACGTCAACGAGACGACCGGCGGATGCGAGAGCATGGAGCGCGGCGACTATCTCGTCACCGTCTCAAACGAAGGGCGGCTCTGCCGTGGCGACATCGGCCGCACCTTCGAGCCGCAGGCCCATATCTCCACCGGCAGCTGCGCCCTCGGCTCGTTCACGCCCTACACCGGCCGCTGATCGGTCCAGCCTCAGCCGCTACAGCACGTAGCGGCTGAGGTCCGTGTCGCGCGCCACGCCGGCGAGGTGCGCGTCGACATAGGCCGCATCCACCGTCACCGTGCTGCCGACCCGGTCCTCCGCCTCGAAGCTCACTTCCTCCAGCAGCTTCTCCATCACCGTCTGCAGCCGGCGTGCGCCGATGTTCTCGATCTCGGCGTTCACCTCGGCGGCGATACGGGCGAGCGCACGAATGCCGTCCTCGGCGAACTCCACCGTCACGCCTTCGGTCGCAAGCAGCGCCTTGTACTGCTGCGGCAGGCTCGCCTTGGTGTCGGACAGGATGGCGACGAAATCGGCCTCGCTCAGCGCCTTGAGCTCGACGCGGATTGGCAGACGGCCTTGGAGTTCGGGCAACAGGTCGCTCGGCTTGGAGACGTGGAACGCACCGGACGCGATGAACAGGACGTGGTCGGTCTTCATCGGCCCGTATTTGGTCGCCACCGTCGTGCCCTCGATCAGCGGCAGCAGGTCGCGCTGCACGCCCTCGCGGCTGACCGAGCCGCCGCCGCGCTGTTCGGACATCGCGATCTTGTCGATCTCGTCGAGGAAGACGATCCCGTTCTCCTCCGCGTCCGCCAGCGCCACGCGGCTGACCTCGTCCTGATCGAGGCGTTTGTCGGCCTCCTCCTCCACCAGCTTGGTCCAGGCGGCGGGCACCGTCAGGCGGCGGCGCTTGAGCTGCTGGCCGCCGCCGAACGCCTTGCCCATCATGTCGCCCAGGTTGATCATGCCGACCTGGCCACCGCCGCCCGGCATCTCGAACGGCATCTGGGGCGCGGCCTCCAGCTCGATCTCGATCTCCGCGGTGTCGAGGTGGCCGTCGGCGAACCGCTGGCGGAAGCTCTCGCGCGTCGCCTGGCTCGAGTCCTTGCCGGTCAGCGCGTCGAGCAGCCGCTTCATCGCCGCTTCCTCCGCCTTCTCCTTCACCGCGACGCGGCGGCGGTCCTTCTCCAGCCGGATCGATTCCTCGACCAGGTCGCGCGCGATCTGCTCCACGTCGCGGCCGACATAGCCGACCTCGGTGAACTTGGTCGCCTCCACCTTCACGAACGGGGCGTCGGCAAGCTTGGCGAGACGCCTGCTGATCTCGGTCTTGCCGCAGCCGGTAGGTCCGATCATCAGGATGTTCTTGGGGCTAACTTCGTCGCGCAGGTCGGGGCTGAGCTGTTGCCGCCGCCAGCGGTTGCGCATCGCGACCGCGACCGCGCGCTTCGCGTCCGCCTGGCCGATGATGTGCGCGTCGAGCGCGGCGACGATTGTCTTGGGGGTAAGGGCGTCGTTCATCAGAAATACCGTTCGTTTCGAGCGAAGTCGAGAAACCCGTTCGGGCGCTCCATCAGCGTGTCTCGACTTCGCTCGACACGAACGGAGGAAAAATTGGCTAAGCCGCCGTATCGAGCGCTTCCACGGTCAGCCGGTCGTTGGTGTAGACGCACAGCTCGCCCGCGATCCCCATCGCCTTGCGGCAGATCGTCTCGGCGTCGCCCTCATATTCCACCAGCGCGCGGGCGGCGGCGAGGGCGAAGTTGCCGCCCGAGCCGATGGCGGCGATCCCCGCCTCAGGCTCCAGCACGTCGCCATTGCCCGTCACCACCAATGTCACATCCTTGTCGGCGACGATCAGCATCGCCTCCAGGTTGCGCAGGAACTTGTCCGTCCGCCAGTCCTTGGCGAGCTCGACGCACGCGCGCAGCAACTGGCCCTGGTGCCGCTCCAGCTTCGCCTCCAGCCGCTCGAACAGCGTGAACGCGTCGGCGGTCGCGCCCGCGAAGCCCGCGATCACCTTGCCTTCGTCCGGGCCCTTGCCGCCCAGCCGACGGACCTTGCGGGCGTTGGGCTTCATCACCGTCTGCCCCTGCGTCACCTGCCCGTCGCCGGCGATGACGACGCGGCCACCGCGGCGCACGGACAGGATCGTGGTGCCGTGCCACACCAGCTTGTTCTCGCTCATGCGGCGCATATGGGAGCCGCCCGCGTGCCCCGCAATCGACCCGGCGTTCGCGCGGCAAAGGTCACAAAGGTCACGCCATCCTCGCGTACGCGCGCGGGCGATGCGGCGCATCACGTCGAGGCCACCTCCTCACCCCGTCCGGTTGGCGAGCCAGCCGTACAGGAACGCCTCGTCCGCCGGGCGGCTCTCGGCGAGCTGCACATAGCGTGCGCCGCGCAGCGCCTGCACCGCGCGCACCAGCACCGCCTCCCCGCCCGCGCCACGCTTGCGGAGGAACGCGGCCAGCGCCGCCAGCGTGCCCGCGCCGACCTTGCCGTCGAGCGGGACGTCCGGATAGTCGCTCGCGCCGCGGTTCAGCGCGTTGAGCGCGCGCTGGAGGAAGCCGATCGCGGTGCCCGTCCCCATGTTGACGCCGGCGTCGAACAGCTCGGCGGCAAGCGTGGGCGCGAGCGCCGCGACCCGGTCGAGTCCCGGCGCGGTCCAGTAGAGCCGCCGGTAGATCGCCGCCGCCTGCGCCCGCGGCAGCGCCCGCATCGCGCCCGTATAGCCGTCGGCGCGCGCCACGGCCTGGGTGATGCCCCAGCACGTCGGTCCGCCGCGATCGGCGGGATGGTCGGCATAGCCGCCTTCGCGATTGATGACGGCATCGACAAGCGGGGCGACGAGATGATCGGTGTCCATGTCCATTCTCCTGCATCAAGGATCAGCGATTAACCCATCTGGTACGGTGTAGGACAGGATGGCCCGGCGCTGGGGAACTTCGGTGCGCGACGTGGCTTAGATGACGGATTCGACACTGGCCGCACGGCAGGTGGCCGCCGATGGTTCGGCCGTATCAAGGGGACGAGATGATGACGGACAAGCGATGCGTCGTGGTGAGCGGCGCGGAAAGCGGGATCGGGGCCGCCTGTGCGATCGCCTTCGGAGCGCAGGGCGACAATGTCGTCGTGCTGTTCCATGACGACCGCAACGACGGCAGCGACACGGTCGCCAAGGTGAAGGCGGCGGGTGGCGACGGCATCGCCGTCCAGTGCAACGTCGGCGACGAGGCGTCCGTCGAGGCGGCGTTCGCGGCGGCGGAGAAGGCCTATGGGCTCGCGACCGTGCTGGTGAACTCCGCCGGGATCAACATGGCGGGCGTCACCGTCCGCCAGATGACCATGCCCCAGTGGCAGCGGATGCTCGACACCGACCTGACGGGCGCGTTCCTGACGTCGCGGCGGTTCGTGCGCGACCGGCCGGCGGGCAATCCGGGATCGATCGTCCACATCTCGTCGATCCACGCCTATGCGGTGCGAGCGGGCGGCGCCGATTATTGCGCGGCCAAGGGCGGCCTGACGAACCTCATCGAGACGCTGGCGATCGAGGAGGCGCCCAACGGCATCCGCGTCAACGCGATCGAGCCGGGCATGATCCTGACGCCGATGAACGAGCGCGCCAGCACCGATGCCGCCTATCGCCAGTCGCTGGAGAAGAACATCCCGATGGACCGCGCGGGCAAGCCGGAGGAGGTGGGCGACCTCGCCGTGTTCCTCGCGTCCGACAAGGCGAGCTACATCACCGGCGCGAAGATCGTCATCGATGGTGGCTTGTCGCTGATGCAGGCGCTCGGCGCATGACCGACGGCACGGACATCCCCCGCGTGAGTGCCGGCACGAGCGACGTAACCGCCGGCGGCTGCTCGTTCTCCGCCCCGGCGACCGGGCATTCGGCGACCAACCAGGCGCAGGTCTCGGACAGCATCCCGATCGTCCGCTCGCGGCTGGCGCCTGACTCGGTCACCGGTGACCGCAAGGTGCTGCTGTACGACTCGCCCGGGCTGGTGGACTTCAACGTCCAGGCGATCCAGGATATCCAGCTCGATGGCCCACCGGTGTTGATGAACCGCGACCTGATGAGCCCGTACGTCTGGCTGGAGCCCGACGGCCGGTACGGCATCATGGTGCGCGCGGTGACGCGGCCAGGCGAACCGATGACCGATACCGGCATCATCTGGGCGGGCTGGAGCACCGACGGCGTGCATTTCGCGATGCTCGACGAGCCGTCGATCGTGCCCGGCACCGGTGCCGACAAGGATTCGGGCGGCGTCGAGGACCCGACGATGGTGAAGATGGAGGACGGCAGCTACGTCGTCTATTACACCGGCGTCGAGAGCGACATGTCGCATGGCGAGATGTTCTACGCCAGCGGGCCGACGGTGGACAAACTGGTGAAGACCGGCGTCGCGCTCGCCTCGACCAAGTCGCTGGGCAACACCAAGGAAGCGACCGTCGACCGCGAGAAGGACGGTCGCTGGAGCCTGTTCTACGAATATGCCGCCGACGAAGCGAGCCGCGTGGGCCTGGCGATCGGGCCCAAGGTGGACGGGCCATGGGACGAGCAACCGACGCCGTTCATGCCGCGCGAGGACGGCTGGGACAATTGGCACCTGTCGACGGGCCCGATGCTGCTCGACGATCCCCAGATGCCGGTGATGTTCTACAACGGCGCGACGCACGACGCGCGCTGGCGAATCGGCTGGGTGGCGTTCGACCGCGAGCTGACCCGCGTCGTCGATCGCTGTATCGAGCCGCTCATCACCCCACCTCCCTCGCCCGACCGTGCGGCGAGCGACATCGCCTTCGCCGCATCGTGCGTCAGTGGGAATGGTGAGATCTGGCTGTATTATTCGTTGGAGGACCGCCGCCTGTCGAGGGCGCGCATTCGTCGAAGCTAGAGACTATGCCCGACATCGTCATCCCGGCCTTGAGCCGGGATCCCGCTTCTTCCACGGCAAAAAGAAGCGGGACCCCAGATCAAGTCCGGGGTGACGGGCTTCGCAAGCGACAGCCGGTGAAGCAGCGCCCCACCGGCCACGGGATCACAGCTTCTTCGTCAGCTTGGTCGCGATCTCGTACATTTCCTCCGGCGCATAGTCCGGGGTGAACGCACACGGCACGCCCGCAAGCTGGGCGATCTTGCCGCCGTCGGGCAGGCCGGCGACGACTTCGAGCTCACCGGGGGGATCGCCGGGCAGCGCGACCTCGTCGTTGCTCCAGATGCCGGCGATCTCGGTATAGTCGTCGGGGCTCCAAGTATAGAGCCGGCGGTGCGAGCCCTCGTTCAGATACTTCTGGCACTCGGGGATCTTCGACAGGTCGATGTTGGGCGTCGGCAGCATCTTCTTCAGGTCGACGCCGGTGATCTTCTCCAGCGCCAGCGCATAGGCATGGGCGTGGACCGAGCCGCGGACCAGCAGATAGCCGCAGACCTCGCGCCCCGTGGGATCGGACAGCGTCTCGTACACGCGCAGCTTGTGCAGACGGGCGCCGCATTCCAAGTGGAAGTTGTGGAGGAGGTCCGTCACGACGTTGCCGGTCGTCGTGATGAAGTCCTTGTTCCAGGACAGGCCGTTGGAGTCCGCGGGCACGACGCCGCCGCCGTTGGACAGGAAGCTGGCGGCGTCGCGGATTTCCTTCATGCTCTCGAACGGCGTCATCGACACGTCGCCGCCGTCGCCCGTGTCGTCGCCGTCCGGGCCGTTATTCAGCATGTTGACGCCCGCCGACACGAGCTCGACATGGCCGAGCTCCTCGGCGGTGATCGACGCCACCAGGCTGTAGAACGGCCGGAGCTTGGACTTCGATTTGAAGTTGAAGCTCTGGAACATGTAATTGCCCAGCGTGGACATCTCGCCATATTTACCGCCCAGCAGCTCGCGGAGCGCGGCGCCGGCGTTGGGGTCCTGCTTCTCGGGCTCAGGCAGATTGGCTTGCAGCTTGTCGACACGCATGAACATGGGTCGGACCTTTCATAGAGGAGAGCCCCTGAACAGGTCGCGGCACAGCAAGGTTGCGCGCAATTTGACATACATCACGCTGATCGTGGTCAAGTCGGCGGGTCGTTTGTCTCTCGTCAGGCGTCCTTCGTCACGGGCGGCCCGCGGAACGTGTCGAGCGTGTCGTACCGCTTCAGCGTCTCGGGACGGTTGGACCGCTCGCTCTCGTACACCGCCTCCATGATGACATGGTCCTGCACACCCTCCTCGCCCGGTGTGCGGGGCTTGCGATCTTCGAGGAGGCAGGTCGCGAAATGGTCGATCTCGGCGGCGAACTGGTTCTTCGGTTCCAGCACGATCTCGTCGAGGCTGGTGGCGTCGCCCTCGCGGCCGATCACCGTCAGGCGCTGACCCTCGTATTGATAGGCGTTGGGCATGTCGACCGCCGCCGTCTCGAAGTTGAGCCGCTGATGCTTGTCGTCGCGCGCGCCATAGGAGCAGAAACACTGGATCAGCGCGTTTGACGGGAAGCGCAGCGTGAAGGCATTGGTCTCCTCCACCTGCGCGTAGCGCGGGTCGTTCGGCGGGCTGAACTGCGTCGCCCACAGGCTGACGGGCTCCTCGCCGGTCAGGAAGCGCGCGGTGTTGATGCAGTACAGCCCGATGTCGAACAGCGACCCGCCGCCCGCCAGCGCCTTCTTGTGCCGCCATTGCTCGGCGCCGTCGGGCGCGACCGTCTGGACGTTGATCGCGCTCATGCCGACCAGCCGGCCGTATTTCCTCGCCCGCGTCCATTCCATCAGGCGCGTGTTGTACGGCTCGAACTGGATGCGATAGGCGACCATCAGCTTGACGTTGGCCTTCGCGCACGCCGCGACCATCGCGCGAGCGTCGGCCGAGGTGGTGCTCATCGGCTTCTCGGTCAGGACGTGCTTGCCGATCCTCGCCGCGCGCTCGGTATACTCGCGGTGGAGCCCGTTGGGCAGCACGATGTACACCGCCTTCACGTCGGACAGGTCGCGCAGCTTCTCGAACGAGGCATAGTCCAGGCAACGGTCGGCAGGGATGCCGTATTGCTTGGCGACCACCGCGAGCTTCTCGGGACTGCCCGAGACAAGCGCCACCGGCTTCGCCTTCATCGACCGGGCGAAGGCGGGCAGGATCTCCTCCAGCGCCAGCCGTCCGAGACCGACGATCGCGAAGCCGACGCGGGCTTCGGGCGGCATCGGCGACGGCGGCGGCGCGGACGGCGTGTCGGCCGCCGCGCGCCAGGGCGGGAAGCGGACCTTGCCACCCTCGACATGGCCGGCGTCGACTGCGCTGGGCGGCGGGAGCGGCCCGCCCGGTCGCTGCGCACCGGTGGATTGGCCGCCGCCGGTGGATTGCGCTTCGGCCAGCCGCGGGGCGAGCAGCAGGCCGGCCGCGGTGGCTGTGCCGAGCTTAAGGAGGTTGCGGCGATCGAGCGCGGTCTTGTCGTCGGGATCGTCCATCGTGTCGTCCTTGGCAGGCTTCGCGTCACGGCTGAACGTGCGAGCGCGGGTTTGCTCCCCTCCCCGTTCGTGCTGAGCCTGTCGAAGCACATCATCGCCGTCATCTCGGACTTGATCCGGGATCCCGCTTCTTCCTGCCCGTCGAGAAGGTAGCGGGACCCCGGCTCAAGGCCGGGGTGACGGGAGAGGGGTCACGTCGCTAAGAACTGGTTTGTGCCCGCCCCACACCTCACCCACCCCTCCCGCGCCGGCCTCGGCCCCGTCGTGCCGCTCGTCGCCTCCATGGTGTCGCTGTGCGTCGGCACGTCGTGGGCGAAGTCGCTGTTCCCGATCGTGGGCGCGGCGGGGGTGACGGGGTTGCGCATCGGCCTGTCGATGCTGCTGCTGGTCGCGGTGCAGGGGCCGTGGCGGTGGCGGCCGACGGGCCGGCAACTGCGCGCGGTCGCCGCCTATGGCGTGGTGCTCGCGTGCATGAACCTCAGTTTCTACGCCTGCCTGCGCACCCTGCCGCTGGGGGTCGCGATCGCGATCGAGTTCCTGGGGCCGCTCGGCGTCGCGGTCCTCTATTCGGGGCGGCGGCTGGACCTCGCCTGGGTTGCGCTGGCGGCGGGCGGGATCGCGCTGCTGGTCGCGCCGCATGGCGGGCGCGCGCCGCTCGACCCGGCCGGGATCGGCTTCGCGCTCAGCGCCGCACTGTTCTGGGGACTGTACATCGTGACGGGCAAGCGCGCGGCGGCGCTGGTGCCGGAGCGGTGGATCGTCTGCCTGGGGCTGTGCTTCGCCAGCCTGGTGGCGGTGCCGGTCGGCGTCGCCTCGGCTGGCGCGAGCCTGCTGCGGCCCGAGGTGCTGGCGATGGGCGGCGTCGTCGCGCTGTTGTGCAGCGCGCTGCCCTATTCGCTGGAGATGATGGCGCTCAAACGCCTGCCCGCGCATGTCTTCGGCGTGGTGCTGAGCCTGGAGCCGGCAGTCGGCGCGCTCGCCGCCTTCGCGATCCTGGGCGAGACGCTGGGCGGGCGGCAGGGGATCGGCATCGCCGCGGTCGTCTGCGCGTCGATCGGCAGCACGCTCGCGCGCGACGCGGCGCCGCTCAAACAGGCGCCGCCCGCCGCGGCCTGAAACTCCAGCCATCACCCGGGGGTTGGAACGCCATTCCTCGACAGCGAGAACGACCATGCCCACCGACACCCCCGTCTGGTTCATCACCGGCTGCTCCACCGGCTTCGGCCACGATCTGGCGAGGCTGGTGCTGGACCGTGGCTGGCGCTGCGTCGTCACCGCGCGCGACAAGGACAAGGTGGCGGACCTGGTCGCAGACGCCGGAGACCGCGCGCTGGCGCTCACGCTCGACGTCACCGACCAGGCGCAGGTGGACGCCGCCGTCGCCGCAGCGACGACGGCGTTCGGCCGGATCGACGTGCTCGTGAACAACGCGGGCTATGGCTACCAATCCTCGATCGAGGAGGGCGAGGACGCGGAAATCCGCGCTCAGTTCGAGGCCAACGTCTTCGGCCTGTTCGCGCTCACCCGCGCCGTGCTGCCGGCGATGCGGGCGCAAGGATCGGGCCACGTCATCAACATCACCTCGGTCGCCGGGCTCGTCGGCTTTCCGGGATCGGGCTATTACGCGGCGTCCAAACATGCCGTGGAAGGCTTTTCCGACGCGCTGCACGCGGAGGGCAAGCCGCTGGGCATCCGCGTCACCTGCGTCGAGCCCGGGCCGTTCCGCACCGACTGGGCCGGCCGATCGCTCAAGCAGACGCCCAACCGCATCGCCGCCTATGCCGACACCGCCGGCGCGCGGCTGGCGAGCACCAGCGGCTATAGCGGCACGCAGGCGGGCGATCCGGTCCGTGCAGGCGAGGCGATGATCGCGCTGACCCAGATGGACACGCCGCCGCGCCAGATGGTGCTCGGCAAATGGGGCTTCGACGCGGTGACGGCGAAGCTGAAGGACCGGCTAGCGGAGATCGAGAGCCAGCGCGACGCGAGCCTGGCGACGGATTTCTCGGGGTGATGCTTTCTCCTGTCAATCTATAGCCAACACCGTCACCCCAGCGGAAGCTGGGGTCTCTCGCGGTGACGTACCCGATAACAACGAGACTCCAGCGTTCGCTGGGGTGACGGGTAGCTCAAGCGACGACTGGCTGAGGGATGCGGACAGGATCGTCAACCCCACGAAAGCGGGGGCCCTTCTCCGACCGTCGACTTAGCGCAGATGACGGGAGATGGGTCCCCGCTTTCGCGGGGATGACGGTGTGGGTCAGATGTGGCTCCGCGCCTCCCCCAGCGCATTCGCCAGCAGCGCCGCCCATACCGTCTGCCCGGCCGCATCGCCGATCAGGTCCTGCCGCACCTCGATCTCCGCATACGGTAGCCGGGCGGACCAGGCGTGGCGGGGGACGGTATAGTCGATCGTGTCCATCCGGTACGGCTCGTTGTCGCCGACGCACAAGCCGGGCCGGGCGCCGAGCGCCGCGATCAGCGCTCTCGCGAAGGCGGCCTCCCCCAGATGGTGCAGGATGCCGACCTGCCATGGCCGGGCGCGGCCGTCCTTCAGCATCGGCGTGAAGCTGTGCAGCGCGATCAGGATCGTCTCCTGTCCCGCCGCGCCACGCCGCGCGATCTCGGCAGCGATCGCCTGCTGATACGGCTCGTGGATCGCGTCGATCCGCGCCTGCCGCGCCGCCGGCGACAGGTCGCGATTGCCGGGGACGGGCGATCCGTCGCTCGTCGGCGGCACCGCGCCGGGCGTCTCGGCCGTCCCTGCGTCATCCGGGCGGCGGTTGCAGTCGACCACCAGCCGCGAATAGATCTGCCGGACGAACACCGCGTCCATGTCCCGCGCCATGATCTCGCCTAGCCCCGCGATCCCGATGTCCCAGGCGACGTGGCGCGTCCGGTCCGCGGGCGCGAGGCCGAGATCGCCGAGCGCGGAGGGGATGACATTGCCGGCATGATCGCCGATGAGGAGGAACGGCGACGCGCCGCCCGGGTTCAGGACGGCGACGGGCGATGGATCGCCGGGCTGGAGCAACGCAGCGGCGGGATGGCGCGTCGTAGGGGAATTGGCGGCTGATGCCATTGCTGAACCTCTCTCACGTGACGACCTATACGTACAGACAGGCGGTATCGTTCGGCGAGCACCGAATGATGCTGCGCCCGCGGGAGGCTTATGACCAGCACCTGCTGGACGCGGCGCTGGTGATCGATCCCGTGCCCGTCGATGTCCGCTGGCTGCAGGACGTGCTGGGCAATTCGGTCGCGGTCGCCCGGTTCGACCGGCGCGCGACGCGGCTGTCGATCGACAGCCGGCTGCGGCTGGACCATCGACCGGGTGAGGTGCAGCACGTCGACATCGAGGATTACGCGCGCGTCTATCCGTTCACCTACTCGTCCGAGGACATGCCGGACCTGCTCCGCTCGATCGAGCGCCGGCACCACGATCCGCAGCGGCGGATCGATGGGTGGGCGCGCCGCTTCGTCGACCCGTCCGGGCGGACCGACACACTGGCGATGCTGGCCGACATGACGGCCGCGATCCGGCGCGAGTTCACCTATGTGGCGCGCGCGGAGAAGGGCACGCAGACGCCGATCGAGACGCTGGAACGGCGCAAGGGCACCTGCCGCGACTATGCGATGCTGATGATCGAGGCGGTGCGCGCGCTGGGCTTCGCGGCGCGGTTTGTGTCGGGCTATGTCTACAACCCGCGTGGGGCCCGCGCGGGCGCGGAGCGCCCCGGTTCTGAAAGGGTCGGCGGCGGCAACACCCATGCCTGGGTGCGCGTGTACCTGCCGGGATCGGGGTGGGTGGAGTTCGATCCCACCAACGGCATCGTCGGATCGGACGGGCTGATCCGCGTGGCGATCGCGCGCGACCTGTACCAGGCGGTGCCGATCTCGGGCACCTGGGCGGGCTTCCCCGGCAGCTTCATCGGCATGGACGTGACGGTGGACATCACCGTCGACGCCGCTACGCCTGTTGCATCGCAGCGCGGGCCGCTCCCGCCCGCCTCCGCAACTGCCGCCCACCACGGCACCGACAGGAAGGAACCTGCCCCATGCTGATCCGCGCCGGCTACGACATCAGCTTCTCGAACGAGGCGCCCGTGCCGATGATGGCGATGCTGAGCGTCCACCCCTCGCGCCACCGGGACCTCAGGACGCCGCACCGGATCACCACCGACAAGAACGTGCCGCTGTACGACTATGTCGACGGGTTCGGGAACGTGTGCACCCGGGTGACGGTGCCGGAGGGCGGGCTGACGCTGTCGTGCGACTTCACGGTCGAGGATTCGGGCCTGCCCGACCGCTATGTGCCCGACGCGATCCAGCACGCGGTCGAGGACCTGCCCGACGACGCGCTCGTCTACCTGATGGGCAGTCGCTATTGCGAGACGGATCGGCTGTCCGACACCGCCTGGGGACTGTTCGGCGGCGTCGAGCCCGGCTGGAAGCGGGTGCAGGCGATCGTCGAGTTCACGCACAACCACATCGAGTTCGGATACCACCACGCCCGCCCGACCAAGACGGCATGGGACGCGCATCAGGAGGGTCTGGGCGTCTGCCGCGACTATGCGCACCTCGCCATCACGCTGTGCCGGTGCATGAACATCCCGGCGCGCTATTGCACCGGCTATCTCGGCGACATCGGCATCCCGCGGTCGGACGCGGTGATGGACTTCTCCGCCTGGTTCGACGTGTATCTGAGCGGCGAGTGGCACACGTTCGACGCGCGGCACAACACGCCGCGCATCGGTCGCATCCTGATGGCACGCGGCCGCGATGCGACCGACGCGGCGCTGACCACCCAGTTCGGCGGCGCAACGCTCGAGCGGTTCGACGTCCATGCCGACGAGGTGCAGGCCGTTGGCTGAGGCCGATCCCCATGTCGGCGCCGGCAGCGATCCGCTGCTGCCCGATCCCTTGCTGACCGCGAGCCCGCTGCCCTTCGGCGCGTCGGCGTTCGACCGGATCGCGGCGGCCGACTTCCTGCCCGCGCTGCGCATCGCGCTCGAGGCGGCGGACGCGGAGATCGAGGCGATTGCGGGCGACCCCGCCGCGCCGAGCTTCGACAACACGGTCGCGGCGATGGAGCGGGCGGGCGCCATGCTGGCGCGCGTCCGGCGCATCTTCTGGACGCTGTCGTCCGCCCACTCAACGCCCGAGATCCGCGCGATCGAGAGCGAGGTGGCGGCGCTCATGACCGCGCACGGCACGCGCGTGGCGCACGATCCGCGGCTGTTCGCGCGCGTCCACGCGCTGTGGGAGCGCCGCGACACGCTCGGGCTGGACGAGGCGCAGACGCGACTCTTGCACGACAGCCATCGCGGCTTCGTCGACGGCGGCGCGCTGCTGGGCGCGGCCGACAAGGCGCGGTTCGCGGCGATCGCGCAGGAGTTGTCGGCGCTCGGTACCCGCTTCGGCCAGAACGTGCTGGCGGCGAACGGCGCCTGGACGCTGCGGCTCGACGCGGCCGATGCGGTGGGGCTGCCCGACGCGATGCTGGCCGCGACCGCGCGCGCCGCCGCGGCCGCGGGAGTGACCGGCCACCTCGTGACGCTCGACCGCGGTGACGTGGAGGGCTTCCTCGCCTTCTCGCCGCGGCGTGATCTGCGCGAGGCGGTATGGCGCGCATTCACCACCCGCGCCGATGGTGGCGAGCACGACAACCGAGCGGTGGTCGCCGCGATCCTGGCGTTGCGCGCGGAAAAGGCCGCGCTGCTCGGCCACGCGAGCTATGCCGATCATGTGCTGGCCGACACGATGGCGGCGACGCCGGACGCGGCCGAGGCGCTGATGATGCGCGTCTGGCATCCCGCGCTCGCCCGCGCGGGCGAGGAGCAGGCGGTGCTCCAGGCGCTCGCCGACGCGGATGACGTGACGCTCGCCGCCTGGGACTGGCGCTTCTACGCCGAACGGGTGCGGCGTGATCGCTACCGGCTCGACGGCGGCGCGGTGCGGCGGTTCCTGACGCTCGACCGGGTGCGCGACGCGGCGTTCGCGGTCGCGGGCAGGCTGCACGGCCTGTCGTTCACGCCGCGCGCTGATCTCCCCGTCTGGCACCCGACCGTCGCGGCCTGGGCGGTGAGCGACGCGGACGGTAGCCACCGCGGGCTGGTCTATACCGACTATCTCGCCCGGCCCGAGAAGCACGGCGGCGCCTGGATGGGTGGCCTGCGCGTGCAGGAAGCGCTGGACGGCCCTGTCACGCCCATCGTCTACATGGTCGCCAATTTCGCGGGCGGCGAGCCGGGCGCGCCGGCCGGCCTGTCGATCGACGAGGCGCGCACGCTGTTCCACGAGTTCGGCCACGCGCTCCACGGGCTGTTGAGCGACGTACGCTATCCCAGCCAGTCGGGCACCGCCGTCAGCCGCGACTTCGTCGAGTTCCCCAGCAAGCTGTCCGAACACTGGATCGTCGCGCCCGAGGTGCTGGCGACGCTGGACGTGCCCCAGCCGCTGATCGCCGCGATCGGCCAGGCGGACGCGTTCGGAGAGGGCTTCGCGACGGTCGAGTTCCTGGCCTCCGCCATCCCGGACCTGGCGCTGCATCGCGAGCGCGCGGACGGAGACGGACAGCGGGACCCGTTCGCCTTCGCCGCAGACCTGCTCGCGCGGATCGGCCTGCCGGACACGATCGCGCCGCGCCATGACCTGACGCATTTCACCCACGTCTTCGACGGCGGCTATGCCAGCCAATATTACAGCTATCTGTGGGCCGAGGTGCTGGACGCCGATGCCTGGGAAGCGTTCGGCAAGGCCGGCATCTTTGATCCTGACCTCGCGGGCCGGCTGCGGCGCGAGGTGCTGGCGCGCGGCGACACGCGCGATCCGATGGCCTCGTTCGTCGCGTTCCGGGGACGGATGCCCGACGAAGGCGCGCTGCTGCGGGCACGCGGGCTGGCGCCGCTGTAGCGGCATTCCCTAATCATTGATTGAGGTTGGCCAACTTTGTCTCACCCAAGGGACCCGATCCGTGTAACAACTGTTAACTCAGATTAGGACCTCCGGCGATACTCATGTGCCACGTCCTCATCATCGAAGACGAACCGCTGGTCGCGATGCTGATCGAGGACGTGCTGTTGTCGTCGGGCGCCACGTCGGCGACCATCGCGACCACCCAGGCGGAGGCAATCACCGCCGCCGACGTGCAGCTGCCGGCGTTCATCTCGTCTGACGTCATGCTGACGGAAGGGACCGGCCCCGCGGCGGTCGACGCGATCCGGCTGGTGCACGGCGACATTCCGACGTTGTTCATCACCGCGACACCGTCCGCGTGCCGGCCGTGGATCCCGCCCGACCAGGTGGTCGTCAAGCCGTTCAGCACGACGCACATCGCCGCCGCGTTCCGCACCCTTATCCAGGACCGATGCTGACGGAGCCTGCCGGATACCGGCGGCCCGGCCGTTACCCACCACGCGAGGAGCGCGCTTCATGGCCAATATAACGTCTGCCGCCGACTCCGCGTTCAGCGAGGATCGCAATCCCAACGGTGCCGCGCAGGCGCAGGCGGCGCTGCTGCTGGAAAGCCTGATCCACAGCCTGATGGACAACGGCGCCCTGACCAAGGACCAGGCGCTGGAGGCGATCGGCAGCGCGTTCGAGGTGAAGGAAGAGAGCGAGTCCGAGGAAAAGGAGCCGGAGGCGATCCGCCGCCACTCGCTGGCGCTGTTGTCGAGCATGCGCAGCAGCATCACCGCGCATTCGGGCGCCTATGACAAGCAACCCGCCGCCCTCCGCGCCGATGAAGGCGCCGACGACTAGCGGACGTTATAGGCTGGGGTCGGCGATCCGGTCGGCCAGGCCGCGATAGAAGCGCGCGATGTCGCCGAAATCGGCCGCGTCGAGGCTCAACTCCTCTCCGAGCCGGGCGGTGCCGAGCCGGCCGCGTGCGTCGGGCCAGCCCATCGTCATCGTCGTGCCCCCGCGCCGGTCGGGCCGGCAGACGACGCCCTCGCAATAGAACAGGCAGGCGCGCGAGCGACCGAGCGCCAGCAGCCGGCGGTGGTCGTCGCGGGCCCGTGCTCCCGTCGGCTCCAGCGCGCGGTATTTGGCCGCGGTGTTCGCCTGGTCCGGGCGCTCGTCCCGGCCCGCGACCCGCGTCGCCGCGTCGAGCAGCAGGTTCAGGAACCGGTCGAGCTCGCGCAGGCCGTTGCCGGCGAGCCGCGCGCGATAGCGGCGCGCAATCGGCGCCGCGCCCGGCAAGGCAAGGCCGCTGCCCAGGAACGTCGCGCCGCGCCGCATCGTGCGCAACGCCGCGATGAGCGCGGGGTCCACGGGCTTGGGCTTGTTGGACGGGAATGGGATCATCGGCACTCCGACGCCGGAGGCGATGCGCGCGTCATGGCAGCTATCGAGCGCCGGGCCAAGCGCCGTCGCCGCTTGCACGCCGCCGCTGGCTGGTGGACAGCCCTCGCGTGAGCACGATCCGTCCCGCCCCCCTCACGCCGCTCCGCACGATCGTGGTCGTCGGCGACCTCGTCGAGGGCTGGCCCCCCGCCCCTGGTCCCACGCCGACGGAGGCGCGGGAGCATTGGGCGACGCTGGACGTGGCGCTTCGGCCGTGGCCGCCGACGCCGATCGGACAGACGCCGGTCGTGGCGGGCGGATACCTCGAGCGGCTGGCGCTGGCGATGGTCGCGGCGGGCCATGCCGATGGCGTCGAGATATGGCATCACTGGCGCGGACTCGGCCCGGCGCCGTTCCGCCGCGAGAGCCCGTGGCTCGCGCGCCGCGCGTTCCGCCTGCGCGAGGAGGGCGCACCGATGGCGTCGGACGACATGGCTGCCTTCGTCGAGGTCTTCGGTGCGCCCCATCTGCTGCTAGTGCTGGGGCTGGGCATCGCGCCCGAGCTGCTCGACCGGTGCGCGAACGGCGTCCGCGTCTACAACTCGATCGACGCTCCGGCGCTGCGCATCCCGCCTGAGGCCAGCGCGCAGTTCGACCTGATCCTGACGGGCGCGCAATGGCAGTCGGACGTGGTGCGCGAGCGGCATCCCGGCATGCCGACCGCGATCCTACCGATCGGCCCGGAGTTCGCCGCCCCCGATCAGTTCCGCCCGCTCGGCACGCCCAAGGACGTCGACCTGATCTATGTCGCCGCGGCGCAGGGTTATAAGCGGCACGACGTCCTGTTCGACGCGCTCGAGCGGCTGCCCCGCGACGTCACCGCGCTATGCGTGTTCGGCTATGGCGAGATGGCCGACGGCCTGCGCGCGCGGGCGGCGGCCTCCGGCCTGTCGATCGCCTTCATCGGCCCGCCGGGCGTCGCGTTCGACGAGGTCAACCGCCTGATGAACAGCGCGCGCTTCGGCGTGGTGTGCGGCGAGGACGACGGCGCGCCGGCGATCATCACCGAATACATGCTCGCCGGGCTGCCGGTGCTCGCCAACGAGCGGCTGTGCTGCGGGCTGCAGTATATCCTGCCCGAGACAGGTCGAATGGCATCGGCGGAAGATTTCGCGGCGGCGATCCTCGACATGCGCGCGACGGCGCACCGATACACTCCGCGCGCAGCGGTGCTGGACCGCTGGACGTGGCCGCATTCGGTCGCGCGGCTCCATGCCTTGATATCGCCGTTGGTTGATGCGAAGCAACGACAGGGGCTCGCCTGCGCGACATAGCCGATCGGGGCGCTTCAAACCGGGAGATGCGGGTGGACGGTTCTGGTTTCGAGACATTTTCCGCTCCCCGTCCGCTTTCCTCCGCCGCACCCTGTTCCATCCGGGGCTCCAACGACGACCATCCGGCGGCGGCGGCGCTGATCTGCTTTTCCCACCTGCGCTGGGATTTCGTGACGCAGCGGCCGCAGCATCTGATGCGGCGCTTCGCGCGCGAACGGCGGGTGTTCTTCTGGGAGGAGCATATCGCTTGCGATCACCCCCTCCCCTTCCTCGAACACCATGCGTTTCCCGGCGCCTCGTCGGAAGAAGGCGCCGTGATCGCGTTGCGCCCGCGCGTGCCGCACTGGTGGGACGCGGCCGAGGTGGAGAGGGGCCTGCGCGGCCTGCTCGACATGCTGGTCGACACCGCGGTCGCGCCGGCGCGGGCCGGCGATCCGCTGCTGTGGTTCTACACGCCGATGATGGCGGGGTTCGCTGGCCATCTCGCCGCGTCGGCGGTCGTGTACGACTGCATGGACGAGCTGTCCGCGTTCCGCTTCGCCGCGCCCGAGCTTGCCGCCAACGAGGCGCGGCTGATGGCGCGTGCCGACGTCGTCTTCACCGGCGGCCACAGCCTGTACGAGGCGAAGGCCGGGCGCCATCCGAACGTCCACGCCTTCCCGTCGGCGGTCGACACCGTGCATTTCGCCACCGCGCGTGGCGGCTCCGCGGGCCCGGCAGACCAGGCCCATATTCCCGGCCCGCGGCTCGGCTTCTTCGGCGTGATCGACGAGCGGATCGATCTTGCGCTGATCGATGCGGTGGCGGCGGCGCGGCCGGACTGGTCGCTGGTCATGATCGGCCCGGTCGCCAAGATCGATCCCGCCGCGCTGCCCCGACGCGCGAACATCCACTGGCTGGGGGGGCGCCCCTATGCCGATCTGCCGGCGTATCTGGCGGGTTGGGACGCGGCCTTGATGCCGTTCGCGATCAACGCGGCGACGCGCTTCATCAGCCCGACCAAGACGCCGGAGTATCTCGCCGGCGGATTGCCGGTGGTGTCGACGCCGATCATCGACGTCGAGCGGCAGTATGGCGCGCTCGACGCGGTCGCGATCGCGGCCGACGCGCCTGCTTTCGTCGCGGCGTGCGAGCGCGCGCTGGCGTTGCCGCGCGGAGGGCCCTGGCTCGCGCAGGCCGACCGGCTGATCGCCGGCCACAGTTGGGACAGGACGTTCGCCGACATGAAGACCCGCATCGCTCAAGCCGGCGCCCGTCCCGCCGCTCCCTCTGCCGTCCCTCCCACGCCGTCGCGCCGCCGGTTCGACGTGCTGGTGGTCGGCGCGGGCTTCGCAGGTTCGGTGCTCGCCGAACGGCTGGCGGCGGACGGCGACAAGCAGGTGCTGGTGGTTGACCGGCGGCCCCACATCGCGGGCAACGCGTTCGACGAGCGCGATGCGGCCGGCGTGCTGATCCACCGCTATGGCCCCCATATATTCCACACCAACTCGGCCGACGTGTTCGACTATCTGTCGCGCTTCACCGCCTGGCGCCCGTACGAGCATCGCGTGCTGGCCGAGGTGCGCGGGCAGCAGGTGCCGATCCCGATCAACCGCACGACGCTCAACGCGCTGTACGGCGCGGGGCTGAAGACCGACGCGGACGCCGCCGCTTTCCTCGCCGGCCGCGCCGAGCCGGTGGCCGAGGTGCGCACGTCGGAGGACGTCGTCGTATCCGCCGTCGGACGCGAACTCTACGAGCTGTTCTTCCGCGGCTACACGCGCAAGCAATGGGGGCTCGATCCCAGCGAGCTCGACCGCGCCGTCACCGCGCGCGTGCCGACCCGGACGGACACCGACGACCGCTATTTCGCCGACCGGTTCCAGGCGATGCCCGCGCGGGGCTATACCGCGATGTTCGCTGCCATGCTCGACCATCCCAACATCACGATCGACCTGGGCGTCGAATATCGCGACGTGATCGACGAGGTGGACGTCGACCACATCGTGTTCACCGGGCCGATCGACGAGTATTTTGGCTTCCGCTTTGGGAAGCTGCCCTACCGTTCGCTGCGGTTCCGGCACGAGACGCTCGACGCCGAATGGCTGCAGCAGGTGGCGGTGGTGAACTATCCGTCGGAGGACGTGCCCCACACGCGGATCACCGAATACAAGCATCTGACCGACGAGCAGAACCCGCGCACCAGCGTGACGTACGAATATCCCGCCGCCGAGGGCGATCCCTATTATCCCATTCCACGGCCCGAGAACCAGGCGCTGTTCAAGCGCTATGAGGCGCTGGCGGACGCGACCGACGGCGTCACGTTCGTCGGCCGGCTCGCCACCTATCGCTATTATAATATGGATCAGGTTGTCGGGCAGGCGCTGGCGACGTATCGCCGGCTGAAGGAGCGGCTCGACGGTGACGCCGCATCGGTGATGACCGCGACCCTGTCTGCGGCGGAGTAGCCTAATGACCAGCGTGTGTTTGGCGACGGACAGCGCCGTTCCGTCGGGCGTCGGCGCGCACATGCTCGCGCTCGCGGCTGGGCTCGGGTCGGGCGAGGTGGTGATCGCCGCGCGGTCCGACACCGACCTGCTCGCCCGCGCGGCGCGCGCCGGACTGGCGGTGAAGGCATTGGACGACCCCGCCGGGTTCGAGGCCTGGCTGCGACGCGCCCGTCCCGATCTGGTCCATGTCCATGCCGGGATCGGCTGGGAAGGCCATGCGCTGGCCCGCGCCGCGCGCGCCGCGGGCGTGCCGGTCGTGCGGACCGAGCATCTGCCCTATCTGCTTACCGATCCCGCGCAGCAGGCCGAGCATCGCGAAGCGGTGGCGAGCGTCGACCGGCTGATCTGCGTATCGGAGGCGGCGACGGCCAGCCAGGTAAGCTCGGGCGTCGAGCCCGACCGGATCGCGACCGTCCGCAACGGCGTCGTTGCCCGGGCGCAGAGCCGGCCACGCGGCGCGCTCAGGGCCGAATGGGGGTTCGGCACCGGCGGAGACGCGCCGCCCGTGCTCCTGATGATCGCGCGCTTCGCCGAGCAGAAGGGCCACCGCATGCTGCTCGACGCGCTGCCGGCGATCCGGGCGGCGATGCCAGGCGTCGTGGTGTTGCTCGCCGGCGACGGACCGCTGCTGGTGCCGATCGCGCGCGCGGTCGCGAAGGCCGGGCTCGCCGACAGCGTCCGGATGCTCGGGCCGCGGGACGACGTGGGCGATCTGCTCGCGCTCGCCGACCTGCTGCTGCTGCCGTCCGCGTTCGAGGGGCTGCCGCTGATCGCGCTGGAGGCGATGGCGGCCGGTCTGCCGGTGGTCGCGACCGACGTGCCCGGCAACGCCGAGGTGGTGGAACATGGCGTGACGGGCGCACTCGCGGCGCCCGATCCGGCGGCGTTCGCGGCGGCGGTGGTCGGCCTGCTGCGGGACCGGGACGCGCTCGCGGCGATGGGCGTGGCGGGACGTGAGCGGCAGCGGGCGGAGTTCGGCGCGACACGGATGATCGAGGAAACGCGCGCGGTGCACGACGCCGTGCGCCGGCAACATGAAGGAACGGGTGTGGAGCGGACGCGGATCGGGTTCATCGGCGCAGGGGGGATCGCCAACCGCCATTTCGGCGTGCTGGAGCGGTTCGACGATGTCGCGATCGTCGCGGTCGCGGACACCGACATGGCGCGCGCCACGGAAGCGGCGGGCCGGTTCGGCGCGCGCGCGTTCGACAGCGCGCAGGCGATGGTCGATGCCATGATGGCGGACGGGGGCGATCTCGACGCGCTCTACATCTGCGTGCCCCCGTTTGCGCACGGCGAGCCCGAGCGGCTGGCGATCGAGCACGGCCTGCCGTTCTTCGTCGAGAAGCCGGTGGCGCTGGACCTGGGCACTGCGGAGGACGTGGCGGCGTCGGTCGCGCGCGCCGGGCTGGTGACGGCGGTCGGCTATCACTGGCGCTACCTCGACACGGTGGACGAGGTGCGCGCGCTCCTGTCCGCCACCCCTGCCCGGCTGCTGTCGGGCTACTGGCTAGACTCGACCCCGCCGCCGCGCTGGTGGTGGAAGAAGGACGGCTCGGGCGGGCAGATGCTGGAGCAGACGACGCATCTGGTCGACCTCGCCCGCCACCTGATCGGTGACGTGGTGCGGGTGTACGGCCAGTCCTCGCGCACTGACCGCGCGGCGTTCCCCGGCCTCGACATCGCGACTACCAGCACCGCGACGCTGACGTTCGCGAGCGGGGCGATCGCCAATTTCGCCTCCACCTGCCTGCTCGGCTGGAACCACAAGGTCGGGCTCCACCTGTTCGGCGAGCGGCTGGCGATCGAGCTGACCGACCGCGACGTGATGATCGACATCGGCCAGGGCCGGCCGGTGCGCGGCAACCGCGTGGACCCGGTGTGGGAAGAGGATCGTGACTTCATCGACGCGGTGCGTGGCGCCGAAAACCGCATCCGCTGTCCCTATGCCGACGCGGTCGAGACGCTGCGCCTGGCGCTCGCGATCGAGGAGTCGGCTCGGCTCGGCCGGTCGATTGATGTCGCCTCCGCCGCGCGCGAGCCTGTGCATGTCTGAGTGGCGGCACGTCCGCTCGTTGGGCGTCGAGCGGCCCGGCCAAGCCTATTTCTTCGGCTATGACGAGGCGCCTCCGGGCGACGGGCAGGTGCGGCTCGACCTGCTGTACACTGGCTTCTCGGCGGGCACGGAGCTGACGTTCGTCAAGAACAGCAACCCCTATCTCCATTCGCGTTGGGACGCGGGGCGCGGCGTGTTCGTGCCTGGCGAGCCGAGCGCGCGCTATCCGGTGCCGTTCCTGGGATACATGGAGTCGGCGCGGGTCAGCGACAGCCGCGTGGGCGATTACGCGCCCGGCGACGTGGTCGGCGCCGTCTTCGGTCACAAGACGGGGCATATCGCCGATCCGTTCACCGACGTGCTGACCAAGCTACCCGACGGCATGGACCCGTTGCTGGGCATCTATGTCGGCCAGATGGGGCCGATCGCGGCCAATGGCATCCTCCATGCGGACGCCGAGCTGATCGGGCCCAACGTCGTCGGCCTCGGCGACGGCGTCCGCGGTCGGCCTGCATTGGTGATCGGCGCGGGCATCGTCGGCATGTTCACCGCGCTGTTCGCGGCGGAGGCGGGCGCGAGCGAGGTGGTGATCGCCGATCCCTCCCCGTTCCGCCGGTTGCGCGCCGAGTGCCTGGGGCTGACGGCGATGACGCAAGACCAGGCGTGGCAACATGCCAAGGCGCGCTGGCTGCACGGCGGCGACGATCGCGGCGCGGACGTGGTTTTCCAGACGCGCGCCGATACGGGCTCGCTCCACGCCGCGATGCAGGCGCTGCGCCCGCAGGGCACGGTGATCGACCTCGCCTTCTACCAGGGCGGCGCGGACCGGCTGCGTCTGGGCGAGGAGTTCCACCACAACGGCCTCAACCTGCGGTGCGCGCAGATCAACCGCGTGCCGCGCGGGATGGCGTGGCAGTGGGACCGGCGGCGGCTGGCCAACGAGACGGTGCGGCTCCTGGCCGCGCGCGGGCCCGAGATCAGGGCGCAGCTCGTGACGCAGGTCGTGCCCTATGACGACGCCCCCGGTTTCATCGCGCGACTGGTGGCGGAGCGGCCCGAGTTCCTGCAGATCGTGTTCAAGCACGGGGATTGATCCCGCCGGGAGCATTCGATGCAAGCCCTCCCTTCGTTCATCCTGAGCTTGTCGAAGGGCTGCCTTTCCTTGCAACTGCCGGAATAAGTACAGTGCTTCGACAAGCTCAGCATGAACGGAGTGAGGTGGGCCAGGAGTTGGTGGCTAGCGTGCCCCCCACCCGCCCCATCCGCATCCTGTTCGTCTTCGCCTGGCTCGTCGTCGGCGGCGAGGAGACGGAGGTGCGGTTGCTGGCGAAGCACCTCGACCCTGCGCGCTATCGGATCGAGGTCGTCGCCTGCTTCCGCCGCGAGAACATGCCCGAGCAGACGCACGACCAGCTCGCGGCCGCGGGCGTAGCGGTGGACACGACGCCCTATCACCTGTCGTTCGACGACACCGTCACCTACCTCGCCGACCTGATCCCCGGATACGATGTCGTTGTCTCGTGCCAGAACGTCGCCGACGTCTATCCCGCGCTCGAGCGGCTGCACCGGCCGCCGCCGCTGATCGAGCATGGCGGACTGGTGTCGGAGGCGCTCGCCGGGCCCAAGCACCTGACCGCGCGCTACGTCGGCGTCTGCGCCTCGATCCGCGACGCCGCCGCGAGCCGGATGCCGGGGCGCGAGGGCGATGCGGTCGCGATCCCGTCGATGGTCGACCTGTCGGCGTTCGACCCCGCTAACCGGACGGGGGCCCGGGCGGAACTCGGCATCGCCGGGGCCACGCCGCTGATCGGCTGGCTAGGGCGCCTGGATGCAAAGAAGCGCGTCGAGGACTTCATCGCCGCCGCCGCGCTGGTCCATGCGGCCCGCCCGGACGCGCGCTTCGTCGTGATCGGCGGCCCGGACGCGTTCATGCTCGACTATGCGCACCGGTTGCGCGAGCAGGCGGATGCGCTGGGCCTGTCGGGCGTGCTGACCTTCCTCGGCGATCGGGCGGACGTGCCTCGGCTGCTGTCGGCGCTCGACGCCTTCTGCTGGCTGTCGCGCGGCGAGGGGATGCCGCATGTCATCGCCGAGGCGGGCGCGGCCGGGCTGCCGGTGGTGGCGACGCGCGATAACGGCTCGGCCGAGCAGATCGACGACGGCGGCTCTGGCCTGTTCGTCCCGCACGAGGACCCGCCCGCGGTCGCCGCGGCGCTCCTGCGGCTGCTGGGCGATCGGGCGCTGGGCAGGCGGCTCGGCGCGGCACTGCGGGCGAAGGTCGAGGCGGATTATGCCGTCCCGGCGGTGGTGCCGCAGTGGGAGGCGCTGATCGCGCAGGTGCTCGCCGAACGACCGCCGCTGGCCCGCCCGACCCGCCTGTTCCGCAGCTTCGTCCAGGGCGGCTTCGAATGTTCGACGCACCGCCGCGCGCATGACCGCGCCCGCGTCGACGTGATCGCGGCGAGCCACCACGACACCCATGCGGAGGCCGATTACCGCGCGCTGGCGACCCATGGCCTGCTGTCGGTGCGCGACGGGCTGCGCTGGCACCTGATCGAGGCGGAGCCGGGCACGTACGACTGGTCCAGCCTCGACGCGCAGCTCGCCGCCGCGCGCGCGGTCGGCACCGAGGTGCTGTGGGATCTGCTCCATTACGGCTGGCCCGACGACATCGACATATGGACGCCCGCCTTCGTCACCCGCTTCGCCGGCTTCGCCGCCGCCGCCGCGCGCTATATCGGTCCCGCGCGGGCCGGAGCGCGCCGCTTCTATGCGCCGGTCAACGAAGTGTCGTTCCTCGCCTGGGCCGGCGGCGACGCGGCCTACCTAAACCCGTTCGCGCGCGGGCGCGGGCATGAGCTGAAGGTGCAGCTAGCGCGCGCGAGCATCGCCGCGATGGAGGCGATCCTGGCGGTCGATCCCGCCGCGCGCTTCGTCCACGCCGACCCTGCGATCCGCGTGATCGCCGACCCTCATCGGCCGTGGGACGCCGCCGGGGCGCTCGGCCACACGCAGGCGCAGTATCAGGGCTGGGACATGATCGCCGGCCGCGCCTGGCCGCAGATCGGCGGCCGCCCCGAGCTGCTCGACGTCGTCGGCGTCAATTTCTACCACAACAACCAGTGGATCCACGGCGGCCCGCCGCTGTCCCCCCACGACCGCCTCGCCCGCCCACTGCGCTACATTCTCGCAAGCACCTGGCAACGCTACGGCCGCCCGATCTTCGTGGCCGAGACCGGCATCGAGGGCGACGCGAGGGCGGACTGGCTGACGTACGTGCTGGCCGAGACGGACGCGGCGATCGCGATGGGCGTGCCGGTGGAGGGCGTGTGCCTGTACCCGGTGCTCGACCATCCGGGCTGGGATGACGGCCGCTATTGCCCCAACGGCCTGCTGAGCTGGTCGGCGGAGGCGGAGGGGCGAGTGGCGCATGCGCCGTTGGCGGACGTGCTGCGGCACCGGGCGGTAGCCGCAATGTGACGGGGAGCTTGGAACAAGTCTGGTCTTTCACAACGACCGTCGAGCGTTCCCGGATCAAGTCGAGGACACGGGCCGACTCACATGCTATTTGGCGGCGTCACCGACGGCGGCGCTGATCCAAGCGGGCGGCTCCTGCTCTAGCCGTCCATCGATCTTGACGTGACGTTCCCGCGCCCAGCGATATCCCCACATGGGACCATATTTCGTCGCAACCGACGGCATCGCCGAGTAGACCGGATCGGCTTGCGCTTCGGCAAGCGATACGAACCTGTAGCCGGCCGAGCGGAACAGTTCGAGCAGGGGCTTGATCGTCGCCGCGTTGAGCCGATTGACGTGCAAGAGCATGATCGCGGGCACGTCGCGCCCGACGACCTTGCGATCCAGCTGATCGTAGTAGGCGATCTGGGTACGGCTGTAGTCGAGATAGGCGCGCGTGATACGCTTCATCTCGGCCGTCTGCCGTGCGGCGAAGGCATGCTCGTAGGCGGTGTTGAACATATAGTCCGAGGTGTCGATCGTCGATGCTGCGAGCGTGTAACCGTGAGCGGCGAGAACCTGCCCGATCGCAGCGCGCCTGGCTTCGGTGTCGCCGACGTGATTGTAGGGAAAGCGGAAGAACGAGATGCCGCGTTCGGCGGTAGCGGCCATCGGCCGGATCGTCGCCTCGCCCTTCACGATCTCGCGCTCGATGCCGGCGACGTCGAGATCGTTGCTGTCGAAGTGACTGTACCCGTGGTTTCCGAGCGCGAGCAGACCCTTGTTCCACTCGGCAAGCAGCCGGGAGCCGACAGGTCCGAGCGCCTGCACCTTGTCCTCGTTGACGAAGCCGGTCGCGGGAACATGCCCGCACCGTAATGCCTGAACGATGCGATGCTGGGCTGCGACAGCCGCTTGGACCGGTGTCTTCGCTCCTTCATTCACGTACGGCAGATCGTCGAAGGTGATCGCGACGACGTGGCGGGGTGCGACCGGCGGCGTCGTCTGAGCGGATGCATCCGCGCCCAACGTCAGGCAATCAGCGAGCAACAACGACGCAAACAGCAACCGACCTACAACAAATCGCCTCACGCCGATCGCACTGCCAGCACAACGACGATAGCGTGTACCCTCGCCCTCAATGCTTAATGTCGCGCCACACGTTCTGATACGCGCCCCAGGCCAGGAAGCAGAAGATCGCGATGAACACCATCGCGGCTAAGCCCGCCGCGTGGCGGTTTTCCAGTTTGGGCTCGGCTGTCCAGGTCAGGAAGGCAGCGATGTCCTTTGCCATCTGGTCAACCGTCGGCTTGGTGCCGTCCGTATACTGGACCTGTCCGTCGCTCTTGAGTGGCGGCGGCATGCCGATGTTGAGCGATGCGAAATACTGGTTGTAGTACAACCCCTTGGGCGTCGCGATGTCGGGGAACTCCTTCAGGAGCTCGGCCGGCTGCTTCACATAGCCGTGACCGACCAGGGAGTAGACGTAGTTCGCCCCGCCGTGCCGCGCCTTGGTGATGTCCGACAGGTCGGGGGGTACCAGATTGTTGTTGGCTGCCTTCGCGGCGATGTCGTTGGCGAACACCAGCGGGAAATGGTCGGACGGCAGGTTCTTGCGCGTCGCCGCCTCGCCCGTGTCGGGATTGGGCGACGGCTGCTCGATCTGCCATTGGTTGGCGATCGCCTTCACCTCGGGCGGCTTGTAACCGAGGTCGGCGAGGTCGCGGAACGACACCAGCCGGATCGAGTGGCAGGCCGAGCAGACCTCCTTGTACACCTGGAACCCGCGCTGCAGCTGGCGCCGGTCGTATTTGCCGAGCACGCCAGCAGACGCGAGATCGGCGTTCAGCAGGTGGGTCCCGGTGGCCGCCTCGGTGCGGCCCTGCACCCACTCCGCCGCCGTTTCAGCCGGCGGCGTCTTGATGCGATCCGACACCGTGCCGAACAGCGCGAGCGCCAGCACGAAGACGAACGCGGCGCCCACCAGAGCTGCGATTGCACGAACCATTATCAATATGCCCCTTTTCGGCCCGTCTTCGTCTTTGTCTTACGCCAGCGCGGTCTGCACCGGGCTGGTGCCCGCATGGTTGTGGAGCACCGCCTCGGTGATCGAGTTGGGCAGCGGCCGTGGACGCTCCGACCGCGAGATGATCGGCAGGACGATCAGGAAGTGCGCGAAATAATAGGCCGCGGTGATCTGTCCCAGGATCGCATAGGTCGGCGTCGCCTCCGAACCACCGACCCAGCCGAGCACCAGCACGTCGGCGACGAGGATCCAAAAGGCGATCCGCGCCTTGGGACGGAAATTGTTCGAGCGCACCGGCGACGAGTCGAGCCACGGCAGGAAGAACAGCAGCAGGATCGAGCCGAACATCGCCAGCACGCCCCACAGCTTGGCCGGCAGGATGAAGTCCGCGGTGAACGAGCGCAGGATCGCGTAGAACGGCCAGAAATACCATTCAGGCACGATGTGCGCCGGCGTCGAGAGCGGGTTGGCCGGGATGTAGTTGTCCGGATGGCCAAGGTAATTGGGCGCGAAGAACAGCAGCCCCGCGAACACCAGCAGGAACACGCCGAGCCCGACCGCGTCCTTCGCGGTGTAATAGGGGTGGAACGGCACCGTGTCCTGCTCGCCCTTGACGTCGACGCCGGTCGGGTTGTTCGAGCCCGGGATGTGCAGCGCCCAGATGTGCAGCATGATGACCGCCGCGATCACGAACGGCAGCAGATAGTGGAGCGAGAAGAAGCGGTTGAGTGCCGCATCATCGGGCGCGAAGCCGCCCAGCAGCCACACGCGGATGCTCTCGCCGACCAGCGGGATCGCCGAGAAGAAACCGGTGATGACCTGCGCGCCCCAGAAGCTCATCTGGCCCCATGGCAGCACATAGCCCATGAAGGCAGTGGCCATCATCAGGAGGAAGATGACGACGCCGAGCAGCCACACCATCTCGCGCGGCGCCTTGTACGAGCCGTAGTACAGCCCGCGGAAGATGTGCGTGTAGACGACGATGAAGAACATCGACGCGCCGTTGGCATGGGCATAGCGCAGGAACCAGCCGGCGTTGACGTCGCGCATGATGTGCTCGACCGAGTCGAACGCGACGCCCGCGTTGGCGGCATAATGCATTGCCAGCACGATGCCGGTGATGATCTGGATGCCCAGCGCCGCGCCAGCGAGCACGCCGAAGTTCCAGAAATAATTGAGATTGCGCGGCACCGGATAGCCCGCGCCGACCGCGTTGTAGATCAGCCGCGGCACCGGCAGTTTCTCGTCCAGCCACCGCATCATCGGCTGCTGCGGCTGGTAATGCTTGGCCCAGGGAAAGCTCATGGCTGTTATCCTGCGACGCCGACGAGCACGGCCGTCGGTGAGGTGAAGTTATAGTCGGGAACGGCGAGGTTCTTGGGCGCGGGCCCCTGGCGGATGCGCGCGGCGGTGTCATATTGCGAGCCGTGGCACGGGCAGAAATAGCCGCCGTACTTGCCGCGGTTCTCACCCTCGTGAATGCCTAGCGGGATGCAGCCCAAATGGGTGCAGACACCCAGCGTGATGAGCCAGTTCTTGTGACCCGCCTTGGTCCGCTGCTCCAGCGTCTGCGGATCGCGCAGCTCGCTGATCTGCACTGCCTCCGCCTCGGTGATCTCCTTGGGCGTCAGGTTGCGCACGAACAGCGGCTGCTTGCGGAACGAGGTGACGATGCCCTGCCCCGCCTCGATCTTCGACAGGTCGATCGCCGTGGTGGACTGGGCGAGCACGTCGGCGGATGGCGCCATCTGGTTGATGAGCGGGAACACGATCGCGAGCGCGCCAACGCCGACGAAGGCAACCGCAGCGATGTTGAGGAAGTCGCGGCGGCGCGGATCGTTCACGTCCTCGTGGAACGGCTCCGGCGACTCACCGGGAGGAACAATGTCTTGGACAGTCGCCATCAACTCAGGCCCTCGGAATGCTGTTCTCGACCGGAGCGGCGATCCCGGCAGGCCGGTCGCGCGGCACCCCGCCGGACCGTCCGTCCCCACGGAAGGCCAGTTCCCTCCTAGCGGCCGGGGCAGCGCTTTGCCAACCTACATTTTGCGGAGCCGGCAGGCCGGGTTAACGCTCGCGCATGATCCGGCTCGCGCTCCACCAACCCGATATCGCCGGCAACGTCGGCACGCTGATCCGGCTGGGCGCCTGCCTGGGCGTGGGAGTCGACCTGATCGAGCCGATGGGCTTCCCGTTCGGCGACCGCTCGCTAGCGCGCGCCGGCATGGACTATCGCGATGCCGCCGACGTGGAGCGGCATGTTGACTGGAGCGCGTTCGTCGCGGCGGCATCCGGGCGGATCGTGCTGCTGACGACGCGGCCGGGCGCGACGCCGCTGCCGGACGCGCTGTTCCGGGCGGACGACACGCTGCTGCTCGGATCCGAAGGCGCGGGCGTGCCCGAACAGGTGCATGCGCAGGCGGACCTGGCGGTGCGAATCCCGATGCGGCCGGGCATGCGATCGCTCAACGTCGCGGTGGCGGGCGCGATCGCAGTGGCGGAGGCGCTGCGCCAGACCGGCGGCTGGCCGGGGGAATGACCCGTCACCCCAGCGAACGCTGGGGTCTCTTTGGAACGTGGTACGCCACTCGACGAGACCCCAGCGTTCGCTGGGGTGACGGGCACGGCTCGCCTGCGCTAGGGCCGCGCCCATGCCACCGCTCGACGCCGACCAAGCCGCCGCCCGTTCCTGGTTCGAGGAGCTGCGGACGCGGATTTGCGCCGCGTTCGAGGGACTCGAGGCGGAGGCCGGCTCCGACGCGCGGTTCGATTATATTACATGGGACCGCGTCGACCCGTCGGGCGAGCCCGGTGGCGGTGGTGTCCGGGGCGTCATGAAGGGCCGCGTGTTCGAGAAGGTGGGCGTCAACGTCTCGACGGTCGGCGGGACGTTCGAGGGCGAGTTCGCGCGATCGATCCGCGGGGCGGGCGAGGACCCGCGCTTCTTCGCCACCGGCATCAGCCTCGTCGCGCACATGGCCAACCCGCATGTGCCCGCCGTCCACATGAACACGCGTTTCCTCGTCACCACCAAGCGCTGGTTCGGCGGCGGCGCGGACCTCAACCCTCCGCTGCCGCGCGACGACGACACGGCCGCGTTCCACGCGGCGATGAAGGCCGCCTGCGACGCGCACGATCCGGGCTTCTACCCCCGCTACAAGGCGTGGGCGGACGAGTATTTCTACATCCCCCACCGCCAGGTCCACCGCGGCGTTGGCGGCATCTTCTACGATCACCTGGAGCGCGACTTCGCCGCCGATTTCGCCTTCACACAGGACGTCGGGCGCGCGTTCCTCGACGTCTATCCCGCCATCGTGCGGGCGCGGATGGACGAGCCGTTCACCCCCGCCGACATGGCGGCGCGCGACGCGTGGCGGGGCCGCTATGCCGAGTTCAACCTGGTCTACGACCGCGGCACCTCGTTCGGGCTCAAGACCGGCGGCAACGTCGATGCGATCCTGATGAGCCTGCCGCCGGTCGCGACATGGGGCTGACGCGGTGGGGCTGACCCCCGTCCCCGCCGATCAGCTCGCGACGGTGGTGACGACGCTGGAGATGCGCGAGCGGCCGCCGCCGCGCCCGATCCCGCCCTCGCGGTTCCGGCTCCAGCGCTGGCCGGCTCCCGCCCCGGACCGCTATCGCGGGCTGTTCCGCCGGGTGGGCGCGCCCTGGCTGTGGTATTCGCGGCTGGCGATGGCCGACGCCGCGCTGACGGCGATCGTCCACGATGCAGATGTGGAGGTGTATGCCGCCGTCGATCCGACCGGGAGCGAGATCGGGATGCTGGAGCTCGATCTGCGTCACACCGGCGCATGCGAGCTGTCCTATGTCGGACTGGTGCCGGCGCTCGCCGGGCACAGCCATGGCCGCTGGCTGATGGCGGAGGCGCTGGTCCGTGCCTGGCGGCCGGGGATCACGCGCGTCTGGGTCCACACCTGCACGCTCGACCATCCCCGCGCGCTCGGCTTCTACCGTGCGCAGGGGTTCGTCGCGGTGCGCCGCACGCTGGAGACGTTTCCCGATCCGCGCGTGGCAGGGCTGTTGCCCCCAACTTGCGCGCCTCACGTCCCGATGCTGGCGCCGCCCTCCTCGCTCGACAGCGCGCGGTAGAGCACCACCGCGATCAGCACGCCCGCAATGGTGACGAGCATCGTCACGCCGGCACCCGCGGCATCGACGATCGCCAACGCCACCGGGTTGGGGGCGTTGAGCGCGCGCAGCCAGCCGTCCATCCCCGCGAACGGCCACAGCAGCAGCAGGCGCGCCGCGATAAGCCCGGCGGCGAGTGCGCTGGTCGTCAACGTCTCCCCCGCCGTCAGCCGCAACGCGCGCCGCGCAGCGCCGATCGTGCCGCGTCGCGGGGCCGCGATCAGCGCCGCGCCAGCTGGCAGCAACCGCCCGGCAACGAAGAACAGGATGCCGCCCAGCGTCACGAACTCGATCACGATGCCCAGCAGCACGAACCGCGGCCAGGCGATCGCCGCCCGCCCGAGCAGGCCGCGCATGTCGGTCGCGCGCGGATCGACGTAGAAGGCGACAAGCGCCGCATGGCCATATTCGATCATCGCCGCGGCGAGCAGATAGGCGCCGGCATGCTCGCCGGCGAATTGCGACTGGAGCCGGAACGCGTCCGCCAGGCCGGTGCCGACCGGCACCGCGAGCGGCGGCGGCACGAGCAGCTGCAGCGCGAGCGACGGGAGCAGGATGAAGGGCAGCGCGATCCGGACCAGAAGATCGCGATCGCGTCGCCACAGTGCCCGGGCCTCGGCCAGGGTGCGCGAGACGGACAGCATCATGAAAGGGAGGAGGTCATTGAAAAGGAGGGGGTCATGCGAAGGCGTACGCCGCTTCCCGCCCGCTGACGACGCGATAGAGTTGCGCGACGAAGGTCGAGCTGACGACGGTCGCGCCTGCCGTCACCGCCGCGCCCGCCACCGCGCCGACGAACTGCGCGGTGGAGACGCCGCCCGCACCGAGCAGGAGCCGCGCGATGACGGTGAAGACGAACTGCGCCGCACTCAGCGCCACGAGCAGCAGGATCAGGGCCAGCAGGATGACGCCGATGATTCGCCACGTCAGCCTGCGGGTCAGCTCGAACGAGCGGGCGACGCTGCGGAGGCCCCGCCGCTCGTTCACGAGCACCGGCAAGGACAGCGCCAGGCGCGCGCCGAGCCAGAAGACGGCCAAGGCGAACAGGAACAGGTAAAGCGAACCTGCCAGGATCAGTCCCGGTGACGCGCCGGCGGCAAGCGTGGCCGCGCCATCCACCGTAAGCGTGGTCAGCCGCGATGCGCTCGGCCCCAGTCCGATGCCTAGCATGGCGAGCCCCGGTACCGCCGCCAGCATCACGACGAGGCCGACCAGCACCGTCAGTCCGATCGCGGGCCCCAATCGCCTTGCGGCGACGGCGAACGCGGCCTGACGGTCGATCGGCGGTTCGCCCGCCGCGGCGACCAGCGCCAGATTGCCCCAGATCGCCATCAGAACCACCACGATCCCGACCAGGCCGGCAAGGCCGAGCGCCGCCGGCGTGGTTCCGACATGGGCGGACACCGCATCCTGAACGACCGCGGGAAGGAACAGCAGCAGCGCCGCGATCCCCGCGAGCATCGACCCGCGCCCGCGCAGCACCTCGGCGGTGCGATCCCAGATCGCGCTCATCGTCACCATGCGCAGGCCTCCCGGTTCGTCCATCGGTTCCGCGCACCGACCGGGCGCCGGGCGACTGTAGCCGATCCCCGCCGGCTTGCCAGCCCGCACGCGAACCGCCACCTGACCTAGCGATGACAGGCGACACCTCTATCGAGTGGCGGGTGACGCCGGGCCTGACGTCCTATGCCGATGCGCTGGCGGCGATGGAGGCGCGCGCCGCCGCCGTCGCCACGGGCACGGAGCGCGAACTGGTGTGGCTGCTCGAGCATCCGCCGGTCTACACCGCGGGCACCAGTGCCGATCCCGCCGAGCTCATCGAGCCCCGGTTCCCGGTGATCGCGGCGGGTCGCGGCGGGCGCTACACCTATCATGGGCCCGGCCAGCGCGTCGGCTATCTGGTGCTCGACCTCAATCGACGCGGGCGCGACGTCCGCTGCTTCGTCCACGCGGTCGAGGGTTGGGTCATCGCCGCGCTTGCCGGGATCGGCATCGGCGCGCATCGCTCGCCGGGACGGGTCGGCATCTGGACGCTCCTGCCTGACGGGCGCGAGGCGAAGATCGGCGCGATCGGCGTGCGCGTGCGTCGCTGGGTGACGCTGCACGGCTTCGCGGTGAACCTCGCGCCCGACCTGTCGCACTTCGGCGGCATCGTGCCGTGCGGCCTGCCCGATCCCGTCACCAGCGCCGCCGCGCTGGGCCGGTCAGCCGACTTCGCAACTTTTGACGCGGCTCTCGCGTTGCGGAAGGTGGAGTTTCTTGAAACTCTTTCTTGTCCGGTCGAAAACTAGGCTTGAGAGCAGGGTGTTTAGCGTCTAATATCCAGTGAGATTTGGGTGATAGGGGCCGACGCACCGTCCAAATCCTTATCCAAGGGAGCTTATCAATGCGTGCACTCTTCACGAAGGCAGTCGCCGGCTCGATGATCGCCGGCGCGGCGCTGATGGTCTCGGCTTGCGGCAGCAAGACCACCGAGAACGCCACCGACAACACGACGGTCACGGACATGAACGCGACCGAGGGCATGGACACGATGACCGACAACATGACGACGACAGACGGCTCGACCGGCAACGGCGGCATGATGGCCAACGACTCGTCGATGTCCAACTCGGGCATGATGTCGAACTCGTCGATGATGACGAACAGCACCGGCAACGCGATGTAATCGCACCCGTTCGGGTTGTTATACGGCAAGGGGCCGTCCGGATCGCCGGACGGCCCCTTTTTCGTAGCATCGGCATCAGCGCCCGCCGGCCACGCTTCACGCAGCGCCGATCGTTTCGTTCCAGTCTCTGTCACGTTCCGGACTCGGTTCGGCGCAAATACCGGTAAGTCCGTCCAAACATGATGAATCATGCTTGGGCGAGCCGCGGCCATCGCGTACGGCCGATGCGCAGGGTCCGATGAGGGGTTTGACGATGCGAGTAGTGCGTGGGGCGGCTGGTCTGGTCGCTGCGGGAATGCTGGCAGGTGGGGCGATGCCCGCATCGGCGCAATTCTACGTGAAGTCGCGCGATCTTGCCGGAGCGCCCGTGCAAGGTGACGAACCCGGCATCACGCAGCCGCTGCCCGGCGCGACGCCGGCGGAAGTGCGCGCGGGCCTCGTCTGGACGATGCGCGCCGCGCTCAACCTGGCGGCGCTGCAGTGCGACTTTCAGCCGACGTTGACGACGGTGGCCAACTACAATGCGGTGTTGCGGGACCATAAAGCCGAGCTCGGCGCCTCCTGGGAGACGCTCGGCAAGTATTTCACGCGCGTCAACGGCAAGTCCAAGCGGGTGGGCGACGCAGCACTCGAACATTATCAGACTCAAACCTGGTCAAGCTTTTCCACCGTCGCGGCACAGTTTACTTTCTGCCAGACGGCGAGCTCAATCGGGCGCGACGCGCTGTTCACGCCGCGCGGAAAATTCGCTGCGTTGGCCGAGGAGCGGATGCGCGAGATCCGCAACAGCCTGACGCCGTGGGGCGAACAGGCGCTGCTCCGCTATGTCTATGCCGATCGGTCGGCGCTGCCGCGGTTCGACCCGATCTGCTGGAACAAGAAGGGCGAGTGGGTGACCAAGAAGTGCGGCGCGCAGAACTGGCCCCCCGCCGGCACCGGCATGGCTGCGCGCTGAGGTACGCTCGTGCGTCACACGACCTGACCCGTTCGCCCTGAGCCTGTCGAAGGGGCATGTCGCAGGTGCTTCGACGAGCTCAGCACGAACGGAACTAGTTGGATCAGCCCGTAAGCCGCTCTAGCGCAGGCCCAGCAGCTTGTGCGTCTGGAGCGACAGTCGCCAGCGCGGCCGCTCCATCGCGAGCGCGAGCGCAGCGGCCTGACCCGGCGCGGCGGGATCGTCGAGCGGTTGGACGAGGTGATGGGTGAACGCCCATGTCTCCAGCGCGGCGGGGTCGATCCCCGACTGCGGCCAGACGAGCTTTAGTTCGTCGCCCGTCCGCTGCACCACTATGCTGCCCGCCTTTGGGCTGACGCACACCCAGTCGAGATCGGGATGCGCGCGCAACGTGCCGTTGGTCTCGATCGCGACCCGGAAGCCGGCGGCATGCAGCGCCGCGACCAGCGCGCCGTCGACCTGGAGCATCGGCTCACCGCCGGTCAGCACGGCAAAGCGGCGCTCGACGCCTTCGCCCCAATGCTCAACCGCCGCCGCGACGAGCGCGCCGGCATCGGCGAAGCGGCCCCCGCCAATGCCGTCGGTGCCGACGAAATCCGTATCGCAGAAGCGGCAGACCGCAGTCGCCCGATCGGCTTCGCGCCCCGACCACAGGTTGCAGCCAGTAAAGCGCACGAACACGGCGCGCGCGCCCGCGTTCACCCCCTCGCCCTGGAGCGTCAGGAACATCTCCTTGACCGCATAACTCATGCGCCGGCGCTCACTCGGGCCACGCTCAAAGGGGCTCTGCGGCGTAGCGGGTCGGATCGGGCAGTGCCGCGTCCCGGAACCCGCGGTGCCGCAGTCGGCAACTGTCGCATTGCCCGCAATGCAGTCCGCCCGGTGCCGGATCGTAGCATGACCAGCTCAGCCCCGCGTCCAACCCGAGCCGCGCCGCCTCGCGCACGATATCGGCCTTGGTCATGTGCTGGAGCGGCGCCCGGATGCGGAAAGGCTCGCCCTCCACGCCCGCCTTGGTGGCGAGCGCCGCGAGATGCTCGAAGCCTGCGACGAACTCGGGCCGGCAATCGGGATAGCCCGAATAGTCGAGCGCATTGACGCCGATGTACAGGTCATGCGCGCCCGCCGCCTCCGCCCAGCCCAGCGCCAGCGACAGGAAGATCGTGTTGCGCGCCGGCACATAGGTGACGGGGATGCCGCCGCCTTCCTCGGCCGTCAGCGTCCCCGCGCCGTCCTTGGGCACCGCGATGTCCGCCGTCAGCGCGGAGCCGCCGAACGCCGAGAGGTCGAGATCGATCACCACATGCCGCTCGGCGCCCAGCGCGGCGGCGATGCGGCGCGCGGCCTCCAGCTCGATCGCATGGCGCTGGTGATAGTCGATCGACAGGGCCAGCAACCGGTGCCCGTCCTCCCGCGCACGCGCCGCCGACACCATCGAGTCGAGCCCACCCGACACGAGCACCACCGCGGCCGTTGCTGTTGCTTGCCCAAATGTCTGTGCCGTCATGATCGCCGGCGCGCTACGCGCATCGTCAGGCCGGGGCAATCGACGCCCCCGAAGGAACGGCCGCCCCCGCTGCGTCTAGCGGAAGGCGGCCGAAGGAAGCTCGCAAGAGCGATCGGGAGAAAGCGTGCCCGCAAAGGAACACGACGATCGCTGTAGCTGGAAGGACTTAAGAGCTCGTTAATGCAGATCACGCTGACTTGATTTTGAAACATTCCAGATCAATCCGCTACCGCGCTGACCGGAAACGGAAAGGACGTCGCGCAGAATGCGCAATCGACGCGGATCAGTCCGTCCGCTTCCGCCATCGCGCGCTGTTCCTCGACCGGGAACCTGGCGAGCACGCTGGCAATGTGCTCGGGCGTACAGCGGCAACCGCGCGCGATCGGCATCGAGGCGAGCAGGCGCACGTCCTCCTCCTCGTTGAACAGCCGCCATACGAGCGTCTCGAGCGGCAGGCCCTCGGCCGTCAGTTCGTCCGCGCCCATCGTCGCGCCGAGCGCGGCGACATGCTCCCATTCAGGGTGATCGAGCCGGGTATGCAGCCGCTCCCGCCCCTCCTCGCCCTCGGGCAGATGCTGGAGGAACAAGCCGCCGGCGACCGTGCGCCCTTCTGCCTTGCGGACGCCGATGCGGACGAGGCTGGGGATCTGTTCGGACTGGACGAAATAGCTCTGCGCCGCCTCGGCGAGCGAGTCGCCGTCGAGCGGCACGATCCCCTGGTAGCGCTCACGCGTCGAGGCGAGGTCGAAGGTGATCGCAAGATAACCGGCGCCGAACAGCGCGAACAGCGACGGCGTCTCCGGCCCCCCCGCCAGCCGATCGGCGTCATAGTCGACATAGCCGCGCACTTGCCCGCCGCGATAGTCGCACACCAGCAGCCGGACGATGCCGCCGTCGGTCTGCGCCTGCATCGTGAGCTGGCCGTCCGCGTCCTTAAGCGTCGAGCCGAGCAGCGCGGCCACCGTCAGCGCCTCCGCAAGCAGCGCCTCGATCGCGGGAGGGTAGGCATGCGCCGCCAGCACCGCGTCGAGCGCAGGGCCAAGCCGGACGACCCGTCCCCGCGCGCTGCGGGACGGAATCGCAAAGCCGAGCGCGCGGTCGAGGTCGGTCACCAGTTGTTCGTCCACACCATCACCGTTCAGGCCGCGCTTCCTACCACCGTTCAGGCTGAGCTTGTCGAAGCCCTGCCCTTCTTCTCCCGCGGCCGAGGAAGGCAGCCCTTCGACTGGCTCAGGGTAGACGGCTTCTAGCTGACGCCTTGAAATGGGAACCGCGAGCCTTTGTTCAACCAATCTGCCCGAAGCACCAGCGCAGGATCGACTTCTGTGCGTGCAGCCGGTTCGCCGCCTCCGGCCAGATCAGCGACTGCGGCCCGTCGATGACCGCAGCCGCCACCTCCTCGCCTCGGTGCGCGGGCAGGCAGTGGAGGAACACCGCATCGGCCTTGGCCGCCGCCATCAGCGCCGGAGTCACCTGATAAGGGGCGAGCGCGGCGAGCTTGGTCGCGGCCTCGTCCTGCCCCATACTGATCCACGTATCGGTCATGACCACGTCCGCGCCTGCCACCGCCTCCCGTGGATCGGCCACCACGCGCGCGCGGCCGGACGCGGCGACGATCGCCTGTTCCTCGGGCTGGAACCCCTGCGGGCAGGCGGCGACGACGTCGAACTTCATCAACCCCGCCGCCTCCACGATCGAGGCGAGCACGTTGTTGCCGTCCCCCAGCCACGCGACCTTCAGCCCCGGCAACGCCTTGCCCGCCTCCAGCAGCGTCAGCAGGTCCGCCATGATCTGGCAGGGGTGCGACCGGTCGGTGAGGCCGTTGACGACGGGCACGCTGGCATGGGCGGCCATCTCCAGCAGCTTGGTGTGATCGTCGGTGCGCAGCATGATCGCATCGCAATAGCCCGACAGGATGCGCGCGGTGTCCGCCACCGTCTCGCCGCGGCCGAGCTGCGTCGTCGCGGCGTCCAGCACCAGCGCCGACCCGCCGAGCTGGCGGATCGCCATGTCGAAGCTGACGCGCGTGCGGGTGGACGACTTCTCGAACACCATTGCCAGCGTGTGACCGGCGAGCGGCGCGTCGGCGTCGGGCGCGCCCTTGGGCAGGCCCGCGCGCGCGGCCTTACGGTCGAGCGCGTCGACCAAGATCGCGGCGACCCCGTCCGCACCGGCATCGGAGAGCGAGAGGAAGTGGCGGGTCATGCCAAGGTTTCCGCCGCGCCCTCAGTCATCCGCCGCATCGACATACACCCGCGCCGCCGCGCTCAGCGTCTCGACGAACTCGGCGATATGGTGTTCCTCCACCACCAGCGGCGGCAGGATGCGGACGACGTTCTCGCCCGCCGACACGGTCAGCACATGGTGCTCGTCGCGCAGGAAGGCGACGAAGCGGCGCGCATCGACTTTCATCTTCAGGCCGACCATCAGCCCGGCGCCGCGGACATGGTCGAACAGATGGTCGTGGTTGGGGATCATCTGTTCGAGCGAGGCGCGCAACCGGTCGCCCATCTTGGCGACGTGCGGCAGGAAACCGGGATCGCCCATCACGTCGAGCACCGCCGTGCCCGCCGCCATCGCCAGCGGGTTACCGCCATAGGTGGAGCCGTGCGTGCCCGCGACCATGCCCTTGGCCGCGCGTTCGGTGGCGAGGCACGCACCGAGCGGAAAGCCGGCGCCGATCCCCTTGGCCACCGCCATGACGTCCGGCGTGATGCCCACCTGCTCGTGATAGAACATCGTGCCTGTCCGGCCATAGCCGCACTGAACCTCGTCCAGCACTAGCAGGAGCCCGTGCTCGTCGCACGCGGCGCGCAGGCCGTGGAGGAACGCCGGCGTCCCGACCGACACGCCGCCCTCGCCCTGGATCGGCTCGACCAGGAAGCCGGCGGTGTGCTCGTCCACCAGCGCCAGCGCGGCGTCCAGGTCGTTGAACGGCGCCTGGACGAAGCCGGGCAGCAGCGGCTCGAACCCGTCGCGCATCTTGGGCTGGTTGGTCGCGCTGATCGTGCCGAGCGTCCGGCCGTGGAACGCCTGGTTGAAGGTGATGAGCGTGTGCCGCTCGGGATGGCTGTCGGCATAGTGGAACCGGCGCGCGGTCTTGATCGCGCACTCCACCGCCTCGGCGCCCGAGTTGGTGAAGAACACCGTGTCGGCGAACGTCAGGTCCACCAGCCGCTGCGCCAGCGCCTCGCCCTGTGGGCTACCGTAGAGGTTGGAGACGTGCATCAACGTCGCGGCCTGATCCGCGATCGCCTTCACCAGCGCGGGGTGACCATGGCCGAGCGCGTTGACGGCGATGCCGCTTGCGAAATCGAGGTAGCGCTCGCCAGCCTCGCCGAACAGGTAGCAGCCCTCGCCTCGCACCGGACGCACCGCGCACCGTGGGTAGACGGGCATCAGGGCGGTGGTGGGCACGGGACTTCTCCTTCTCTCCGCAACGAGAAAGGGCGGCCCGATGCGGACCGCCCGATTATCGCCCTTAGCGTCGCGCCCGCCGTCGTCAACCGGTCGTAGGGGTCCCGGAGGCGGAGGCGGGCGGCGCAGCCGCCGGCGACGTGCCCGGCGCGGCGCCGGCCGGCTCGTCCGACAGGTCGAGCATCTCGACCCGCGGCTGGCCGTCGCGGGTCGGGATGCGGGACTCCGACGCGGTGCGATCAAAGAACGACGTGTAGGTATAACGCTCGACGCGCAGCAGGCCGGGATCGCCCGCGCGGAGCTTGAGCGGCGCGTACCGTCGGCTGCGGACCGACGTGAGCACCGGCTTGTCCCAATAACTCACCGTCGGCTTGCTCTCACGCAACACCCCGACGTCGTCGACGCTGCCGTCAGGCTTGATCCAGAACGACACGTCGACCCACTGGCCCTCGAAGCTGCCGACGGGCAGGCGAGTGAGCGAGTCGCGTGTTGGAGCTGAATCATCGATGGTCACCGCCTCCGGCCGGCCAGGCATCCTGATCGGGTCGGCTTGGATCAGCACCGGCCGCGTGCCGGACAGGCGCGTCCGCATCTCCGCCATCACCACCTCCAGCGGCTGCGGGCGGCCATGCTTCGCATCGTATTGCGCCCGGATCACACGGGCGACGAACGCATAGGACGCCAGTTGCGGATCGGGATCGTGCGCGAGCGCATCCACCTCCGCCACGGCTTCGTGCTCCGCGCCCGTGCCCAGCGCATCCGCCGCGACACGCAGGTCGGCCGACACCGTGCGCAGCCGCGCAGTTCCTTCCAGCACCGGCAGGTTCAGCGCCTTCGCCTCGCGTGCCACCTTACGATAGATGTCCAGCGCCTGGTCGAAGTCGCCGACCTGCGCGAACATGTCCGCCACCTCCAGCCGTTCGGCGAGGACGCGCGGGTCGGTCGCGGGCAGCCCGGCCTTCAGCGCGTCGAGCGAGCCCAGCGTCGTCCGGCGATAATCCTCCACCTCGCCCAGATGGACGTCGACGCGCGAACTCGCGCGCAGCAGGTCGGACACCGGCACCGGATAGTGTTTCGCGAACTTGCGATTGCGGCCGGCGGAGTCCTGCAGCGTTACGCGCGCCTGTTTGTAGTCGCCCGCAACGAACTGGTTCTCGGCGTGCGCCAGTGTCGTGCGGATGTCCTCGTCGGGCGGACAATGGCGAGCGATGCACGCCTTCAGTGCGGCGCCGGTGTCCGACAGGCGTCGGCCGGTAACCACGACATCCTTCGTCTGTGCCGTCGTCGTGGGGGGCGTGGCAGCTTGAGCAAGAACGCTCGCGGGCGCGGATGCAAGAACAAGGGCGACGAGCCGGGCAGAAACGTTGATCATGGCGACGATCTCCACTTGCGGGGGAACATCGTGGTTCCACCGCAACTGTCAAGACGGCCGCTCCCCCATCACGCGTCGATCGCCTCCTCGTCCAGCCGTGCCGCGTTCTCCTGGATGAACGCGAAGCGGTGCGCCGGGTTATTGCCCATCAACCGCTCGACCAGATCCTTCACCCCCGCCCGTTCCTCATATTCCTGCGGCAGGGTGATGCGGAGCATGCCGCGGGTCGCGGGGTCCATCGTCGTCTCGCGCAGCTGCATCGGATTCATCTCGCCCAGCCCCTTGAAGCGTGCGACCTCGACCTTCTTGCCCCTGAATTGCGTCCGCTCGATCTCGGCGCGGTGCGCGTCGTCGCGGGCGTAGAGGCTCTTGGCGCCCACGGTCAGCCGGTACAGCGGCGGTTGTGCCAGATGCAGGTGCCCGCGCCGGACGAGCTCGGGCATCTCCTGGAAGAAATAGGTCATCAGCAGCGTCGCGATATGCGCGCCGTCGACGTCCGCATCCGTCATGATGACGATCCGCTCGTAGCGGAGCAGCTCGGGCCGGCAGTCTTTCCGCGTGCCGCAGCCGAGTGCCAGCGTCAGGTCCGCGATCTCCTGGTTGCCCATGATCTTGGCGGCGGTGGCCGACGCGACGTTCAGGATCTTGCCGCGGATCGGCAGGATCGCCTGCGTCTTCCTGTCGCGCGCCTGTTTGGCGCTGCCGCCAGCCGAGTCGCCCTCGACGATGAACAGCTCGGTGCCGCGAGGATCGTCCGCCGAGCAATCCGTCAGCTTGCCGGGCAGCCGCAGCTTGCGCGCAGACGTCGCCGTCTTGCGCTTGACCTCGCGCTCCGCCTTGCGCCGCAGCCGCTCGTCCATTCGCTCCAGCACATAGCCGAGGAGCGCCTTGCCGCGGTCCATGTTGTGGCCGAGCCAATGGTCGAAATGATCGCGCATTGCCTTCTCGACCAGCCCCGCGGCCTCCGGGCTGGTGAGCCGGTCCTTGGTCTGGCTCTGGAACTGCGGCTCGCGGATGAAGACGGACAGCATCGTCTCGCACCCGACCATCAGGTCGTCGGCGGTGATCTCCTTGGCCTTCTTGTTGCCGACGAGGTCGCCGAAGCCGCGCAGCCCCCGCACCAGCGCCTGGCGCAGGCCCTGTTCGTGGGTACCGCCGTCGGGCGTCGGGATGGTGTTGCAATACCAGCTCGCCGAGCCGTCGCTCCACAGCGGCCAGGCGACCGCCCATTCCGCCCGCCCCTGCCCGACGCCGTCCGCCTTGACGGGGAAATCCTGCGTGCCCGCGAACATCTCGGCGGTGGCGCACTCGCGGTCGCCGATCTGGTCCTTCAGGTGATCGGCGAGGCCACCCGGGAACTGGAACACCGCCTCCGCTGGCGTCGTGTCGCCGTCCGCGATCAGCGACGGCGCGCAATGCCAGCGGATCTCGACGCCCGCGAACAGATAGGCCTTCGACCGCGCGAGCTGGCACAGGCGCGCGGGCTTGAACTGCATCTCGGGCCCGAAGATCTCGGTGTCGGGGACGAACGCGACGGACGTGCCGCGCCGGTTGGGCGTGCCGCCCAGCGTCTCCAGCGGACCCAGCGTCTGTCCGCGCGAGAACCGCTGGCGATAGAGCTGCTTGCCACGCGCGACCTCCACGATCGTCTCGCTGGACAGCGCGTTGACGACGCTGATGCCGACGCCGTGCAGCCCGCCACTGGTGGCATAGGCCTTGCCGGCGAACTTGCCGCCCGAGTGCAGCGTCGACAGGATCACCTCCAGCGCTGACTTGTCGGGAAACTTGGGGTGCGGGTCGACCGGAATGCCGCGGCCGTTGTCGGTGATGGTCAGCCGGTTGCCCGGCTCCAGCGTCACCTCGATCCGCGATGCATGGCCCGCGACCGCCTCGTCCATCGCATTGTCGAGCACCTCGGCGGCAAGGTGATGCAGCGCCCGCTCGTCGGTGCCGCCGACGTACATGCCCGGCCGGCGGCGGACGGGCTCCAGCCCCTCGAGCACCTCGATCGACGAGGCGTCGTAGCTTGAGGAGGGTTGATCCGGCGCAGCGAACAGGTCGGTCATGCGAACACTATAGGAACACTGGCCGGGATGCCAAGCGACTCCCTCGGCTGGAACCGTGAACTGATAGTTGATGGTCGGCCGGTCACGGGCAAAGCCCGTGACGTCGGACGGGTTCGCTGGCGCGACCCACCGGCCGGGCGGTCCAAGGGCGCGATCGCCCGGCTTCGCTGGCTCAACGCGCCCTTGGGCCGCCGAACGGCAGCGGCGGCGGCGGCGGGCGGCGGTCGCGACGCGGCAGCTGCGCCTGGTACGCGTGGCCGCAATGCTGGATGCAATAGGGAAAGCCCGGGTTCACCTTGTCGCCGCAGAAGTGGAAGTCGGGCTCGCCCGGATGGCCCAGCGGCCATTTGCAGATCTTGTCGTTAAGATCGAGCAGGCTGGTCTTGCCCGCGATCTCGGCCGACGGCTTGGCCGGCACCAGACGGCGCGGCGGCGCGGGAGCGATCGGCGGCTGTTGCTCGCCGGGCGTCTGGCGCACGAAACCGCCCGGCCCGACGGAGCGCATGATCGGCTGGGGCGCGGGCGCCGGAATGGACGGCGCCGCCACCGGCTCGTCCGCATCGTCGTCGGCCTCGACCGGTGCGGCGGTCACCGCCTCTTCGGCAGCCGCCACCGGCGTCTCGTCTTCGGTTCCCGCCGCTACTTCGGGGGACACTTCCTCGATCACGTTCAATTCCTCTGTCGCCGGCGCTGCTGCCGGCTCGTTTGTCTTCACCGGCGACGGGCGCGGCTGAAGGTTCAGGCGATGCGCCTTGCCGATCACCGCGTTCCGGCTGACGCCACCCAGCGCTTCGGCGATCTGGCTCGCCGTCTGGCCGGCCTCCCACATCGCCTTCAACTGCTCGATCCGCTCGTCGGTCCAGGTCATCATTGCGCACGGCTCCAAATCGTCTGGCCAATCCCACCGGCAACGCGTACCCCGGCCGGCGATGAGCAGCCAGCCCCCGATCGGACACCTTTCGGCGATCAGAAACGACCCCGGCGTACCGGTGATCCGGAATGTCAACTGGGGCGGCCTGCGTACGCTCTATGTGAAGGAGGTGCGCCGGTTCTTCAAGGTGCAGCTCCAGACGGTCTGGGCGCCCGCGATCCAGACGTTGCTGTACCTCGTCGTGTTCACCACCGCGCTCGGCGGCCGCGGCGCGGTGCGGGTGGGCGGCGGCACCGTCGCCTTCGCCGATTTCGTCGGGCCGGGCCTGATCGTCATGGGCATGATGACCAGCGCGTTCGCCAACGCCAGCTTCTCGCTGCTGGTCGGCAAGATGCAGGGCACGATCGTCGATTACCTGATGCCGCCGCTCTCGGTTCCCGAGCTGATGACGGCGCTGGTCGGCAGTTCCGTCACCCGTGCGGCGTGCGTCGGCGGCGCGGTGTGGCTGGCGATGCTGGTCACGCCGGGCATCCACGTCGTGCCGCTGCATCCGCTCGTGGCGCTCGGCTTCGGGCTGTTGGGATCGGTGTTCCTCGCGTTCCTGGGACTGCTGACGTCGATCTGGGCGGACAAGTTCGACCATTCCGCCGCGGTCAGCAATTTCGTCGTCGGGCCGCTGACGTTGCTGTCGGGCACCTTCTATTCGGTCGACCGGCTGGCGCCGGCGTTCCGGGTCGCTAGCCACTTCAACCCGTTCTTCTACGTCATCTCCGGCTTCCGCTATGGATTCCTCGGCATCGCGGACTCGCCGGTAGGGATCGGCGCGGCGGTCGTGCTGGGGGTGGACGTCGTGCTGGGCGTCGCCTGCTATGTGGCGCTCAGCCGCGGCTGGAAGCTGAAGAACTGATCGCGCGGTGCGGCGTGCCGGAGCTCGGCTGCTGATCGCGGCCTGTGCGGCCCTGGTTACGGCGGGGATCGCGCCGCCCGGCGCGACCCAGATGACCGATCCGACGCTCGACAGCCGCAGCCACCAGCTCGTCGCCCTGCTCGCCGGCCAGGACACGCCGGACTTCCTCGCCCCGAGCTTCACCGCGCAGGTGAGCCCGCAGCAGCTCGCCGCCGTGACGGCGCAGTTGCGCGATGCGCTGGGCGAGCCGACCGGGATCGCCGCCGCCAGCCCCGAGTCGAGCTGGAACACGACGCTGACGGTCAGCTATCAGCGCGGCACCGCCACCGTGCGGCTGGCGCTCGACCCGGCGTCGCCGCACCGGGTGATCGGCCTGCTCGTCACGGGCACCACGCGTGCGGGCGACACGCTGGCGGCGCTGAGCGCGGACATCGCGGCGCTGCCGGGCGAGGCGGGGTTCGGCGTGTGGGAGCTTGGGGGCCAAGCAGGAGGGGGCTCGCCGCGCCGAATCGCGGGGCTGCACGACACGGTCGTCGCGCCGCTCGGCTCGGCGTTCAAGCTGTGGCTGCTGGCGGAGGCGTCGCGGCAGGTGACGGCGGGCAAGCGCCGCTGGGACGACGTCGTGTCGCTCGGGCTGCCGTCGCTGCCGTCGGGCATCACGCAGAGCTGGCCGGTCGGAACCCCGATGACGCTGCAGAGCCTCGCGACGCTGGCGATCTCGATCAGCGACAACACCGCCGCCGACACGCTGCTGACGACGCTCGGGCGCGACCGGGTGAACGCGATGGTGCGGCTGGCCGGCGCGGCGGAACCGGCCCGCACGCTGCCGCTGCTGTCGACGCGCGAGGCGTTCGTGCTGAAGGCCGACCCTGCGCTCGCCGCCCGGTGGGCGACCGCGACGCCGGCCGAGCGCCGCCGCATCCTCGCCGCGGAGGCGCCGCGTATCGCCGCCGCGCCGCTGTCGGCCGCACTATTCGCCGACAAGCCGGTTGCGACCGACGAAGTGGAATGGTTCGCCAGCCCCGCCGACATGGCCCGGCTGCTCGACTGGCTGCGCCTCCACGCCGACGCGCCCGCCCGCGCGATCATGGCCACGAACCCCGGCACCGACGCCGCCACGCGCGCGCCGTTCGACTATCTGGGGTTCAAGGGCGGGTCGGAACCGGGAGTCGTCACGCTCAACTGGCTGGCGCATACGAAGGACGGGCGCTGGCTAGCGGTGACGGGCCACTGGCACCGCACCGACGCGGCGGTGTCGACACTGACCTTCGCGACGCTGATGAACCGCGCGCTGGCTTTGGCGGCGCAAGCGCCCCCGCGATGATCCCCGACTGACAACAACCGTTCATCCTGAGCTTGTCGAAGGACATGTCGCGGGCGTAGCGCATGGTTCATGTGCTTCGACAAGCTCAGCACGAACGGATCGGGTGGGGTGCGGTAGACGAGCAGGTTCCCTAGGTCCGTTGCCCCCACCCCCGCTCACCCCGTCAGCGCATCCACCAGCGCGCGCACCTTCTTCTGGCGCCATTGCGGCAGCGGCGCGATCAGCCAATAGCCCAGCCGCGACGGCGTCGGCTCGCCCAGCGCCACCACCCGCCCTTCGGCGAGCGGTCCGCGCGCGAGCAGCTCGGGCACCGTCGCGCGGCCCAGCCCCTGCGCCGCCGCGTCGATCGCCAGCCCCGCGTCGGCGACCCGGACCGGCGGCGGCCGGCGATCCCGGCCAGCCGATCGCCACCACCTCCGCCCCCGCACCCGGCGCCGCCACCGCGACCAGTCCCTCGGACTCCAGCGCCTCGCCCTCCAGTCCGCCCGGCCCCTCGCCCCAGCGGATCGCCAGATCGAGGTTCGCCTCGGTAAAATCAGGGGGCTCGTCCGCGGCGATCAGCACGAAGCGCAACTCCCGGTCGGTCCGCGCGATGGCGGCGAGGCGCGGCATCAGCCACTTCTCCGTCAGGTCGCGCGGCGCGGCGATCGTCAGCGACTTGGACGATTGTCCCGCCTGCATCGCGCGCACCGCCTCCTCGAACTGGAGGAACCCGTCGCGCAGTGCCGCCAGGCCGTTCTCCGCCTCCGGCGTCAGCTCCAGCCCGCGGGTGGTGCGACGGAACAGGACGACGCCCAGCGTATCCTCCAGCGCGCGCACCTGCTGGCCGACCGCGGCCGGCGTCACCGCCAGCTCGTCCGCCGCGCGGGTGAACGACAGGTGCCGCGCGGCGGCGTCGAGCACACGGAGGCCGGTGAGGGGGAGATGGGTCCGCTTCAAGCCCGGCGCTCCGTCCCGGAGCGCCGGGCGCAGCCCTCGCGCAGGCGGGGGCCGCTGTCCGCTGGGCGCACGCTGCATGGCGAGAGGCCCCAGCGTTCGCTGGGGCGACGGCAAGGCCAGAGACTCACCGCGCCGTCGCGGGCGCCACGAGCGCGAACTTGGGGATCGCGACGTCGAAGCCCGTCCCGTCCTCGCCCACCATCCGGTAGCTGCCCTGCATGTGCCCGGTCGGCGTCGACAGCGGGCAGCCCGAGACATAGTCGAAGCTCTCGCCCGGCAGGATCATCGGCTGCTCGCCGACCACGCCCTCACCCTCCACCGTGTGGCGCGCGCCGCGGCCGTCGGTGATGACCCAGTGACGCGTCATCAACTGCACCGCCTGGCCGCCGCCGTTCTCGATGCGGATATGATAGGACCAGAACCAGCGCCCGCGCGCTGGCTCCGACTGGTCGGGCAGATAGCCGACCGACACGCGCACCACGACGCCCTGCGTCTCCTCGGCATGAGGGAACAGCGCCTTCACAGGCCCGCGCCCGCCAGCGCGCGGTCGAGGTCCTCGATCACGTCGGCGGGGTCCTCCAGCCCGACGTTGAGGCGCAGCATCCCTTCCGTCACGCCCATCTCCGCGCGCTTTTCGGCGGTTACGCCGGAATGGGTGGTGGAGGCGGGATGCGTCATCAGCGAGCGCGAGTCGCCGATGTTGTTCGAGATGTCGACCAGCGCCAGCCCGTCGAGCAGCGCATGCGCCTGGTCGCGGCCCTCCACCTCGAACGCGAAGATCGGCCCACAGGCGTCCATCTGCCGCATCGCGAGATTGTGCTGCGGATGGCTCGGCAGGCCCGGGTGCAGCATGCGCGAGACCCGTCCCTCAAGGAAGCGGCCGACCGTAAGCGCGTTCTCCGACTGGCGGCGGATGCGCAGGTCCAGCGTCTCCAGCCCTTTCAGCACCACCCAGGCGTTGAACGCGGACAACGTCGGCCCGGTGTTGCGGTGGAACGGCAGCAGCGTGCTGGTGATGAAGTCCTCGCTCCCGCACACCGCGCCGGCCAGCACGCGGCCCTGCCCGTCCATCATCTTGGTGGCGGAATAGGCGACGATGTCCGCCCCCCACTCCATCGGCCGCTGCAGCGCAGGGGTCGCGAAGGCATTGTCCACCACCGTGCGGATGCCCCGCTCGCGCGCGATCGCGCACACCGCGGTCAGGTCGACGATGTCCATCGTCGGGTTGGCGGGCGTTTCGAAGAAGAACAGCTTGGTCTCGGGGCGAACCGCATCCTCGAACTGCTGAGGGTCCCGCGCGTCGACGATCGTCACGCCGATGCCGAACTTGGGGAGCAGCGTATCGGTCAGCCAGCGGCACGATCCGAACGCCGCGCGGCCGGCGACGATATGGTCGCCGGTCTCGAGCTGGCACAACAGCGCCGCCGTCATCGCCGCCATGCCGCTGGCGGTTGCGCGGCAGGCCTCCGCGCCCTCCAACAGCGCGATCCGCTGTTCCAGCATTTCGACGGTCGGGTTCTGGAGGCGGGAATAGGTCATCCCCGCCTGCTCGCCCGCGAAGCGCGCGGCGGCGTCGCCTGCGCAGTCATAGGCATAGCCGGAGGTGAGGAACAGCGCCTCGCTGGTCTCGCCATATTCGGTGCGCGCGGTGCCGCCACGCACCGCGCGGGTCGCGGGGCGCCAATGGGCGGTGACGGAGCGGTCCTGGCCGGTGGTGCGCTTCATGGCCGTCGCCTTGCCGTTTTGCCCTCCATTGGGCAAGGGAGCGGCGCTTGTGGTGTGCCAAGCGAGGCGTCACACCCGGCGCGTGACTCGCTTCAGCCGCCCGATCCCGCTCGTCCTGCTGTTCTTCCTGGTGGCGGAGGCGCTGTTCGCGTTCCGTGTGCAGGTGCCGCACCGGCTGGTGTTCGACGAGACGCATTACGTGCCCGCCGCGCGTGCGCTGCTGGCCATGCAGGGCCCGCGCAACATCGAGCATCCGCTGCTCGCCAAGGTGCTGATCGCGCTGTCGATCCGGCTGTTCGGCGACGACAGTTTCGGTTGGCGCGCGCTGTCGACGCTGGCGGGGGCAGGCGTGGTGGCGGGCAGCGTCGCGATCGCCTGGCTGATCTGGCGGCGGCCGCGGCCGGCGGCGTTCGTCGGCATCACCGTGCTGGCTAACTTCACCGTCTTCGTCCAGGCGCGGATCGCGATGCTGGACGGGTTCATGGCCGCGTTCGTGATCGCCGCCATCGCCGCGCTGCTGTGGTCGATGCGCGCGGACGATCCGGCGCGCGCCTGGCGCCGGTGGCTCGCGGGCGCGGTGCTGCTGGGGCTGGCGATCGGATGCAAGTGGACCGCGCTGCCGTATCTGGGGTTTGCGGGTTTGGGCTTCCTCTGGGTGCGGTGGCGGGACGGACGCGGGCTGTTGACCGGACGAGGTCGGTCGCATTGGCCGGGACTGCCTGCCATCCCGGCACTCGCCGCGATGGGGCTGGTCGCGGCGGCGGTGTATCTGCTGACCTTCGCGCCGGCGTTCTTCTACGCCGACGAGCCGCTGACGCTGTCGACGCTGCTGCCGTTCCAGGCGCGCATGTTCCACGCGCAGACGCAGGTCCTGCCGCCGCACCCCTATCAATCGAGCTGGTGGACGTGGCCGCTGATGATCCGGCCGATCTGGTATCTGTACGAACAGGCGGACGGCGCGCAGCGCGGCATCCTGATGCTGGGCAACCCGGCGGTGCTGTGGAGCGGGCTGATCGCGGTGCCGCTCTGCCTGTGGGCGGGGCTGAAGCGCGGCGGCGATCCCCGGCTGACGGCGGTGGCGGGGCTGTGGCTCGCCTCGATGCTGATGTGGGCGGCGATCCCCAAGTCGCTGGGGTTCTTCTATTATTCGTACCTGTCGACCATCCTCGTCGCGCTGCCGATCGCGGGGGCGTGGGACCGGTTCGGGCGCGGGCGACTGGCCGGGTGGGACGAGGCCTGGGCGACGTGCGTGCTGGGGCTGTTCATGTACTTCCTGCCGATCCTCGCCGCCTTCCCGCTCGCGGGGGCCCGCTCGTTCGAGCATTGGATGTGGCTGAGGACTTGGCCGTAAGTACGGGATCCTGACCCTTTTTCCGTCTATCCTGAGCTTGTCGAAGGACTGTCCTTTCTTCCGAAGAAGGGCAGAGCTTCGACAAGCTCAGCCTGAACGGGAGGGGACGTGGACCGACGATCGGCCCTAATACCGCCCCCACACGAAGCGCGACGACAGCGCGTAGTTCCACACCGCGCCCACCGCGATGCCGGCCAGTGCGGGCAGCACCCAGGCGTCGGTGTGCGGGTTGAACAGGAAGATCGCGACGCCGACGTCGGCGATCGCGCCCACCGAGCAGACGAGGCAGAAACTGACCCAGCCGTCCAGCAGCGCGCGCCACCCCTTCAGCCGCGAATCGCGATAGGTGAGCGCGTTGTTGAGGAAGAAGTTGAAGGTCATCGCGACCAGCGTCGCCGCAATCGTCGCGGTCCGAAAGCCACCGCGCGTGTCGTGCGGCAACGGCGCCAGCACCACGAAATGCACCAGCGCTCCCAGCAGCCCGATGCCGGCGAACATGGCGAAGCGCACCGGCACCAGCCTGCCGACCATCCGATCGTACAGCGCGATCAGGAACTCCATCGCTACGACGTAATCGAGCTTGCTCTCGCCCGCCTCGCGGGTGCGGAACTGGTAGCCGAGCTCGGCGAAGGCGAGCGGGCGGCGGCTCGTCGTCATGATGTCGAGCAGGATCTTGAATCCGATCGCCGACAGCTTCGGGACGATCGCGCGCACCACGTCGGTCCGGATCGCGAAGAAGCCGCTCATCGGGTCCGACAGGTCGGCATCGAGCACCCGGCGCGACAGCCGGGTCGCCAGCGCGGACTTGGCGACCCGGTCCCGGTCCCAGTCGCCCAGCCCGCCGCCCTCCACAAAGCGCGAGCCGATGACGAGGTCGAGGCCCGGCTCCGCCTGCAGCCGGTCGAGCATCCGCGGCAACAGCGCTTCGTCGTGCTGCAGGTCGCCGTCGATCACCGCCACCACCGGAGCGGCGGTCGCGCACATGCCCTCGATGCAGGCCGACGACAGCCCGCGCCGGCCGATCCGCTGGACCACGCGGACGCGCGGATCGGTCCGGCCGAGCAGGCGGGCGGCGTCGGCGGTGCCGTCCGGGCTGTCGTCGTCGACGAACACCACCTCCCAGCCCCGCCCCGCAAGCGCCTGCTCCAACAACGCCACCAGCCGGGGCACGTTCGCCGCCTCGTTGAACGTCGGCACCACCACCGCGAGTTCGAGGGGGGCGACCAGCGTCACAGCGCGGCGAGCACCGCGTCGCCCATCGCGCCCGTCGACAGCGTCCCGCCCAGATCGGGCGTCCGCGCGCCGCCGGCGATCGCCGCCTCCACCGCCGCCTCGATCCGCTGCGCCGGAGCCTCCAGATCGAGCGAATGGCGCAGCAGCATCGCCGCCGACAGGATCGCCGCGCACGGATTGGCGCGGCCCTGCCCGGCGATATCGGGCGCGGACCCGTGGATCGGCTCATACAAACCATTGTCCCCGTTCCACGCCCGGAGCGAGGCGGACGGCAGCATGCCGATCGAGCCCGCGCACATGCTCGCCTGGTCCGACAATATGTCGCCGAACAGATTGCCCGTCACGATCACGTCGAACTGGCCCGGCGCGCGCACCAACTGCATCGCGGCATTGTCGGCGTACATGTGGACGAGGCGGACGTCCGCGTAGTCACGCGCGACCTCGTTGACGATCTCGCGCCACAATTGCGACGTTTCGAGCACGTTGGCCTTGTCGACCGAGTGGAGGATTCGCTTGCGCCGCGCCGCCATTTCGAAGCCGACGCGGGCGATGCGCGCCACCTCGACCTCGTCGTAGCGCATCAGGTCGTGGCCCTCGCGCAGGCCGGTGTGGGTATGGCCGCGGCCTTTCTCGCCGAAATACACGTCGCCGGTCAGCTCTCGCAGGATGACGAGGTCGATCTGCCGCGCGACCTCCGGCCTGAGCGCGGAGGCGTCCTCCAGCCCGGGGAACAGCCGCGCCGGGCGCAGGTTGGCGAACAGTTGCAGTTGATGGCGGAGGCCCAGTATCGCCTGCTCGGGGCGCAGCGCGCGCTCCAGCCCGTCGAATTGCGGGTCCCCCACCGCGCCGAACAGGATCGCGTCGGCGCGCGCGGCCAGCGCCAGCGTCTCGGCCGGCAGCGGATGGCCGGCGGCGAGATAGGCCGCGCCGCCCACCGGCGCCTCCTCGAACGCGACGTCCAGCGACAACGCTTCCAGGACGCGGCGCGCCTCGCGGGTCACTTCCGGCCCGATGCCATCGCCGGCGAGCACGGCGATCGTCTTGGTCCTGGTCACGCGGGCGTCCTTCGGCTTGGGCGCCGGTCCTTCGACAAGCGGCGGCCAAGGCGTCAAGCGCAAAGCGTCAGCCGCCCGCCATCCGCATCCGGTCGACCAGCCGCTCGCGCGCGGCGAGCGGCGCGGCGCGGCGGTCGGTCAGCACGTCGCGGGCGAGGAAATGCCCGGTGACGCGAAGACCCGCGATGACGTCCGGCCAGTCCGTCGCGCGCCCATCGCGCAGCAGCGGCGGCAGCGCGAACAGCCGGTCCTCATAGCCTGCCGCCGCCGCCCGGCTCACCGCGCCGCCGCTGCGTGGGCTAACGAAGGCGAGATCGTCGGTGCCGCCGGTGACGATACAGGTCGCAAGATCGAGCCCGAAGCCCAGCTCGGCGAGTAGCAGCAGCTCGTACCGCACCAGGCTGCCCGCCCAGCCGCGCGCGGCGGGTGCCGCCTCGATCGCGTCGAGCACGCCGCCCAACCCGCCGTACAGCGCCGGATAGGGCTGCGCTTCGGGCAGCGCCGCGGCGGTCAGCGCGCAGACCCATTCGATCGCGGCGGCGGGCAGCGGTTGGTCGAACAGCGCGGCGCGGCTGTGGATCGGCTCCACGGTCAACGCGGGCAACTGGTCGTCGGTGCGCGCGCGCCACTCGGCGGCGATGCTGTTGCCCGGCTGGATCACCGGGCCGAGCCGCCGCGATCGGCCGCCGCGCAGATAGCCCGGCCGCATCCCGTCATGCTCGGTCAGCGCCCGCACCACCGCGCCATGCTCGCCGTGCGGGCGCGCGGCCAGGACGATGGCAGGGGCGACGAGGTGCATGGATTCGATGTAAGCCCGCAGGTTCCCGCCGCCTACCGCCGCGACGCACCGCTCCACCGGGAGCAGACGCACGCGGACAACCGCTCGCGGCGTCCGTCAGGGAGCCGTGATGCCGTACCGCTTGTACTGAACGTCGATCCGGGGATTGAGCGCGCGGGCGGCGGCCAGGTCGACGGACGCGTCCGCCGGCTTGCCGGTCTTCGCCCGGATCACGCCGCGCAGGAACAGGCTGCCCGCGCTGTCCGGCGCCGTGTCCAATGCCGCGTCGAGATCGGTCATCGCGTCGTCGAGCCGGTTCAGCCGGAAGTAGACCATCGCGCGGCTGTCGAGCGCGTTGGCCGGCCCGTCGCTGAGCTCGATCGAGCGGGTGCAATCCTTGAGCGCCGTATCGAGTGCGGTGTCGAGCGTTCCCTTCAGCCAGCAGCGCGTGTTCAGCAGTGCCGGGTTCCCCGGCGTCGCCGCCACCGCCGCATCGATCGTTGCGAGCGCCGCGTCCCTGTCGCCGGCGAGCCCGAGCAGCTCCGCCTTGAGCGACAGCATCTGCGGCTTGTCGTGTCCTCCCTCGTCGATCCGCTCCTGCGCGAGCGCCAACGCCGCGTCCTTGTCGCCGCGGTCCGACTCCAGCACCGCCATCTGCCACACGGGGCCGGTCTCGGCGGGATCGAGCTTGCGCGCGGTGGCGAGGTCGACCAGCGCCTTGTCGGTCGCGCCGCCGTCCGCGAACAGCCGGGCTCGCCAGCTATAGGTCTGCGCTTCGCCCTTGATCGCGATCGCCCGGCCGAGATCGGCGATCGCGGAAGACCGGTCGCCGGTCCGCTCCTCGAACCGCGCCCGGGCGAGGTACCCCTCGGCCTCGTCGGGCTGTTCCGCGATGGCCTGCGCATAGACGGCGAGCTGTCGGCCGAAGCCACCGGCGCGCTTCGCCGCCTGCACCTGCTGCCACGGCGTCGGATAGTCGCGCGGCGCATCGATCTCGATCAATCGCGCCTTGGCCAGCGCCAGCCGCTGACGAACGGCGGGAATATCGGCTGGGGCGATCTCGCCGCCGGGCGACAGCACGCGGTCCTCGATCGTCAGCGATCCGCCCTGCAGCGTCGTGACGCGTTCGACCTTCACGCCGGCGATGGTGTCGTCCAGTTTCTGGTCCCCGACCAACGTGAAGCCCCTGCCGCCGGCCGGCAGCGTGATGTGCGTGCGATAGTGATAGTTCGCCGGCCCGGCGATCACCGCCGGGATCGCCGCCCAACTCGATCGCGTACGATCGGGATCGAACTTGATCTCGGCGATCGCATGGTCAAGGCCACGTTCGTAATGCTCGTCCTGACGCCTCCAGTCGGGGAAGACGAGCCCGCTCGCGACGATCGTCGCGGTGCCCGCGGCGTCGTCGAAGCTGATCTTGCGCGAGGTAACGAGGACCCGGCCGCCCACCGCCGGACCGACGATCCCCGTCACGAACTTGCGCAGGTCCTCCTTCCCGGCCTGAGCCTCGATCGTGCGGACGAACCCGGCGAGCGGCCCCCGCGACGTGAGCGTCGCCGTCATCGGCGCGGGCAGGCTGATCCCGGCGCTCTGGTCGATGTCGACGCTGGTCTCCGCCAGCGGCCGCGCGCTCGCATGGGTCACCACCGGCATCAGCGCGGCGCCGCCAGGGCGGACCGGGAGAACGGTGTGCAGGGGATAGGTGTCGTGGATGTCGGCCAGCTTCGTGCCGCTGCCGGTCCCGTCCAGCCACAAGGTCTCGCCCTTGACGGTCGCGCGCACCAATATGTGGTTGAAGGCACCGGCGGCCGGCAACTGATCGGGCACCAGATCGCCCGCGGTGGTATGGGCGAGGACCGGCTCGGCCTCCACGTCGAGCGCCCGGAGGAGCGCGAGCAACAGCAGCGTCTTGGCCTTGCAGTCGCCGTAGCGCAGCGTCCAGGTCTGGTCCGGCGACTGGGGCACGTAATTGCCCGTGTCCATGCCGTTGAACAGATAGCGTACCTTGTCCTGCACCAGCGCGAGCGCGAGCGCGGCCCGTTTCACCGGATCGCTCTCGGCGCCGGCGATGCGCGCGACCTCCGCGGCGAGCGGGCTGCCCGGCTTGATCGTGCCTTGCGTGACATAGAGCGGCGCCATCAGCTTCGAGACCGACGCCCAGTCGGTGAAGCTGGACGCCTCCAGCATCGGCGGCGCATGATAGCGTACCGGCGCGTCCCTGGGCATCTCGGGCTGCTTGGCCAGGGGCAGCGCGATCTCCAGCTGCCGATAGCCATCGGCGGTGGTCAGGACCGGCTTCACCCCCGATCCGAGCGTCTTCCACCGCACGTCTGCGCCCTGCGGCCACAGGAAGCGCGTCCGCGCGAAGCCGATCCGCGCGGGCTCCGCGGGCAGCGGCACATAGGCCTGGAGATTGCCCTTGAGCGTCGGATCCTTGTTGGTGCGCGAATAGGCGACGTGGAGGATGTCTCCCACCGCAAGCCCCTGGATCGCGAGCGTCGCGGTCAGTTCACCGTCGAGCTGGCGTTTCTCCAGTTGCTGCTCGCGGCGGATCACGGTGAACTGGCCTGCCGCCAGCGCGTCGATCCGCTGAGTGCCGCGCAGGATCTCGACGCGGTGGATGATAAGATCGCCGCGCGCGGGCTGCCAGTTCAGGCTCAGCGTTCCGAGCTGCCCCAGCACCTCGGTCGAGGCGACGCGGCGGGCGGCGTCGTAATAGGACCAGACCTCTCCGTCCTTCAGCCGCTGCTGGTTGTCCGAGACGAGTATCACCGGCGCCGTCTCCGGCACCTTGGCGGCGTCGAGCGGCGGCGCGGGCTTCACCCAGGCGGGCGCCGGCTGATACAGCACCTTGTCCGCCGCGTGCGCCGCGCCGCTGACGCTCGCCAACCCCAGAATCACCCACCGCCGCATCGCTGGTCCCCTTCGCTTCGGCCCAGTCTAGCAAGGCGGCGGCCCGGTTCAATCGGCCAGAAGTGCGGGCGTGCCGATCAGCGCGCGTGGTAGAAATCATACACCTGCTGCGCGACGCTCGTCGACACGCCGGGCGCCTGTTGCAGATCCTCCAGGCTCGCGTTGCGCACCGCGCGGCCGGTGCCGAAGTGCATCAGCAGCGCCTTCTTGCGGGCGGGGCCGATGCCGGGCACCTCGTCGAGCGGGCTCGCGCCGATCGCCTTGGCGCGCTTCTCGCGGTGCGCGCCGATCGCGAAGCGGTGGACCTCGTCGCGCAGCCGCTGGAGGTAGAACAGAACGGGCGCGTTGACCGGCAGGGTGATCTCGCGGCCGTCCATCAGGTGGAACACCTCGCGCCCCTCGCGGCCGTGATGCGGGCCCTTGGCGACGCCGACCATGCAGACGTCCTCGATCCCCAGGTCCTCCAGGATCGCGCGGGCCGCGTTCAACTGCCCGCGCCCGCCGTCGATCAGGACCAGGTCGGGCCAGGTCGGATCATCCCGATCGGGCGCCTCCTCGACCTGTCGAGCGAAGCGGCGGCGGAACACCTCGCGCATCATGCCGAAATCGTCGTCGGTTCGCGCCTCGTTCCCCTTGATGTTGAACTTGCGATACTGGCCCTTGCGGAAGCCCTCGGGGCCCGCGACCACCATCGCACCGAGCGCGTTGGTGCCCTGAATGTGGCTATTGTCGTACACCTCGATGCGGTCGGGCGGCTCGGCGAGGTCGAACAGCTCGGCGACCTCGCGCAGCAGCTTGGCCTGCGTCGTCGACTCTGCCAGCCGGCGCTCCAGCGCCTCCTCCGCGTTGCGTTTCGCCTGGTCGAGCAGCCGGCGGCGCGTGCCGCGCTGCGGCACCGACAGGTCCACCTTGCGGCCGGCCTGCGACGCGAACGCCTCGGCCAGCGCCACGCGGTCGGGCAGCTCGCGGTCGACGAACACGGTGCGCGCGGGCGGCACCTCCTCGTAGAATTGCGTCAGGAAGCTGGTGAGCACCTCGTCCTCGGGCACTTCGGCGGTGTGGGTCGGGAAGAAGCTGCGATGCCCCCAATTCTGCCCGCCGCGGATGAAGAACGCCTGGATGCCGATCACGCCGTCCTTGCACGCCATCGCGAAGATGTCGGCGTCGCCCACGCCCTCCGCGTTGATGAACTGCGTCCCCTGGATGAAGGTCAGCGCCTTCAGTCGGTCGCGCAGCACGGTCGCGCGCTCAAAATCCATCGCCTCGGCCGCCGCCTGCATCTCGGCGCCGAGCTTCGCCTGCACGTCCGTCGCCTTGCCGGCGAGGAAGTTCTTGGCGTCGCCGACCAGCTCGGCGTAGCCGGGCTCATCGATCCGGCCGACGCAGGGCGCGGAGCAGCGCTTGATCTGGTGCAGCAGGCACGGCCGATCGCGCGTCTTGAAATAGCCGTCGGTGCAGGATCGCAGCAGGAACAGTTTCTGCAACGCGTTCAACGTGTTGTTGACGCTGCCGGCACTCGCGAAGGGGCCGTAGTAATCCCCCTTCGCCCGGCGCGCGCCGCGGTGCTTCTGGATGCGCGGGAACTGCTGGTCGCCGCGCAACAGGATGAACGGGAAGGATTTGTCGTCGCGCAGCAGCACGTTGTACGCCGGGCGATAGCGCTTGATGAGCTGCGCCTCCAGCAGCAGCGCCTCCGCCTCGTTGTTGGTGGTGACGATCGTCATCGACCGCGTCTGCGTCACCATGCGCCGGATGCGGTTGGTCAGCCGGTCGACTTGGAGATAGTTGGAGACGCGGTTCTTCAGCGCGCGCGCCTTGCCGACGTACAGCACGTCGCCCTTGGCATCGTGCATCCGGTACACGCCGGGCTTCAGCGGCAGCGTCTGCACCACGTTGCGGATCGCCGCAGTGCCGGCGGCGAGATCGGGCACGTCGGCGCCCCGCACCGCATAGGTCGCGCTGTCCTCGTTGAAGCGGGTCTCGCTGGCATGGGCGGGCGGGCCGTAGTCGGGCATGCTGGCGACTTAGGAGTCGAGGCCCGTGGCGGCAACGGTTCCGCGAGGGTCAATCCGGCTGCACGCGTTACGACGGCGCGTTGAATGCGAATTGGTACGCGAGCCCGTCACCGTTGGTGGACAGATGCGTCACATCGGCGTGGGCAGCGCAAGGATCGCGCCTTTGGTGCCTTTCAGGCGGTTGGGGTCGGATCGACAGGCAGGCGATGCCTTGCGTTGACGTCGTTCATGGCGATAAGCTCGTCCTTAGCGGTCCCCGCGCGGTCGATCGTGCGGAAAATGGCGTCGTCTTCCTCTACGATGCCGTCCAAATTGAGCAATGCTCAAGGTCGCCGAACACATAACGTGATTGCCGCTGATGGAGAGTAAAATGCTTGTTGCAGTATTATCTCTCATGGCGGCGACACCCGCGGTTGCACAGTCGAATATGAAGAGTCCATGCTCTGGGTACACGACACCAGAGGCTGACGCTTGCGCCGAACAACATCTCGAAGCAGCCAATGCAGACCTAATGCGATACACCGCAGCCGCTCGTAAACACGCGCAAGCTGTTGCATCGAATAATGCGAATGCCGGCGAAGCCGGTGCCTTGATTTATTTTGATAAGTCGGTTGCCGCCTGGGAGGCTTATCGAGATGCAGAACGCACGGCTGTTGCGAGCGAGTATGCCGGCGGTACAATCAGTGGTTATGAAGGTACGGAGTGTGCAGTTCGAATAACTCAACTACGAACTCATACCATCTGGGAAGAGTGGTTAGTTGCTTTGGATGGATCAACCAACATGGCTGAACCTCCGCTGCCAAAGCCGATCCGCGTTCGCCCAAGATGATCTGCGCCGGAGAAACTACCTCCCTCGCGACAGGCCTTGGGTAGACGATCAGCGGGCGTCGAAGCGTGAGAGTTCGTAGCCGATCGAGGACTCAACTAATTGCTCGTACAGCACCGCGATCAGGTCGGCCGGCGCGCCTTCACGCTCCGCCACCGATCGCGCGTGGGCGACCACCGCGGCCTTGCGCGGCTCGTCGCGCACCTGGCCGCGTTCGGGCTTGATCCGGGCGGCGGCGTCCATGAAGCGGAAGCGGCGGGCGAGCAATGTGACGATCGCCCTGTCCAGCACATCGACGCCGGCGCGCACCTCCGCCATCGTGGAGCAGCCGGCGGGATCGCCCGTCAGGCCGGCGGTGAGCGCAGCCGCCAGCGTCTCCGCCGCCATCGGCATCAATGCGGGCGGCCGAGGCTCGATATCGTGCGATCCACGATCGCGCGGTCGGCGGTCGCGTCATGCTCGCGGGCGATAGTCGCGCCGGCGGCGCGGGTGGCGGCGTCGGCGGCGCGGGCGCGCACCTCGGCGATCGCGGAGCGCTCGGCGGCGCCAATCTTGTCCTCCGCCATCTGGCCGCGGCGGGCGACCAACTCCCGCGCGTCGGCTTCTGCCTTCATCAGCATCGCCGCCGCTTCGGCGCGGGCGTGATCGACGATCGTCGCGGCATCGGCGACCAACGTCGAGGTCCGCTGCTGCGCCGCGAGCAGCAGCGCCTCCGCCTCGGCGCGCAGCCTCGACGCCTCGTCCAGATCGTGCCGGATGGTGGCGATCCGCTTGTCGAGGATGCCGCCGACGAGCGCCGGCACCTTCTTCCAGATCATGATCGCGATCACGACCAGCATCGACAGCGCGACGAAGCCGGCCGCCGTGACGCCCAGCGCCGATGGTTCGGTGTGCAATTCGGTCGCTCCCCGCGTGGCGGCGAGCGACACCGGCTTCACATCAGCCATGCGCCAGTTCCGCCCTTACCTGCGCCGCCGCCGCCGCGCGGTCGACGCGGACGCCCGACAGCTTGGCGACGATCGCCTCGACCGCATCGACTGTCGTCGCCTCGATCTCGCCGAGCGCCGCCTGCTTGGCCGCATGGATCCGCACAGTGGCGGCCTCGATGCGCAGCGCCATGTCGGCGTCGCCCGCCTTCACCTTCGCCTCGGCATCGGACGTCGCGGTCGCCTTCGCTTCGCCGAGCGCGCGGGTGGCCCGCTCGCGGGCGATCGTCAGCCCGGCCTGATAACCCTCGTCGGCCCGCGCGGCAGTCGCGCGCGCGCCCTCCGCGGCGGCGAGATCACCCGCGACGCGCGCGGCACGATCGTCGATCGTCCGCTCGACGCGGGGGACCATCGCCTTGCCGATCCCAAAATAGATCAGCGCGAACACGATCGCGAGCCAGAAGAACTGGGACGCGTAGATCGCACCGATCTGGGATAGCTGCGGCATGACGGAGGACTCGGCCTATCGTTGCGTCGAACGGATCAGCGGACGACGAACAGGATCAGGATCGCGACTACGAACGCGATCAGGCCCAAAAGCTCGGCACCGGCGAAGCCGATGAACAGGCGGCCCTGCTGGCTGTCAGCCGCGCCCGGATTGCGCAGCGCGCCCTCCAGATATTTCGCGAACACGTTGCCGACGCCGAGCGCCGCGATGCCGCAGCCGATGGCGGCCAGGCCGGCGCCCAGGTACATTGCACCAAGATCAGTCATGAGAAACTCCTGTGGGGTATTTGAACGGGAAGGGGCGACTAGTGCAGGTGCACCGCGTCGTGGAGGTAGAGCGAGGTCAGCAGCGCGAAGACATAGGCCTGGATCGCGCACACCAGCAGTTCGAGCGCGGACACGCCGATCAGCATCAGGAAGCTGGCGATCCACACGACGAAGCCGATCGGGCTGCCGCCGTGGATGCCGCTGCTCAGCCCTTGCACCGCGAAGCTGCCGAACACTTCGAGCAGGATGTGCCCCGCGGTCATCGCGACGAACAGCCGCAGCCCGAGGCTGAACGGGCGCACCATGAACGACAACAGCTCGACTGGCGGGATCAGCCACAACAGCCACCACGGCGTGCCGTGCGGCACGAACAGCGAGAAGAACTTCAGGCCGTGGCGCGCGAAGCCGACCACCAGCACGATCGCGAACGACATGAACGCCAGCACCGCGGTGACGGTGATGTGGCTCGTCACCGCGAAGGTGTGCAGATGCGGCAGGATCGCGAGCGGCAGGACGCCGATCAGATTGGCGAAGAGGATGAAGAAGAACAGCGAGAAGATGTAGGGTGCGAACTTGCGTCCCTCCGGCCCCACATTGGTGCGCAACATGCCGTCGATGAAGCCGACCGCACCCTCGACGGCGACCTGCCAGCGGCCGGGAATCAGCTCGCGCTTCAACCCGCCGGACACGAACACCGCCAGCAGCACGCCGACGACGACCATGAACAATGCCGAATTGGTGAAGGAGAGATCGAACCCGCCCACCACGATGTGATGCCCGAGCACGGGCGACACGGTGAACTGCTCCATGGGGTCGATCTTACCGGCCATGGCGGGAATCCTTCGGGGTAGCGGCGGCAGTGCGGGAGGGGGTCACTCGGCGCGCTCCTGCCCGATGCGATAGATGTTGCGGAACGCGACCACGAAGCCGAGCACCAGCAGGATCAGCAGCAGCCAGGGCGTGGTGTGGAGCCAGCGGTCGAGCACCCAGCCCAGGATCGCGCCCCCGGTCGGCGCGCCGATCAGCTCCGCCATCACGCGCGACCCCTGCGCCATGCCCTTCGCCGGCGGCTTCGCGGCCCCGGCGCCGACCCGAGCCGCCTCGGCCGCACGCGCACGCGCGATCCGGTCGTCCAGGTCATGGTGGGGGCGAAGATCGGGCAACGACGTCGTGTTCCTGATATGGAAACGTCGCCGAACGTGAACGCCGGCGACGCCAGAACAGAGCAGGAGTGCGAGCCCCCGCCACCGCCGCCGTTTAGGAACCGATGGTCCTCAAGTCAACCGCACGGGCGCCCCCGCTTTGCCGGCGACCCATGGTGCTGGCCCGCCACCGGCGATCAGACGCAGCGCGGATCGCGTTCCGGTGCGGCCGCGGTGCGCGTCTTCCAGACGCCTTCGGGGTTGCGGTATTTCTCCCCCGGCTCGGTCCGCGCGATCAGGGTGCAGCCGGAGGTGAAGGCCATCTGCTCGACGGTGGCGCCGTTCTCGGCGGCCTGGGTGTATTTGGCCTTGCGCTGGATGTTGATCGCGCTGACCGTCTGGCGCAGCGCAGGGGTCGCGGCGCCGACGAGGCCCAGGTAACCGTCCGGCTGCTCCCCAACCTCGCCCGCCGCCCGCGCGGCCGCATAGGCGGGATCGCGCTGCGCGACGGCGGCGGTGGCCAGCGAGGCCAGCAGCGCGGCGGCAATGAGGTGGGTGGACGTTTTCATCAAAAGATCCCCGGGTTCTGCTGGATCAACGACTTGGCCTGGTTGTCGAGGCGATAGACCACCTCCTGCGTCACCGAGATGGTCAGGTTGATCTGGATCGGCTTGTCCGGCGCATTGACGGTGACGCAGCCACCCGTCAGCAGGACCAGTCCGATCGTCGCAAGCCCCATAATCGTCGGCATCATCATCGGCCTCACCGTCGGTCCGTCATGCCCGGTCGTCAAGGTCGTTTCCCTGGTGCCACGGGCGCTTTCGCCCCCCTGAACGGGAGGAGGCTGAACGGGCGACGCCGCGCTCGCGGGCACGCCCAGCAGCGCGGGCAGGTTGCGCTCGATCAGCAGCCTTGGATCGTAAAAGCTCTGTGCCGAGTCGATCAGGCCGCGGAACGGCGCCTTGATCTGGACGTCGAACACGAACGGCAGCCGCTCCAGCCGGCGGATCAGGAAATTGCTCCTGGCGCCCTGCCCTTCCGAAATGCCGGCGAAGCGCACCTGCGTCACCAGTTCGCCCGCCAGCGGCCCGTCCATCGCGATCGACAGGCGGCGGTAGCGCAGCGATTTAAGCGCCTGGAACGCGAGGTTGGGCCAGAAGCCCAGGTCCTTGCGCGACAGCTCGCCGACATAGGCGATCGATCCGCCGCCGGCCCGGACGGTCAGGTCGCCGCCCTCGATCCGGCCGCCGCTCGCGTCGAACCGGATCGGCAGCACGCCGTCGAAAATGCCGGTCGCATCGAGGTTCTTGAACCCGAACTGCGCGAGGAACCGGCGCGCGTCGACGCCGGTGACGCGGAACGTCAGCGACCGCTCCCCCACCGCGTCGAAGTCGAGCAACGTCGGCGCCAGCGCGAGCCCTCCCCCTGCGAACGGCCAGTCCGCGCCCGCCACCCTGATCGCGGAGCCGCCCGGCAGCTCGAAGCGTACGACGCCGTCGTCGATCGGCACGCCCGGGTTGACCTCGCGCACCGTCAACCGCTGGTCGGGCGCGCTCCGCAGGCCGAGCAGGTCGACGAAGCGGATCTCGCCCGCGATGCCCGCCACCGGCCCGAACGCCGCGGCGAGATCGAGCCCAGCGGTGCGGAACGCGCCCGTGCTGGAGAGCCCGCCATCGCCGGTCCAGGCGATGTGCCCCTCCCCCGTCACCGTGCCCGCGACGTCGGCGACCACGCCCAGCGTGACGGGGGTGAGCGCCTCGGGCTGGAGCGTCCTGTCGAACGCGAGGCCGGGCACGGCCAGCTCGGCATGGCCCGCGCCGGTGGCGAGGTCATGCGCCAGCGTCACGGCGGCGACGGTGCGGCCGCTCGCGCCGGGCGCGACGAGCGTACCCGCCGCCATGATCCGGCCGTCGGCGAGCCGGAACGTCACGTCGTGCGCCGGCAGCGGGCGGAAACGCGGCGACGCGGTGTCGGTGTCGGCGACGGTCAGCCCGCCCGACAGCGCGAGCGCGCCGCCCGCGAACGACCAGCTTCCCGCGGCCTCCGATAGCAGCAGCGGCACCGCGCCGATCCGCCCGCCCGCGCCCTGGAAACTCCCCGCGACGCCACCGCCCCGAATCGTGCCGTCGAGCGCGGCGACATCGAGCAGCGTCGGCTGGTCCGCCGCGCCCAACCGCACGGCGAGGTCGCGCACCGCGAGGGCGCGCGTCCCGAAGCCGACGGATGCGCCGGCGGCGGTGATCGCGAGGTCGCCCGACCCCAGTCTGCCCGCAAGCCGCACCGGCCCGGTCCGCGCGCCGCCGCCGACGCGGCCGCGATCGAGCGTCACCAGCGCCGGTCCGATCGGACACAGCGTCAGCCGCACCCCCGCCAGCATCAGCCCGCCGGTGCGCAGCCGATCGACCGCGAGCGGCGTGCAGGCCGGGTCGATCGCCAGCCGTCCGGCCCGGTCCCGTCGCACGACGATCGGCAGGCTCGCGCCAACGATCCGTCCACCCGCCAGTGGACCGGACAGGATCGCCCGTGTGGCAACGCTCGCCGTTCCGGCCGCGTCGACCCGGAAGCGGACGGGGTCGAGCCGCAGCGATGCGCCGGATGCTTGATAGGGGCGCAACATCGCGGTCCCCGCCAGGACGCCTCCCGTGCGCGCGATGCGGACGGACCCTGCCGGCAACCCGCCGCCGTCGAGCGTCGCCGTCCCGTCGAACGCGTCTGGACCGGTCGCGGTCCCGCGCCACGCAGCGCTCGCGCCCGATCGGCTATGCAGGACGGCATCGCTCAGCCGCAGCGCAGGACCGTCGCCGCCCAGCGTCGCGCCGCCGTGCGCGGTCACATCGATCGACCGCGCGGCCGCATCCACCGCGCCCGCCATCCGGGCGAGCAGCGGCGCGACCGGCGTTCCCGCCGCCGCCCTCGCCCAACCGGCAATCCGCGCGCTTGGCGCGGCGCCCGTCCAGCGCAGGCCGGTCGCGCTCACCTGCGCGCCGTCGGCGAGCGCCAGCGCCGACCCGCGCCACGCATAGCGGCCCGCCAGCCCCGCGCCCGCTCCGCGCACCGGCCCCGCCGCGAAAACGCCGGTCGTCACCGCGACGCTGCCGGCCAGATCGCGACCGCCGCCCGCGAAGCCGACGCTTCCGGTCATCCCGACTACCCGGGCGTTCCCGTCGGCGATCGACCGGAGCGATAGGGTCGCATCGCCCGTCCACCGCGCCAGCGCCGCGTCGCCCGTCGCGGCGATGCGCACGGCGGCGGCGGCGACGGCAACACCCCGGCAGACGATCCGGCTCGCGCGCACTGGTCCGGCCAGCGTCGGACGGCCGCCCTCGACCCGAACCGCCAACGCCGCGCTCGGCATTTCGGCGATACATCCACCTTCCGCTAACCGCGTCGCCGCCGCGCCGAGCCGCCCACGAAAGCCGCCATCCAGCCGCCCGGCTCCCGTCAACACGATGCCGATCACCCCGGCCGGCGTCTCCACCCGCGCCCGCGCATCGCCGACGTCGAGGTCGATCGCCGGCAACCGCGTCGCACCGCCGGTGGAGGCGGGAAGCAGCCGGTCGAGGCTGCCCAGCGACAGCCGCCCATCCACCCACCGCGCCCGCACCCGCACATGGCCGGCGCGCACCCCCGTCACCCGCGCGCCGTCGAGGCCCAGGCGCGTGCTCGTATCGATCCAGTCGGCGACCAGATCGGGCGCGGCCGGATCGCCGACGCTCACGTCCACCAGCCGCTGCCGCCCGGCCCCCAGGTCCGCGATGCGATACCGCGCCGCCAGCCCACGCGCCGCCAGATACCGGTCGATCGCATCGGCGGCGATCGGGCGACGCTCCACCCACAGCCCGACCAGCCCGACGAGCAGCACCGACGCCGCCCCGATTGCGATCCCCCGCGCCCGGCCGATCCGCCGGCGCGGGGGCGCATCCTCGTCCGTGGTCACGCGCGCCTGCTCACGGCGGACGACATAGTCGCCGCGCTTCGCCGCTGGCAAATCGTCGCAGGCCGCCATAGCATCGTCGTCGATGGCCGACGCCGATGCTCCTCCCGATCCTGGCCAGGACACCAAGGGCCACCGCGCCCGGCTGCGCGCGCGCCTGCTGGCGAAGCACGGCGGCGATGCGCTGCTGGAGCATGAGCTGGTCGAATATCTGCTGATGCTCGCGATCCCGCGCATCGACACCAAGCCGATCGCCAAGGCGCTGCTGCGCGAGTTCGGCGGGCTGGGCGGGCTGTTCGCGGCCGACCCCGAGTCGCTCGCCCGCGTTCCCGGCATGGGCGATGCAGGCGCGGCGGCGATCCGGATCGTCGCGGCGGCGACCACCCGTGTGCTGCGCGCGGAGGTGGCGCAGCGTCCGGTGCTGGCGAGCTGGCAGGCGCTGCTCGACTATCTGCGCGCCGACATGGCGCATGCGGGCGTGGAACGGGTGCGGGTGCTGCACCTCAACACGCGCAACATGCTGATCCGCGACGAGCTGCTGTCGGAAGGCACGATCGACGAGGCAGCGGTTCACGTCCGCGAGGTGATCCGCCGCGCGCTGGACCTGGGGTCGGCGTCGCTGATCCTCGTCCACAACCATCCCACTGCACCCGCCCGAGTCACTTTCGATCACGCTCAGGCACACTGAAACACAACGCTTTTCTGGCTTGTCATGCCACCGCAAACTGGGGCAAGTTGGGGTCGCTAATTAGGGGATCGGCACACGTTCCGACCTCAATTACCGGTCGACTACCGACCTCAGTCTTGGGAGACGCGCATGGGCAGCCTGACCGATGGAGCGATCCGGCGCAGCATCAAAGAGGTCGAGCTGGCCGGGAAGCAGAAGTCCCTCGCCGACGGCGAGGGTCGCGGCGTTGGCCGTCTCGTTCTCGCGCTGCGGCCGATGCCCACCCGCGTGCTGTCGGAGTGGATGGCCCAACAGTGGCGCGACGGTAAGCGGATCAAGGCGAAGCTCGGCGACTATCCGTCGATGTCGCTTGCAGCCGCTCGCGAGGTCTTCAAGCGCGACTATGCCGATGCGATCCAGAGGGGGCGTAGCATCAAGGTCGCGACGGACACGCGGCCCGGGACGGTTACCGACCTGTTCGAGGGCTATGTTGCCGCTCTCAAGGACGCTGGTAAGCCCTCCTGGAAGGAAACCGAGAAGGGGCTGGAGAAGGTCGCGGACACGCTCGGCCGCAACCGGCTGGCGCGGGAGATCGAGCCGGAAGAAGTCACGGAAGTCCTCCGGCCCATCTTCGATCGCGGGTCTCGCGCAATGGCGGACCACGTCCGGTGCTACATTCGCGCGGCTTACAGCTGGGGCATGAAGTCGGAGCTCGACTACCGCAACACGTCGCCGCGCCGCTTCCGGCTCCTGTACAATCCGGCCGCCGGTATACCGACCGAGCCCAAGGTGCAGGGCACCCGCTGGCTGGAGGAGGACGAGTATGTTCGGCTCTATCGCTGGCTCGACTGCCCCGACGTTCCAGTCCACCCCTCCTACCCGCGCGCCGTCCAGCTCATCATGCTGACCGGTCAGCGGGTGGAAGAACTCGCGCGCTTGCACATCGATCAATGGGACGCGGCGGAGCGGATCATCGATTGGTCGAAGACGAAGAATTTGCAGCCGCACGCGGTGCCGGTGCCCTCGATCGCGGCAGAGCTGATCGAGTCGATCACGCCCAACGAACATGGCTGGTTCTTCCCGTCCGCGAAGGACCCGTCGAAGCCGGTCAGCCACGGCACCCTCTACAGCTTCGTGTGGCGCCAGCGAGATCGCGGCGTGATCCCGTCCGTCACGAACCGTGATCTGCGGCGGACGTGGAAGACGCTTGCCGGTAAGGCCGGAGTGTCGAAAGAGATCCGCGACCGCATCCAGAACCACGCGCTTCAGGATGTCAGCTCGAAGAGCTACGACCGGTGGAACTACATGCCTGAGAAGCGCGCCGGCATGGCTCGATGGGACAAGTTCGTGCGGGGCGTGCTCGCGCGCAAAGGGCTGAGACAGGCAGCCTGACGCTGAAGGAGACCTCAGCTGCGGTCCTCCGACGGTGCCCGGCGCATTGCCGCAAACAGGCACACTGGAGGATTTTTGTAGCCGCTTTCAGAACAGGACGTTCTGCAACAGAGTGTTGCACGATTGCTCCGACATCATGCTTCATTGGCAAGAACGAGTGGCACTGGCATTCCGGCTAGGCGATGCGTTCGCTCCGCGCGGGAGGAGTCAAACGATGTTCAATTTGGGATTTTCCGACCTGATGCCGGGCGACTTCGGCAACGGGTCGAGTGTGCTCGACGATTTACTGCGACGTCGCTCGCCAGCGTCGAAGCTCCGCGTCGCTCTCAACACCCTCTTACGATGTTGCGCCTCCCCGCCGGAAACGTGATTGCCAGCGTCTCCGCGCTCGGAGGTAGCTGCAAGTTTCTCCAGCTCGGTCGAACCGAAATGCGCAGCAACGGCGGTGCGCTTGTCCTCGGCCCTGACCAGACGAAGGTGATCTTCGAGGCCGCGACCCTGCTAAGAGCGGCGGCCGAGCAGCTTAGCATGGTCGCCTGCGTGGCGGCTGCACGCGATCTTGGAGACTGCTTCACGCGTCTGCCGCCCCCGGGCTCGCGAGGGCTGATCCTGACCGAGCGTCACCTTGACGATTTGATCAGCGGCCTCGAGTACCTCCTGCGCACTTTCCGCGATGAGATCGACGCACGCCCGCTATTCGCGATGAGCGCCGGAAGCGCTGATCTCTACGACCAGCCCGCGCCGTTGTTCGGCAGCGCAGTGGATGACAGCTTTCCATCAAGCGCAGAGGATGTGTCCGAAGCTGGTCGCTGCTTGGCGCTCGGTCGCTGGACGGCGGCCGTCATGCACCTCATGCGGTCGCTGGAAACACCCCTGACTTTGCTCGCCACGCATGTCGGAGTGACCGGCGGGGTAAACTGGAACAAGTCACTGAACGAAATCGAAGCCAAGCTGCGCACCTTCAACAAGCGGGAACACGGGGGTCAAGAGGAGCAGTGGGCAGCCGAAGCCGCGTCGCACTTCCGCGCCATCAAGAACTCGTGGCGAAACCACGTCATGCACGGACGCAGCTTCTACGACGAAGAACGCGCGACCGAGATCATGGAGGCGGTGCGCGCGCTCATGCGGCATCTCGCGGGAAAACTATCCGAGCACTAGGCTCGGATCCGTTCAGGAGGCGCGCTTCACGATGTTCTCCTTGCCGTATACCCATTCCGAGTACCTCGCGTACTCCTGCGAGCCGCGATTAATCCAGAGCGCCGAGGTGCTCCGCCCGCTGATCGTCGCGCGGTCGAGATAGGGATAAAGGCCGAGGTATTGCTCACCCTCGAAGGCGTTCTGCGCAGTTTGCATCACCGGCGCGACCCTGATCCGGCCTCCCGCACCATCCATGAAACCGAGCTCCCACGGCATCCAGCGCGAGAGCTTGGAGTGGCGACTGTACACGTACAGCAATGTACGAGACGCGCGAAGTCGGCCTCGCAAGACCTCCGCTGTTTCCGGCGTTACCTCGTCCGGCGAAAGCTGAGGATCGGTGTACTTGTCGACGTAGACGCTCAGCCCGGCATCTTCGAGAAAGCCCTTAATCCCAAGCAGGATGTCCTCGGGTTCGTTTGACGAGTGGCTCAGGAAGACGTCAAAGATCGCATCGGCGGCCGCAGTCTCAGTTAGGCTTTCGAGCGCCGTACTTTTGCGCAGCGTTGTTGTACGAGCCGCCCGAGCGCGGACCTCCGTCTCGGTCAGCAGCGCCATCAGGCGGTTCCGGCTACCGACTTCGCCAGGCGAAGGAGACCACGCAGGATCAACGCGACAGCCTCGTCGACGTGCACCGTTTTCGCCAGCGTGGCGTTCTCCACGGCCGTAAGCCCATTGCGGAGCGAGGCTTCGTTGAACTTCTGAAACGCTTGTCGCTCGGCCCATGCCGCGCCGATGCGTGGGCCAGGTAGGAGCGCCATCTCAACCGCGATGTCGCGCGCGCATCCACCGAAACCGCCAAGCAGGTAGAGCGGTTGGCTCGCCTCGAGCGCGGTCAACGCCTCCTCAGCAATTCCGGGCATACGGCCCTTGTACCCCTCGGTTCGCCCACCCAGGACAACACGCGCGTCGCTGACGCGGGTCAGGACCGCTCGCATGGCGGTCAGGGCTTCCGCCCAGTCCGCGTCAGTGACCACTCGACCGGGGGTGTCGTCCAGCGTTACTGGAGGCAGATCGGCGCCTTGTTGGTCGAGAAAATGGAGCTCCGCCAGCCCGGCGAGCTCATCCGCGAGGCCGCGCAGCTCGGCCGAGGGCTTCGATGTCACGATTGGCCAAGCGAGGTAGTTGATGACGGCGGGCCGGGCATCGCCCACGTCCGCGTCCCGCCGATGGCGGGCGACGAGCTCGAAGAGCAGTTCGGTGAAGCCGTTCGCGCGCAGGTCACCGCCATAGACGAGCCGCGCGCCCATCGCGAGCAGGTGACGCGCAATCTCCGCCATCGCGTCGCGCAGATGCTCGGGCGCGAGCCCAAGTGCTCCCATGTCGGCGCTCTCCGAGATCGCGATCGCGACCGTTTTCTGGCTCAGCGGCTCCTGGTAAGTCATGTTGCGACCGCCTCCGCTTCGGCCACCCACTCCGTCAGGCTGCGAAGCCGCAGGGTCGGCGCGATCTCCTCGAACAACCGCTGCTCCTCGGCACCGAGCGGCGGATCAGGGTAAACGAGAATTGTCTCACCGTCCGCCGCCCGCTCCAAGCCGACCAGCGAGATGAGCTCCGGCGGACGAGGCAGAAACCGAACCTCTTGCCCCGCTTCGTTGCTGACAAGCTCAACGCGGCAGCGCCATAAGAAATCCTTGAGCACCTCGTCGAGCAAGCGTCCGATCACATCCTCGATGCGGTCGACATGCGCAGGGTCCATCCGAACTACTGGCACATTGCCCATGTAGGGGAAGCCGCGCTCGTCCGTATCGACCAGGCAGTTCGCGACAACCAGAGGTACGCTCGCCCGCTTTGCTTCGATGATTTCGCGCCGGCACCATTCCCGGGACGAGAAGCTGTCGGTGTGAATGGCGACAACGGCGCTCACGCGCACCTGGTTCAAGATAGCCTTGTCGAACCGCACGCCCGGTACGATGTCGTGAACATCGAAGAAGCTCGACAACCCGTCGCCGTCGAAGAGCGCTTGGCGGATCGTCTTGGCAATGCGCTCGCCATCGTCGTCGCGCTTCGAGTGGCTCAGGAAGACCTGCACCTTCTTGAGATAGCGTTCGAGCGCCTCATCGGCGTCCGAAGGATGGCGCAGCCGCTCAAGGTAGGACCGCAACATCCGGGCGAACTGATAAGTGAGCCCGGAAACGAGGCGGCGGATACGAGGCTTCTCTTCGAGGTCGCCCCAGCGGTCCCACCGGATCGCTTGCTCGGCCATGCCTGACCGGGTCAGCGCGCTGTCGATGGCGATCGGGGAAACGCGCGTGCCGAGCCCCTTGGCGTCCGCGCGCTCGGCCGTTTCCTTCAGCCACGCCAGATACGCGTTATCGCCCGCGAACGCCTCATCAAACAGGACGACAACCGCCGCCGTCTCGCCTTCCTCGAAATCGATCGGAAGCGGCGCGGCGGTGCCCTTGGGCGGCTCCGACCGGTAGATGACGCTCAGGCCGGTGCCCCCGGCGACGTTCTCGAACAGCTTGCGACGGAAGTGGTCGTAGAGAGCCGAGGCGATCGTCGGCCCAGCGGCGAAGCCGGGGTGCCACGCGATGGTGACGACGAGGAAGGGACGGGTCGGGAGCGCCACGGATCAACCGTTACGAAGCCGGCGCGCGCGCGCATTGTCGATCAGGCGCTTGTCCTTCGCGTTCGCGATTTCGATGTAGCGCTGGCAGGCCTGCGCGCTCGCGGTGATGTCGGCCCAAGATACCCAGAGCGCGTAGCCGGGTAACTGCTCACGGGGTTGGCGCATGACGGCTTGATCAGGCGACTGCGAAG
>NZ_CAXSHM010000005.1:0-130372 GCF_964237335.1 uncultured Sphingomonas sp.
TAACCCCTCTGAATCAGCGATCGCGCTCATCCGCAAGGGGGTGAGTAATTACGAAACATTGACTGCCGAGCGCACCGACTACGACGGCTTCCACACCCGCCCGATGAGTTGGGACGACGTGGTGGCCAAGTTCGATCGCCTGGCAGCACTGCATGCCGGTGAGGATCTTCGGCGGCAGATCGTGGAGCTGGTGCGCGACGTCGAGCGGCACTCGGTCGCGGACATGATGACGTTGCTGGCGCGAACCACAGGAGGGGAGACGCTTCCATGATCGAGCCGTTCCTCCTGTCGACCGACCCGTCGGTGCTCGACGACCTCCAGCGGCGTCTCGCCAGCACGCGGCTGCCGCCGTCTCCCGAAAAGCCGGGATGGGAGGATGGGATCGATCTCTCCTACCTCGCCGACCTCGTCTCTCATTGGCGTGATCGGTTCGACTGGCGCTCGCAGGAGGCAGCGCTGAACCGGTTCGCGCACCTCCGCGGCGAGATCAGGGGCACCCCGCTGCACTTCATCCACGAGCGGGGACGGGGCCCCGCGCCGCTCCCGCTCGTCCTCGCCCACGGCTGGCCCGACAGGTTCTACCGCTTCGTCAAGCTGATCCCGCTGCTCACCGATCCGGCGGCGCAATATGGGACCGGGAGCCCACCGTCCGCACTGTATATTGAAGCCGAGGTCGGGTGATGGCGGGTTAACGCCATCACCCTCGGTGCGGCCGCGGGGCCTGTCCTCAAGTACGAGGTTCGCCCTGTCCTACGCTTCGGCTAGCGGACGGACGTTGCAGCCCGCCCGTTAGGACCTCACCCCTTGACCGCCTCGACGTTGACCGCAGACTCCGCCAGTTCGCTCATCAGGTCGTCGCCCTTATGCATGTCCGCGACCGCCGCCTCGAGCTTGGTCGCGTCGTCGTCGAGCTTCAGCGCCTTGGCGAACGCCGCCACCGTGCCGAAGCCGGTGATGCCGTAGTGCGTCATGCGCTGGTACTGCGCGATAATCGCCGCATCGAGCACCGGCCCGGTCTTGGGCGCCTCCTCGACCGTGTGCTTGAGCGCCTCGGCGACCAGGCCCTCCATGCCCTTGCAATGCTCCTTCTTGAGCTTCTCGTCCTGACCCTCGATCAGCGCCTTGAGCACATCAGTGTGCTTAGCAATGCCGTCCTGCGACGCCTGCAGCATGTCCTTCAGCTTCCCGTTGGTCGCCTGCCCAAGGATCTTCTTCAGCGCCTTCGCCATCTGGTCGTTGGCCGACCAGAGGTCCTTCAGCTCGTCGACGTAGAGCTCCTGCAGCGTCTCGATCTCGGCCATGTATCGTCTCCTGTTCGCGAGTGGTTATGACTCAACGAACGGGCGCGCCCTATCGCTCCGATCCGCACCTCCCGACGAGGAGGCGCGCCGACACTGGAGCCTGCGGATTAGATCTTCACCGGCGTCGGGCGACCTTCCTCAGCGCGCGGGAGAGCTCGTCGATCGAGTAGGGCTTGTGCAGCAGTTCGAACCCGTGCGTCCCGGTCTGCGCCAGCACCTCGCTGTAGCCGCTGGTCAGGATGACGGGGACCGAAGGGTAGAGCCGCCCGATCTCGTGCCCCAGTTCGATGCCGGACATGCCGGGCATCATCACGTCCGAGAAGACGACGTCGAACCGATCCGAGCACGAAGCGAGCTCCACCAACGCCTTTGGCCCGTCCATCGCCAGAACGGTGTTGTAGCCAAGCTCGGACAGCGCCTGGGTCGCGAACATGCCGACGTCGACGTTGTCCTCGACGACCAGCACGCAGGCGCCTTCACCGATGGAGAGAGCGTCGTCAGCGGCGACCGCGGTCGCATCGTCCACCTTCCCGGCGACCTGCGGGAGGTAGAGCGTGAACGTCGAGCCGTGACCCTCGCGGCTCTCGACGAAGATGTCGCCGCCGGACTGCTTGGCGAATCCGAACACCTGCGAAAGGCCGAGACCTGTGCCCTCGCCGATGCCCTTGGTGGTGAAGAACGGCTCGAAGATCTGGTCGATCCTCTCAGCCGGAATGCCCGATCCCGTGTCAGTGAGCGAGATTGTCACGAAGTCTCCCTTCACGGCGGGATGCGTGCGTATCGCGGGCATGAGGGACGTCGCGCCGACGGTGATCGTCAGCTCGCCCTCGCCACTCATGGCGTCGCGCGCGTTCACCGCCATGTTGACGACCGCGGTGTCGAACTGGCTCCGGTCGGCATCGATGTAGCAGGGCTCCTCCGCGAGCCGCACGGCGACCTTGATGCGCGAGCCGGTCAGTGTGCGCACCATGTCGCTGATCTGCCGCACGCTGTCGCCCGTGTCGAACACCTCGGGCTTCAGCGACTGCCGCCGGGCGAACGCGAGCAGCTGGCCGGTCAGCTTTGTCGCACGGTCGGCCGTGTCGGCGATCGCGTCGATGTAGCGCAGCCGCCGCTCCTCCGACACGTCGGGGCGGCGCAGCAGGTCGACCGAGCCGCGGATGACGGTCAGAAGGTTGTTGAAGTCATGCGCTACGCCGCCGGTGAGCTGGCCGATCGCCTCCACCTTCTGCGACTGCCGGAGCTGGTCCTCAGCGTTTCGCAGGGCAGAACGGGCTTCCCTGTCGGCGGTGATGTTGCGCCCCGTGGCGTAGATGACCTGATTCGCGAGGACGACCGCCCACTGGAACCAGCGGTAGCTGCCGTCCTCGTGGCGATACCGGTTCTCCATCATCACGGTGTCGCCGTCGACATCCTGCAACAGCGGCTCTAGGGCGGCTGCGTCATCGGGGTGCACGTACACGTCGAGCCGCGTGCCAAGTAGCTTCTCCGGTGCCCAGCCGAGCAACGTGGTCCAGGCCGGATTGACCGCCTTGATCATGCCCTGATGGTCCAAGACCAGCAGGAGGTCGGGCGAGGTATCCCAAAGGCGGCCACGCTCGGCCGTGGTGGCGGCGACGTTGCCGGCGAGCACCTGATTGGCCTGACGTAGATCCTCCAGCGCCGTCGCCAGTTCGCCCTGGCTCTGGCGCAGTGCCTCGTCCGCCAGCCGCTGCTCGGTGCGGTCGCGCAGCACCTTCACGAACCCGACGACGGTGCCGTCATCTCCTCGAAGAGGCGTCATCTCGCCGTTGGCCCAGAAGCGTTCGCCGTCCTTGCGCTGGTGCCAGCGCTCGTCGGTACCGACGCCGGTCTCCAGGGCGAGCCGCATCTCGGTCTGCGGCCGGTCGGTGGCCTGATCCTCAGGCGTGAAGAAGCGATCGACCGGCTGGCCGCACATCTCGTCCTCGGACCAGCCAAGTATGCGCTCGGCGCCCGCGTTCCAGCGCGTGACCAGACCCTCGCGATCGGTTGCGATGATCGCGTAGTCGATGGCGCTGTCGAGGATTTGGCGGTTGCGAGCCTCGCTTTCCCGCACTCTGCGCTCGGCCATGATCTGGCCGGTGATCTCGGTCGTCGCGCAGAAGAATCCGTCGACCCTGCCGCCTTCGCTGCGGATCGGCGTGTAGCCGAACGCGAAGTGCGTCTCCTCGCGATGCCCGTGACGCTCCATCCACAGCGTGATGTCGTCATCGTGGACGGGCGTGCCGGCGTAGGCCTGCGCCGCGAGCGGCCGCAGGTCCTCCGCGATCTCGTGCCATACCTCCAGAAGTGGGTGCCCGAGCGCCTCCGGATGCTTGTCACCGAGCAGCTCGGCGTAGCCATCGTTGTAAAACAGCGTCTGCTCCTCACCCCAGACGATGAACATCGGCTGGTTGCCGTCGACCATCACGCCGAGCAGCGCCTTGAGCGCGACCGGCCACTGCTCGGGCTTCCCCATAGGCGTGCTCTGCCAGTCGTGATCGCGGATGCGCCGCCCGAGTTCGCTGCCGCCGTTGAGAAAGCTGAGCATTCAACGCCTTAAATAGGAGGACCGTGGACGGCTTTTAGCAGACCGTATCAGGCTAATCAGCCCCGCCAAGGCTGCTGCGCGAGCCGCCACGACTTCGCTTCGCGCGGGCGGGGATGCCCGTCAGGAAGAAGCGAAGGAGCGGCCACGGGTTCCATCGGGCGCGGTCGGCACCGTGCCAGATTACGTTCCGACTGGTGCAGGGGACACCGTCCCGCCGCCCCTCACATCTCGAAATGCCGAAGTGCGACCACCATCTCAGTCCAGAATGGAGGTGACCATGACCGAATACCGCAGGTCCGACGAGGCGATCGCGGCGCTCACGCCCGAGCAGCACCGGGTGACGCAGAGGAACGGCACGGAACGGCCCGGCTCCGGCGCGCTGCTCGGAAACAAGCAGTCCGGCATCTACGTCGACGTCGTCTCGGGCGAGCCGTTCTTCGCAAGTTCGGACAAGTACGAGTCCGGCTGCGGCTGGCCCAGCTTCACGAAACCCATCGAGCCGGCCAACGTGAAGGCGACGCGCGACTGGTCGATGCTGATCCCTCGCACGGAGGTCCGCTCGGCACACGGTGACAGCCACCTGGGCCACGTCTTCAAGGATGGTCCGCGCGACCGGGGCGGCCTGCGCTACTGCATCAACTCGGCGTCGCTGCGCTTCGTCGCCCGTGCCGACATGGTCGAGCAGGGCTACGGCGCATATCTCGACCAGATCGAGAAGATCTCCGTTCCCGCCACCACCGAGCGCGCGGTGCTCGCCGGCGGGTGCTTCTGGGGAATGCAGGACCTGGTCCGCAAGCTGCCGGGAGTCGTGTCGACGCGTGTCGGCTATTCGGGCGGCGCCAACGCCAACGCCACCTACCGCAACCACGGCACCCATGCCGAGGCGATCGAGATCGTGTTCGATCCGGCGCGCACCGACTTCCGGACGCTGCTCGAGTTCTTCTTCCAGATCCACGATCCGACGACCCGAAACCGGCAAGGCAACGACCGTGACACCAGCTACCGCTCGGCGATCTTCTACACCGACGAGAGGCAGAAGTCGGTGGCCGCGGACATGATCGCCGACGTCGAGGCGTCGCACCTGTGGCCAGGCCACGTCGTCACCGAGCTGTCCCCGGTCGCTGACTTCTGGGAGGCCGAGCCCGAGCATCAGGACTATCTTGAGCGCAAACCGAACGGATACACCTGCCACTTCGTGCGGCCGAAGTGGAAGTTGCCGCATCGCGCCAAGGCTGCGTGATGGCGGAATCGAGCGCGTGGAACGGGGAGCTGGTTCGCGAGTGGCTGGAAAGCCGTTCTCAAGCCGCAAGGATAGAGCAGGCGGCGGCGGACCGGCGAGGGTACGAGGCGCGGGACGACTTTGACATGGCCGCGGCTGAAGAATGGGTGTGCCAGGTCCTAACTGCCGCCGGGCGCACCGACGATCAGGTGGCGTTCGCCGCTCAGATCAAGGGGTTGCTCGCGCAGGATGACTATCGGATCACTGGCGCCCATGACGACCGACGCGTCGAGCGGTGCGTCCGGGCGACGTTGAGGAAGATCGCCAGGATGACGAAGGCCAACGATGGCTTCGCGAACACGTTGCGCTACCAGAGATGATGTGCGGCCGCTCAGGCGGTGCCTGGGCCAAAGGATCCAACAGACGCATGGGACGCAAGCATTCGAGACATGGCTCCCATGAAGAACAGTCCAGCGAGGACGAGCCGCCGACGGCGGTGGCGCCCTGCTGGCTCTGTGGCCGCCCGACCGGGGCGACCATCGTCTGGCATCATCCCATTCCCAAGAGCCGGGGCGGCCGGGACGTCGTCCCGATGCACCCGATCTGCCAGCAGGCGGTGACGGCGAACTTCACCAACACCGAGCTGCAGCGTCATGGGATGAACGCCGAGGGATTGCTGGCCGACCCGGCCATGCGCAAGTTCGTCGACTGGGTGGCGAAGAAGGACCCCGACTTCACCGCCGCCCTGACGAAGAAGCAGCGCTGATCGTCCTCACCCGGAAACCTTGCTGATGCCGGTCGTCCCGAGACCGGTTCGCGGCGGCATGCCGCCGAGTCCCACCACCTGGCGCGAGCGTCTTGGCGCGCTGCGCAACCTGCCTCCGTTCCTCGCCATGGTGTGGCGCACCAGCCGGCTGCTGACCGTCTCCACGCTCGCGGTGCGGCTGGTGCGGGCGCTTCTGCCGGTGGCCACGCTGTTCGTGGGCAAGCTCATCATCGACGAGGTCGTCCAGCTCAGCCACCTGACCGCCCGTCCGGCCGGCCTCGGCGCGTGGCTCGGCTCGGGCCTGCTCGGCCCCCTCGAAGGTCTCTTGCTGGTGGAGTTCGCGCTGGCGGTGGCCTCCGACCTGCTCGGCCGGTTCGTGTCGCTGGTCGACGGACTGCTCTCCGACCGGGTCAGCAACGACGCCAGCGTTCGGCTGATGGAGCACGCCGCCACGCTCGACCTCGCCGACTTCGAGGACGCGGCGTTCCAGGACCGCATGGACCGCGCCCGCATGCAGGCGAGCGGGCGCATGTCGCTGATGGGCCAGCTGTTCGGGCAAGCGCAGGACATCGTCACGGTGGTCAGCTTCGCCGCCGGGCTGGTCGTCTACGCGCCTTGGCTGATGGTGCTGCTGGGCGTCGCGCTGGTGCCGTCGTTCCTCGGCGAGGCGCACTTCAACGCGCTAAGCTACGCGCTCAGCTACGTACGGACGCCGCAGCGGCGCGAGCTCGACTACGTGCGTCAGGTCGCCGCCAGCGCCGACACGGCCAAGGAGGTCAAGATCTTCGGGCTCAGCCCGTTCCTGATCGACCGTTACCGCACGATCGCGCGCGACACCGTCGAGGCGAGCCGCCGGCTGGCGCTGCGCCGGGCGGTGTGGGGCTCGGGCTTCGCCGCGCTGGGCACGATCGCCTATTATGGCGCCTATGCCTATATCGCCTGGCGCGCGGTGACCGGCGCGCTAACGATCGGCGATCTCACCTTCCTCGCCGCCTCGTTCCTGCGGCTGCGCGGGCTGCTGGAGGGGCTGCTGACCGGCTTCTCGTCCACCGCTGGCCAGGCGCTCTACATCGACGACCTGTTCTCGTTCCTGCGCACAATGCCGGGGATCAGCTCGCCCGAAGGCGCGCTGCCGTTTCCCTCCCCGGTACGGCAGGGCTTCCTATTCGAGGACGTAGGCTTCCGCTATGGGACTGGGTGGCGGATCGCGAGAGCGTCGGCTTCGTCGGACACACGGATCTCGGGCCGGTGGACTTCCTGATCACGAGCGAGGCCCTGGCCGAGCTCCTGAACCCCGATCTGCTCGGCATCGACAGCGAGCTGGCGACCGAGATCTTCGTCGAGTTCGAGGCCGACATCCACCGGATCGCGAGGCGGGAGTTCGTCAGCCGCCTGGGCGGCGAACCGCCCATCCTGATCACCGCAGCCGATGTCGCCGGCTGACCCGAGACTTCCGGGCAGGATCCTCGGAGCCCCTAGCCAACCTCGAGATCGATCGTGACCGAGCGACTGTCCCTGAGAGCCGCACGTCGCGTAGCGCTCGCCGCACAAGGCTTCGGTGCGCCTCGTCCGGCAACCGTCAACCAAGGGCATCTCCGCCGAACGATCGACCGGCTGTCGCTCCATCAGATCGACAGCGTCAACGTGCTCGTCCGCGCGCACTATCTCCCCGCCTTCTCGCGGCTTGGCTCGTATGACCGCACGCTGCTCGATGCAGCGGCGTGGGGCAGGCCATCGGAGCGTCGGCTGTTCGAGTACTGGGCGCACGAGGCATCGCTGCTGCCGCTGACCATGCACCCGCTGCTGCGCTGGCGCATGGCGGCCGCCGAGCGCGGCGAGGCAGGCTGGACCGGCATGCGGCCCTTCGCGACCGAGCGCCGCGCCGAGGCCGACGCCGTGCTGGCGCGCATCGCCGCGGAGGGTCCGATGGCGGCCTCCGACTTCGAGGGCGGCCGCAGCCGCAGCGGCTGGTGGGAGTGGGGCGACACCAAGCGGGCGCTGGAGTGGCTGTTCTGGGCCGGTCTCATCACTACGCGGACGCGGCGCGGCGGCTTCGAGCGCGTGTACGACCTGACCGAACGCGTGATCCCGGCCGCCGTGCTGGCGCTGCCTACCCCCGAGCCCCGCGACGCGCACCGCGCGCTTGTCGAGCGCGCCGCCGCCTCGCTCGGCGTCGCGACCGGATCCGAGCTGCGCGACTACTTCCGTCTCTCGCCGGAGGACGCTCGCGTTGCGGTCGAGACCCTGCGCGAGGAGCGCGTGCTGGTGCCCGTCGCGATCGAGGACCTGAGCCGGCCGGCGTTCCTCCACCGCGACGCGCGGCGACCTCGACGGATCGAAGGACAGTCTCTGGTGGCGCCGTTCGATCCGCTGATCTGGGAGCGATCACGCACCGAGCGGCTGTTCGGCTTCCGCTACCGGATCGGCATCTACACGCCCGTCGAGAAGCGCACCCACGGCTACTACGTGCTGCCGTTCCTGATGGACGAGCGCCTGGTCGCGCGCGTCGACCTCAAGGCCGACCGCCAGCGCTCACGGCTGCTGGTCCAATCCTCGACGCTGGAGGACGGAGCGCCGCCCGACACGGCCGAGCGGCTTGGGATCGAGCAGGAGACGATGGCGGCCTGGCTCGGTCTCGATTGCATCGAGACGAGTGGGTGACGCACGCGACGGCGAGGTTCTCCGTCGAGGGGCCGGCGCGCCGTTCAGGGTGTCGCCATCGCCGCCGCCAGCGTGATACCTCCGGTGCGGCTCGCGCCGGAACGGTCAGTCCTTCCTGGGCGGTCGGACGGTAGCCCCCTTCTGCCACGGCCACCGGCCGTCGATCTCCACCTCGAGCGAGAAGCTGAGGAAGGTTCGGATCAGCACGATGCCGGCCAGAACGGCGAGGCTCCGCAACGTGGGCTCGATGGCGACGGTGTTGATGATGTCGTCCGCGACCAGGAACTCAAGGCCGAGCAGGATCGACCGGCGAGGCTCGAGCGGAAATCCGACACGAGCGTCGCTCGGGAGGCCGATCGCCGCGCATTGCCCATAAGGAAGGTCGCGAGCGAGCCGAACGCGCCGACCACGATGATCGCGGTCCCGACGATCTCCACCGCCGTGGTCGCGAGATGGATCCAGTGGGCTTCGGTGTCGATCATCGTGGCGCGACATCCGACGCCGGACGTGGACATGCAAGCTCGCGCTGCGGCCATCGAACTTGGAAGCCGAGGCGTCTCTCGTCGTCGACCGCGGTCACCGTCGCAGACTGCGGAACGTCAGCGACCACCGTGGCAGCCCCATCTCGGCGATGCTGTGCTCCCACTCGTGGCGCGCCTCGCCGCTCAGGTGGTACGCGCCGCGGGGCGGCAGTGGGGCGGCGAGCCGCTCGAACCGCTCTCCCCGCCGTCGCCGGAACCGCATGGTCGCCGGGGCGCCGAGCGACACTCCGACGACGTGCTCGAACGCCGGCCGGTCCCTGTGCCAGCCGATCCCGGCCCCCGGATCGTAGCGGATGAGCAGCGCCTGGGCGAGGTTGTCGGCCGGCAGTCCGGCGAACCCCGCCGCGCGGTCGCGGAACGGCAGCAGCCAGTCGGGAAGCGGATCGCCCCGCAGGATCCGGCCGCGATCGAAGTCGTAGCTCCAGCCATAGGAGACGGTGAGCCGCTTTCCGGTCCATCCCTGGAAGCGGAACGGGGACAGGTCGGCGGCGTCGATCCGCTCGATCAGCGTCCGCTCCTCGCCCCCGGTGAGAAAGTCGCGAGTGGACGACAGGCCCGGCAGCAGGGGGATGTCGAACAGGTCAGCCATGGTCATGGCGATCTTACTACTGGCGACGGATCGGCGTCAGCGCACCAGCCCTGCATCAACGCGCCTCCGCCGTCGATGGCTCGCTGCCGGAGCCCGCGGCAGTGCCGAACAAGGGAAGCGGCTCACTATTCCCGCTGACCGGCGCCTCGAAGTTGGAGACCGTCACCCCGACCAGCCGGATGCCGGTCTCCGGCGGGTAGATCGAGCGGACGAGGTCGAGGCTCGACTGCCGGAGCGTCGGCTGGTCCGCGACGGCACCGGCATGGCTGCGGCCGCGCGTGATCTGGCGGAAGTCACCGAACTTGACCTTGACGGTGACGGTGCGACCGAACGCCTGGGCCCTCTCGCACCACCGCCATACGTCGTCCGCCATGCGGAGGACGCCGGACTCGATCTCGGCCGGCTCGGTCAGGTCGCGGTCGAAGGTCGTCTCCGATCCCGAGGACTTCCGCACCCGGTCCGGGTTGACGGGCCGATGGTCCACCCCGCGGGCGATGGCGTGGTACCATCCCGCCGAGCTGCCGAAGTGCTGCTCGAGGAAGGCCATCTCCTTGGCCCTGAGGTCCGCTCCCGTCTCGATCCCGAGCCGCTTCATCTTGGCCGCGGTGACCGGACCCACCCCGTGGAAGCGGGAGACCGGCAGCGTCTCCACCCAGGCCGCCCCCATGTCGGGCGTGACCGCGAACTGCCCGTTCGGCTTGCGGTGGTCCGACGCGAGCTTGGCAAGGAACTTGTTGTAGGAGATGCCGGCCGAGGCGTTTAGCCCGGTCACCTCGGCAATGCGCGCCCGGATCGCCTTCGCCGTCGCCCAAGCCGTCGGGAGACCCGAGAGGTTCTCCGTCACGTCGAGGTAGGCCTCGTCCAGCGACAGCGGCTGGATCAGCGACGTGTACTCGGTGAAGATCGCGTGGATCTGCCGCGACACCGCCCGGTAGACGTCGAACCGCGGCGGCACGAAGAGGAGTTCCGGGCAGCGGCGGAGCGCCGTGACGGACGGCAGCGCCGACCTCACGCCGAATGCCCGGGCCTCGTAGCTGGCGGCCGCCACGACGCCGCGCGCGGCGGCATGGCCGACCGCCACCGGCCGACCGCGCAGCGCCGGGTCGTCGCGCTGCTCCACCGACGCGAAGAACGCGTCCATGTCGACGTGGATGATCTTGCGAGTCGCCGTGCCCGTCATGGAGGCATCATAGCACTCGAGGAACGTAGAGGGAACGAGGGCGCTTGCGCGCGCGTGTCGCGGGCCGCGTCAGCTCAGGCCGCAGCACTTCTTGTACTTGCTGCCCGAGCCGCAGGGACAGGGCTCGTTGCGACCGGCCTTCGGCTTCGCGAACGGCTCCGAACCCGTCGACGGCACGCCGGCGCGACCAAGCCGCTGCCCGTTCAGCGTCTCGACCCAGCGCGGGATCAGGCGCGGAGCCTCCTCCGTCATGCGATCGATGACGTCGCGCTCGAGGGCGCCCTCGTGCAGGGCGATCTCGACGAGCGTCAGCAGGCCGCAGAACGCCTCCGAGACTGCCTTGTCGCCATCTACCTCCAGCTCGGCCCAGGCGTCGGGGCGCAGGTCCATCGCCGCCGCGAACCCCTCGATCCATAGCTCCCACAGGATCTCGTCGTTCCTGACGTCCGCCTCCAGGAACGGCTTGTAGCGGCCCGGCCCCTTGGCGAGCGAAGCGATGATGGAGTTGTAGTGCTCCACGACGAGGCCGGCGTACCACTGCGCCTCGCGCTCATCCTCGAAAGGCGAGACCTCGTCCTCACCCCAGACGACGGGCAGCCACTCCCCCGGCAGCACCAGCTCGGGGCAGACGACGACGCCGGCGAGGTAGCCGTCAAGCTCGCTGAGCAGCATGGCGTCGCTCTCGGGCGGCAAGCTGGCAAGTGCGCCGTCGAGGCGACGCAGGCGGGGCGAGGAGATCTGCATGCCTCCTCCTAGGTCGTCCGCTGCGGCCGGCGAAGCCTTCAACGCGCGATGGGTCGGGAAGTCGGAACCCGTCCGATCAGAGCAGGCCCGACGTGCGTCGCAGATGGCGTTGCATTATGGACGAAGCATGCTTCCGAACGTGCCGACGCGTCACGACACGCATTCTACTCAACCCGACTTCGTCGTGATCGACGCGGAGACGGCATGTTCGCGCGTGAGCAGCATCTGCCAGGTCGGCATCGTCGGCTTCCGCGACGGCCGTGAGATCTTCGAATTCGAGACGCTGCTGGATCCGTGCGACGACTTCCATGCGGGCAACATCCGCGTGCACGGCATCACGGCCGCGCACGTCGCCGGCAAGCCCACCTTCGGCACCGCCCATCCGGTCATCGACGGCCACCTGTCCGGACGCGCGACCGTCGCCCATTCGCTGTTCGACAAGGGCGCACTCGCGGCGGCCTGCCGCACGCACAATCGCAACCCGATCGAGACCGTCTGGCTCGACAGCGTCCGCGTGGCGAGGCGGGCGTGGCCGGATCTGCCGAACCACCGCCTCGGGAACCTCGCCCGCCACCTCGGCGTCCGGCACCGCCACCACGACGCGCTGAGCGACGCCCGCGCCGCGGGATGGGTGATCGTCAGGGCGATCGAGCACACCGGCCTGTCGCTGGCCGATTGGATGGCGCCGCCGAGACCCGCCGGCCTGCCACCCAAACCTGCTGCGGACGGCCCGCTCAGGGGCGAGCGCGTCGCGATCGTCGGCGAGCCGCGGGACGGCTCACTGGCCCATGCGGTGGCGGCAATGGGCGGCGTGGTGGTGTCCTCGGTCGGCGCCCGCACCACCATCGTTGCAGTCGCCGGCAACGAGCCGTTCGGCCGCGCGATACGAGCGAGCGCCGCTTTCCGACGGGCCGAGGCGGCCAGGCGCACGGGCCAGCGGCTGAGGATCGTCTCCGGATCGGAACTCGCCGGGGCCGTAAGCGACGAAGGAGGGGGCTTACCTACGACCTGGGAGCAGCCAACCCCACCTGTCGTGTGAAGCGCCCCGGCCCGTCGTGGACGACGGGGATGCTCGCGCGAGCTCTGCGCTCCTTCCGAACGGGCGACCCGTCCCGCGTGAGTGCCGCCATGGGCCACACGAAGACCGCCGTCCCACAGAGTGGTCCCGCCGGGCCATACCCGCCCGACCGGCGTGCTGGCTTGGCGATGCTTCAGCAGGCCCGGTTTGATATCGCTGCCCGTAGTCAGCGTTGACGTGGCCGCGGGGCTCGACGATCGTCGAAGGATGCGGAGACATGATCCAATACTCGCCAAGCTGCGCGCCCGCATTCCACTCGCGGACCTCGTGGGCGAAACCGTCGATCTCAGGCCCGCCGGGACCAAACTGCGAGGCCGCTGCACCGCTCACCGGGACGAAGGCGGCGGGCTCTACGTCGACGAAGCCGAAGGCTACTATCTCTGCTACTCGTGCGGTCGGAGCGGCGACGTCGTGAGGTGGACCCGGGAGACCTACTTGTGCAGCGAACAGGCCGCCATCGAACTGCTCTGCCGAAGGGTGGGCTGGACACCTCCTGCGGCTTGAACCTCGATCCGGTGCAAGCTAGACGGACTGGCGTTCGGCATCTTCCTGGCGATCGCCGGTTTCGTCATCCTCGCGACCGGTCTGTCCTTCGCGATCGGACGTCTGCTCGGTCGAGCCTGATCGCCCCCGCTAACCAGCGGCTCACGGGCGTTCGACCGGTGCGATCGATTCAGCGCTCGCCGCCAGGCTCCCGATCCGACATGCTGCGGGCATGGCCAACTCTCAGACCACCGTGTCGTACATCGTCGATCAGCTGTGGTCAGCCATCAGCGTGACGGCCAAGCCGATGTTCGGCGACCATGGGCTTTACTGCGACGGCAAGATGGTTGCGATGATATGCGACGGCGGGCTCTTCGTCAAACCGACGGCAGGCGGGCGGGCGATCGCCGGAAACATCGAGGAGGCCTCACCCTATCCAGGTGCGAAGCCGTGCCCTCTGATCGATGCCAACCGCTGGGACGACGCCGACTGGCTGGTCGACCTCGCCCAGATCACGGTCGCGGAGCTGCCTCCCATGCCGAAGCAGACGACGAAGACCGGGCGGAAAAAGGCGCCCTGATGGATCCGGTGACCCTCAGGGCGGTGGCGGAGATGGCGCGGCAGCGCGCGACCGTCGCCAAGTCGTCGGTGCTCCGCGAGCGACTGCAGGACAAGCGCGACGGTCTCGAGCGGCTCGGAGCGGCACGCGCGCTCGATCAGCTGGCACGGGATCTCAAGGCAACAGCGGACGAGTTCGAGGCGCGCCTCGACACCGCCGACGAGTGAACCATTCCGTAAGGTCCTGCTTCAGAATGGGCCTCGCGCCGACGCAGTCGACCGATCTTGCCAACATCGATTGACGCTGCACCGCGGCATGCCCACGGATCGGCTCGGGCGCCCGACGACACGTTTGCCCTGCGCTCTGCGGGCGCCGCGGCCTCTCCCCTCAGCACCGCGTCAGATACCCCGAGTGTCGCACAGACCTCCGCCACGAATGCCGCCTCGGCGGCCGCTTCGGGCCGCAGGCCGTGGTCTACGGTCGCGGCGTGCAGCCGGCCCCCGAGGGCTGCGCGCGAGAGCAGCAGCAGAGCCAGGCTGTCGACGCCGCCCGACACCGCGACTTGCACGTGACCGGCTTCGAGATCGTAGAGGGCGCAAGATCAAGCCGGAACCTCTCCACAGCGTCGAGGCAGATTGTGACGCGGTTCGACTTCGGTGTTCCTGCGCGCGGTGCGGTCATGCAAAATCTAGGCAGCACAAGGGCCGGCTAAAAAAGGGAGAGTGTAGCTTGACACGACCATAGCAGATTGTGGCCCCCAGCGGCGGCGATCTCCAGCGCGCGCTTGGCGGTCTCCTGACCCTTCACCTGTTTGAGGTCGGGGCCATAGGTCACCTCCTCCACCTCGCCGGGCGCGGGCGGGCTCAGCAGGCCGTGCCCCTTCAGGTGGTTGAGGAGCTGCAACAGGTCGGGCGCGGCCAGCACCTCGATCCCGCCGCTCCACGCCGCCTCCGATCCTTGCGAGGCCGGGCAGATCAGCCCCTTCCCCACCGCCGCGGCATGGAGCGCCGCGAGCAGCACGCCCGGCGAGGGCTGGATGCGCGCGTCGAGGCCAAGCTCACCCACCACCACATAGTCCGCCAGCGCCTCGGCATCGACGACGCCCATCGCCGCCAGCAGCCCGAGCGCGACGGGCAGGTCGTAATGTGATCCCTCCTTGGGGATGTCGGCGGGCGACAGGTTGACGACGATCCGCTTGGGCGGCAGCGCGAGGCCCATGGCGGCGACCGCGCCGCGTACCCGCTCGCGGCTTTCCGCCACCGCCTTGTCGGCGAGGCCGACGACGTGGAACGCGGGCAGGCCGGGGATCAACTGCACCTGAACCTCGACGGCGCGGGCCTCCAGCCCGAGATATGCCACCGTCGCCACCGTCGCCGTCATCTACGCGAGCCCCCACCCGATCGCCCCTGCCGCGACTGGGGGAGCATAGCGGGTTGTGTCGAAAAGAGAACATCTTAACAGTGACCAAGCCCGGTTGCTTGATGCGAGGTTTGTCGGTTAGGCTAACCCGTCTAGCTTTGGGGAATTAGCTTGGCTCGCGAGAAGAAGTGCCCGCGGTGCGCGGAAATGGTGAAAGCTGACGCCTTGGTCTGCCGTTATTGCGGATATGAGTTCCGAGTTGCCGATATGAAGCGGGTGTCTGAACGGCCGGGGTGCCTCAAGCTGTTTGGAATCACTTTCGCTGTTTTGGTCGGCCTCGTAGTGTTCACCTCGATACTTATTGGCCCTAAATCATCATCTATTAATGGCGCGTCTACTGCCGACAACACCTTCTCGAACGATCCTGCGCAGGTAAAAGAAAAAGCCGACGAAACCAGGCGAGGTGAGATAGCGCTTGCGGCCGGAAAGGCGCTTAAGCAATCTGTCCGCAACCCTGACTCGCTCGTAATTGAGCAGGCATTTTCCAACGACAATGAAAGTCTACTCTGCGTCGAGTACCGCGCACAGAACGGATTTGGCGGAATGAATCGAGAGTTCGTGGCTTTTCAAGACGGCGCTACACACCAGAGCTCCGCATTCTGGAATAAGCATTGCCGCAAGGGCCTTCACAACCAGACCTACAACGTAAGAACTGGCACGGGTCTTTCATAAGTCAGCAGTCTCAAGTCTGTAATTTGACAGGCCGTTTGCAAGCAAATTGTCCTACCCCATTTCGCGCGCATGGTCACTTCTAGCTACTCCGTCGGCCGGTTTGCGCTGCTGGCATTGGCGAACTGCTCGTGGCGGCGGCGTCCTTAACGGGCGCTCTGCCGAGGCCGGGCGGCATGTTTCTGTTCGCGGGCGGGCTCGCGTTTTTGCTGCGCAACCCTGGTTGAGCGCGCAAGCCAAACGGGCGATTTGGTGTTGGCCGCGCGCGGGCGCGGTCGTCGATAAGGCAATACGCTGACCGGGCGCACGGCAGCGGCGCGAGTGCGAGAGAGCCACTCCTGTTTGACGTCGTGGTTTTAGACGTATATGCGCGCCCCATCAACGGCCGTCCCTCGGGCGGCCTTTTCCTTTTCGAGCGCACGGGCACGTGCCAGCCGGGTGATGAACGATGAAGCGGACTTTCCAGCCGAGCAATCTGGTGCGGGCGCGCCGTCACGGCTTCCGCGCGCGGATGGCGACGGTGGGCGGCCGCACCGTCATCCGCGAGCGCCGCAACCGCGGCCGCAAGAAGCTGTCGGCGTAAAGACCCTTACACAGCGGCGCGACTTTCTCGCCGCCAACAAGGCGCGGCGCGCGCCGATGCCGGGCTTCGTGCTGCTGGTCCGCCGGCGTGACGATGGCGATCCATCGATCCGGCTCGGCATCACCGTAACCAAGAAGGTCGGCAACGCGGTCGTCCGCAACCGCATGAAGCGGCGGTTCCGCGCGCTGGGGCGCGAATTGCTGCCGACAGGCGGCGTGCCCGGTGCCGACCATGTGCTGATCGGGCGCAGCGACGGTGTCGAGCGGCCGTTCGATCAGCTCCGCGCCGAGCTCGTCAAGGCGCTTGCCAAGGCCCGGCGGGCGTGAACGCCGCCGTCGCGCGCGTGCTGATCCTGCTCGCACGCGGGTGGCAATTGGGGCCGTCCTTGCTCCTGCCGCCGACGTGCCGGTTCAGTCCCAGTTGCTCGGCCTATGCAATCACCGCGCTTCGCCGCTATGGAGCGACGAAAGGGAGCTGGCTCGCGGCCAAGCGCATCGCGCGCTGCCACCCGTTCGGCGCCCATGGCCACGATCCCGTGCCCTGATCTCCTCTGGGCGCGGCGGCGTGTCCTGACACAAGGTACTGCCCCGTGAAGGAAGACACCCGCAATTTCGTGATGTTCGCGGTCCTCGCGGCGCTGATCCTGTTCGGCTGGCCGATCGTGTCCGCCCGGTTCTTCCCCGTCGCCAATCCGCCCGCGACCCGGATCGTCAACGGCAAGTCGCAGGCGCTGCCCAATCCGGCCGCCGACCCCACCGCCGATAGCCCGGTCGCGACGCGTGACCGCGCCGTCGTGCTGCGCGAGACGCCGCGCATCCGGATCGCGACGCCCAAGCTCGCGGGCTCGATCGACCTGAAGGGCCCGCGGATCGACGATCTGGTGCTGGTCCAATATAAGGAAACGGTCGCCAAGGACTCCGCGCCGATCCGGCTGCTGTCGCCCGCCGGCGCGCCTGAGGCGTATTTCGCGCAGTTCGGCTGGCGCGGCGATGGCCTCAAGGTGCCGGACGCGAGCACCGTCTGGAAGGCGTCCGCCCCCGTCCTGTCGCCCGGCCACCCGGTGGCGCTCACCGCCGACAACGGCGCGGGCCTGGCCTTTCGCATCGATCTATCGGTGGACGACGGCTATATGATCACCGTCCGCCAGACGGTCGGCAATGCGAGCGGCGCGACGGTGCCGGTCGCGGCCTATGGCCTCGTCAGCCGCACCGGCGTGTCGAAGGATGCGACCAGCCGCACGATCCATACCGGCCCCATGAGCGCGCATGACGGCAAGGCCGATTACGGCATCGACTTCGCCGACGTCGACAAGGGTGCGCAGCGGTTCACCACCACCGGCGGCTGGCTGGGCTTCACCGACAAATACTGGCTGACGGCGCTGGTGCCCGACCAGGCCCGCGGCTTCGACGGTGAGTTCCGGGCCGGCGCCGGAGAGGGCATGACCCGCGCGTATCAGGCGGACTTCACCGCCGCACCCCAGACGCTCCGCCCGGGCCAGGCGGTGACGCAGGTCAGCCGGTTCTTCGCGGGCGCCAAGGAGACCCGGCTGATCGACGGCTATAACGACGGCGGCAACGGCGTGGCGGGCATCGCCAACTTCGACCGTGCGATCGACTGGGGCTGGTTCCGCGTCGTCGAGAAGCCGATCTTCTATTATCTCGACTGGCTGTTCCGCCATGTCGGCAACTACGGCCTCGCGATCGTGCTGCTCACCTGCACGATCCGGCTGCTGATGTTCCCGATCGCGCAGCGCCAGTTCGCGAGCATGGCGGCGATGCGCTCGCTCCAGCCCAAGATGAAGGTGGTTCAGGAACGCTACAAGGACGACAAGGCGCGCCAGCAGCAGGAGGTGATGGCGCTGTACAAGCAGGAAAAGGTGAACCCGCTCGCCGGCTGCCTGCCGACCTTCCTCCAGATCCCGATCTTCTACGCGCTGTACAAGATGCTGCTGGTGACGATCGAAATGCGGCATCAGCCGTTCATGCTGTGGATCAAGGACCTGTCGGCGCCCGATCCGCTGACGCCCGTCAACCTGTTCGGCGTGCTGCCGTTCAACCCGCCCGGGGTGCTGCACCTGGGGCTGCTCGCGATCCTGCTCGGGGTCACGATCTGGCTGCAGATGCGGATGAACCCGGCCGCCGCCGACCCGACGCAGCAGCAGGTGATGCAGTTCATGCCGTGGATCATGATGCTGTTCTTTGCGCCGCTCGCGGCCGGACTGCAGCTCTATTACATCGCCAGCAACCTGCTGACGCTCGCGCAGCAGCGATTCCTGTACTCGCGGCATCCGCAGCTCAAAATATCCAAGGCCGTCGCGGGCAGGACGACGTGACCGATCCCGGGTCAGACGAGGAGGCGCGCGCCGCGCTGGTCGAGGCGGCACGCAAGCTGTTCGCCGGGCCGGTCGCCTTCCTGCGCTCCGCCCCCGCGCTCGAGCATCTGCCCGATGCCGCGGTGCCGGAGGTCGCGTTCGCCGGCCGCTCCAATGTCGGCAAGTCGTCGCTGCTGAACGCGCTCACCGGCCGCAACGCGCTCGCGCGGACGTCCAACACGCCGGGGCGGACGCAGGAGCTCAACTTCTTCGATGTGGGCGAGCCGCTGGCGTTCCGGCTGGTCGACATGCCCGGCTACGGCTTCGCCAAGGCGCCGCCCGACGTGGTCCGCCGCTGGCGCTACCTCGTCAACGATTTCCTGCGCGGGCGACAGGCGTTGAAGCGCACGCTGGTGCTGGTGGACGCGCGCCATGGCCTGAAGGAGGTCGACCGCGAGATCATGACGATGCTCGACAAGGCGGCGGTCAGCTATCGGCTGGTCCTGACCAAGGTCGACAAGATCAAGCCGAGCGAGCTCGCGAAGGTCGCCGACGAGACCGCGGCGGAGGCCCGCAAGCGCCCGGCCGCTCACCCGGAGGTATTGTCGACGTCGAGCGAGACCGGCCTCGGCATCGCCGACCTGCGCGCGGCGGTGCTGGAGGCGGTAGGCTGAGTCGCCTCCGCCCCGCGTTGACGGGCCGCCGCGAACCGGCGATCATCGGCGCGGAAACAGGGAAGAACGACGATGGCCACCATGGCGGATGACCGCTTCTCGCGGACGGATGACGGGCGGCAGTTGCGCTATACCAACGTGGCGATCCTCCTCCACTGGGCGATCGCGCTCGGCATCCTCTACAATCTGGCGACCGGCCTGTTCGGCGAGTATCTTCCGAGCGGTGCCTTCGCCTTCCACATCTCGTCCGGGATCACCGTCCTCGCGCTCACCGTCGTGCGCGTCGTGTGGCGGCTGACGCATCGGCCGCCGCCCAAGCTGCCGATACCGACGTGGCAGAAGCGTCTTGCGGACGCCGTCTATCTCCTGTTCTACGCGGGCATGATCCTGCTGCCGTTGTCCGGCTGGGCGATGGTGTCGGCGAGCCCGCCGGCGGGCTCGCCGGGCGCCGCCTGGGCCGCCGAGCACTCGCGCGTCCCTGCGCCGCCCGCACCGGTGCCGACCGGGAAGCCGGCCGCCTCCGCTCCAGGCGGTCCGGCCGGCGCGGGCAAGGGCGGTGGCCAGCCGCCGACGAAGCACGGGCCGATCATGATCTGGGGCCTGTTCCCCCTGCCGCTGATCGCGCCGGTGAGCGACATCGGCCGGACCGTCGACCGGGTGTCGGAGCAGCGCGCGCTGCACGAGCGGATCGAGGGCGTCCATCTCGCCGGCGGCTGGATCATGCTCGCGCTGCTGTTCCTGCACGTCGCGGGCGCGCTGAAGCACCAGTTCGTCGACCGCGAGCGCGAGTTGCAGCGCATGGGCCTCGGCGGGCGGAGAACCGCATAGTGGCGGAGGAGTTCGAGGTTCGCGGGCATCACGAGAGCGTCCTCGACCGCCAGGCCGAAGAAGGCGAGCCGCTGGCGCAGCGGATCGCGCTGTTCTCAGCGATGCTCGCGACGATCGGCGCGGTCGTCAGCCTGGCGGGCGGGCACACGGAAAGCGACGCGCTCTATTCCAAGAACGAGGCGGTGCTGCTGAAAGCGCAGGCATCCGACGTCTGGGCCTATTATCAGGCCGAAGGGATCAAGCGGCATGTCGACGAGCAGGCACCCGACGCGGCGACCCCCGCCCGCCGGGCGGAGATCGCCCGCTACGGCGTCAAGGCCCGCGCGCTTCAGACGCAGGCGGAGGCGCTGGACCGACGGTCGGAGGAGGCGAACGTCGAATCCAACCAGTCGTTCAGGCCGCACATCAAGCTCGCCATCGCGATGACCTTCGTTCAGATCGGCATCGCGCTCGCCTCGATCACCGCGCTCACGCGCCGCCGCTGGCTGTTTTCGCTCGCCGCCTCGGCCGCGGCGGTCGGCTGCGTGCTGGCGCTGGTCGCCTGGTTGTAGGCCGGTCCTCGACTGATATTAACCGTTCGCCCTGAGCTTGTCGAAGGGTGTGCCCCAAGGCAGGTGCTTCGACAAGCTCAGCACGAACGGAGTTGGTAGATCAGCCTAATCGGAACAGCTCTAATCGCGGTTAGGCGCGCGGATGGGCGTTGCGGTACACGTCCATCAGATGCGCCGCGTCGACCTGGGTATAGACTTGCGTCGAGCTCAGGCTCGCATGGCCGAGCAGTTCCTGGAGCGAGCGCAGGTCTGCGCCACGGCCCAGCAGATGCGTCGCGAAACTGTGGCGCAGCGCGTGCGGCGTCGTGCGGTCGGACAGGCCGAGCGTTGCCCGCGCCGCCTGTACGGCGCGGCGCACGATCGCGGGGTCGAGCGGGCCGCCCTTCGCGCCGCGGAACAGCGCGGCATGGCGGCTGATGCCCCAGGGCACCTGCGCCGCATAGGCCTCGATCGCGTCGCGCACCTGTGGCAACAGCGGCACCATCCGCGTCTTGTCGCGCTTGCCGGTGACGGTCAGCACCCGGCCGAGCGGCAGGATCGCGCCCGTCAGGCCCAGCGCCTCGCCGATCCGAAGCCCGGCGCCGTACAGCAGCAGCAGCACCGCCCAGTCGCGCGCGCCGATCCACGGCTCGGCCGCATCCTCCGCGACCGTCTCGGCCAGTGCGATGGCTTCGGCGGGTGACACGGGACGCGGCACGCCGGGCTTCACGCGCGGACCTCGGACGCGCACCGGCTCCGCCCCCGCGAACGCCAGGAAGCCACGCAGCGCCGACAACTCGCGCGCAGCCGAGGCGTTGACCAGCCCCTCGCCGCGCCGTGCCGCTAGGAACGCGCGCAGCTCTGCCGCGTCGACGCTCGCGAGGCCCGCTCGCCCGACGACCTCTCCACGATGCCGGGCGATGAAGGCCAGCAATCGATGCGCGGTCGCGACATAGGCGCGCACCGTATGCGCCGATCGCCGACGATCGCGGGCGAGATACGCGCTCCACGCGGGCGCCAGCGCTTCGGGATCGAGCGGGTCCATGGTCCCTGCTGCATCAGGCGGGCGCGGCGGCGCAAAGGGTTTTTAAACCTCCCGCCGGTTACTCATCGGTCATGGCCAATGCCCCACGTCTTCTTCCCGGCCTCGACGAGGTGCGCCGGCTGACCGCGTTGCAGGGATTGGCGCTGCTCGACACCGAAGCGGAGGAGGAGTTTGACGCGCTGGTGGCGCTGGCCGCCGACATGCTGGGCTGCCCGACCGCGATGCTCAACCTGATCGATCGCGACCGGCAATGGGTGAAGGCGCGATCGAGCCCCGGCTTCACCGAGACGCCGCGCGGGCTGGCCTTTTGCGACTGGACGATCCGGGGCAGCGAACCGCTGGTGATCGACGACGCCACGACCGACGTGCGCTTCGCATCCAATCCATTGGTGACCGGCCCCGAGGCCTTGCGCTTCTATGCCGGCACGCCGATCCACGCGGTCGACCGAAGCGGCGAGCGGCAGGCGATCGGCGCGCTATGCGTGATCGACACCGCGCCCCGCTGCCTCGATCATCGCGGCCGGCGCGCGCTGGCGCACCTCGCGACGATCGCCGAGGCGCTGATCGCCGCGCGCGGCGCCGCCATCCGGTCGCTCGATGTCGCGCGGGCGAGCGAGGCGCTGGCGACCGAGCTCACTCGCAAGGACGACATCTTCCGCCAGGCCGAGCGGATGGCGATGATCGGGTCGTGGCGCTTCTCGCTCGACGACGCGCGGCTCGAATGGTCGGACAACGTGTACCGCATTCATGGTCTGCCGATCGGCGGCGCGCTGCCCATTGATGGAGCGCTGGACCATTATGCGCCCGCGTCGCGTGCCCGGGTCAGCGCCGCGCTCGTCCGGACGATCGAGACGGGGGAGCCGTTCGCGATCGAGGAGGATTTCGTCACCGCGCAGGGCGAGTACCGCCGCGTTCGGTCGCTGGCCGAGCGCGAGATGGCCGATGGACGCCCGATCGCGATCTTCGGCGTCTTCCAGGACGTTACCGACCGGCACGCGCTGGAGACGGCGCTGCGCCGATCGGCCGACACCGACGTGCTGACCGGCCTCGGCAACCGCGCGGCGTTCGAGCGCGCACTGAGCGCGGCCATGGACCGCGCCCGCGGCGGCGATCGGCCGTTGCTGCTGGCGATGATCGATCTCGATGGATTCAAGGCGATCAACGACACGCTGGGGCATCTGGCCGGCGACGACGTGCTGCGCGGCGTCGGCCGGATGCTGCGCGCGCCGTGGCTCGCCGGCAGCTGCGCCGCACGGCTGGGCGGTGACGAGTTCGCGCTCATCATCGAGGAACCGGCGCTCGCCGCCGATCCCGTCACGCTGGTCCGGCGGATCGAGGACGGGTTGCGGGTGCCCGTCTCGGTCGGCGGCCTCGGCATGATCGCCGCCGGCACGGTGGGCATCGCTGCGCTCGATCCCGACCACGGTGCGGTGCGCGATCTGGTCCACGCCGCCGACACGGTGCTGTACGCCGCCAAGCGCCAGCGGGTCGGCGATCGTCGACGGAACGACCGGCGTACCGGCTAGTCGTCCTGTGACGCGGCGCTAGGCCCCGGCGGCGGGTCGTCCTATCTAGCGGGCATGTCGCGCGCCCGCGTCCTCCTCCTCAACGCCGCGCTCGGTCCGCTCGACTATCGGGTGCCGCACGGCATGACCGTCGAGCCCGGCTCGGTCGTCGTCGCACCCTTGGGTCCGCGCCAGTTGCTCGGCGTCGTCTGGGAGCCCGAGGCGATGCCGTCGGACGCGGAGGTCGGCGACAATCGCCTGCGCAACCTGCTCGCCGTCGCCGATGTGGCGCCGCTCGGCGCGCCGCTGCGCCGGCTGGTGGAGTGGACCGCGGCCTATTACCTCGCGCCGCCCGCCGCCGTGCTGCGGATGGCGCTGTCGTCCACCAGCGCGATCGAGGGCGCGCGGATGATGGTGGAATATCGCGCGACCGGCGAGGTGCCCCTACGCCTGACGCCGGCGCGCGCGCAGGCGCTGGAGCGGATCGGCGACCGCCAGGGCCTGATCCGCGAACTGGCGACGATGGCGGACGTGTCCGAAGCGGTCGTGCGCGGGCTGGTCAAGGCGGGCGCGATCGAGGCGGTGTCGGCGGACATCGACAGCCCCTATCCGGTACCCGATCCCGACCATGCGCCCCCTGCCCTGTCCGCCGACCAGCAGGCCGCCGCCGACCGGCTCGCCGCCGATGTGCGTGCGCGGGCCTTTGCGCCCACGCTGCTCGACGGCGTCACCGGATCGGGCAAGACCGAAGTCTATTTCGAGGCGGTCGCCGCCGCGATCCGGGCAGGGCTCCAGACGCTGGTGCTGCTGCCCGAGATCGCGCTGACCGAGCCGTTCCTGCGCCGCTTCGCCGAGCGGTTCGGCTGCGAGCCGGTGGCGTGGCATTCGGGGCTCCGCTCCACGCAGCGACGGCGGGCGTGGCGCGCGATCGCGAGCGGCCAGGCGCTGGTGACGGTCGGCGCGCGATCGGCGCTGTTCCTGCCCTACCGCAACCTCGGCCTCCTCGTCGTCGACGAGGCGCACGAGACGAGCTTCAAGCAGGAGGAGGGCGTCCACTATCACGCCCGCGACGTGGCGGTGATGCGCGGCCGGTTCGAGGAATGCCCGGTCGTGCTCGCCTCCGCCACGCCGGCGATCGAGACGCGTCAGCAGGTGGCGCTCGGCCGCTATGCAGAGCTGCGCCTGCCGAGTCGGTTCGGCGCCGCCGAGATGCCCGCGATCGCGGCGATCGACATGATCGCCGACCCGCCCGAACGCGGTCGCTGGCTGGCGCCACCGCTGGTGCGGGCGCTCGCCGAGACGCTGGAGCGGCGCGAGCAGTCGCTGCTGTTCCTCAACCGGCGCGGCTATGCCCCGCTGACCCTCTGCCGGACCTGCGGGCATCGCTTCCAATGCCCCAATTGCACCGCCTGGATGGTGGAGCACCGGTTGATCCGCCGACTCGCCTGCCACCATTGCGGCCATGCCGAGCCCACGCCCCGCGTCTGCCCCGAGTGCCAGGGCGAGGACACGCTGGTCGCGTGCGGCCCCGGCGTCGAGCGGATCGCGGACGAGGTGCGCGCGCTGCTGCCCGAGGCGCGGGTGGCGATCGTCACCTCCGACACGGTCTGGTCGCCCGCCAAGGCGGCAGAGTTCGTGGGGAGGATGGAGGCGCACGACATCGACATCGTCGTCGGCACGCAGCTCGTCACCAAGGGCTATCACTTCCCCAATCTGACGCTCGTCGGCGTGGTGGACGCCGACCTGGGGCTGGAGGGCGGCGACCTGCGCGCGGCGGAGCGCACCTTCCAGCAGGTACGCCAGGTGTCGGGTCGCGCCGGTCGCGGCGAGAAGCCCGGCCGCGTGTTCATTCAGACGCATCAGCCTGGTGCGCGCGTGATGCAGGCGCTGGTGACGGGCGACGCCGACGCCTTCTACGAGGCGGAGACGGAGGCGCGGCGCGAGGCGGGGGCGCCGCCGTTCGGTCGCTATGCGGCGATCGTCGTGTCGGCGGAGGAGCAATCGGCAGCGCATGCCACCGCCACCGCGATCGGCCGCGCCGCGCCGCAGACCGAAGGCATGCATGTCTATGGCCCCGCGCCCGCGCCGCTCGCGATGCTGCGCGGGCGGCACCGCTACCGCCTGCTGGTCCACGCCCGCCGCGCGCTCGACGTACAGGACTTGATCCGCGCCTGGCTGGGCGCGCTCGACTGGCCGCCCAAGGTGCGGGTGAGCGTGGATGTCGATCCGTACAGCTTCCTGTAGAGCTTGACGGCGAGCCCGCGCCAGGTAGCCTCACCGGCAAAGGGAGAAATCACGATGTTACGCAGGACCTTGGTAGCGGCACTCGCGCTATTTGCGGGCACTGCCGCGCAGGCCGAATGGATGAAGGCCAGCTCCAGGCATTTCGTGGTCTATTCCGATGATCGTCCCGAAGCGGTGAAGACCTATGCGCAGCGGCTCGAGCGGTTCGACGCCGCGATCCGTTCGGTGCTGGCGCTCAAGACGCCGGAGGTAAGCCCGTCGGCGCGCGTCCACGTGTTCGTCGTGCCCGGCGTCAGCGACATCCAGCGATTGAGCGGCGTGTCGAACGCGGCCGGCTTCTACCGCAACGACTTCGCCTCGGAGGTGGACGCTTTCATTCCGCGTCGTGCAGGCGAAGGCGACGAGCGCTCGCTGACCCCGCAGGAGGTCATGCTGCACGAGTATACGCACCACATCATGTATTCGAGCTTCGAGGGCATTGCGGTGCCGACCTGGTTCAGCGAGGGATTCGCCGAGCTGTTCGCGACCGCCAAGTTCGCCAGCGACGGCGGCGTCACTTTCGGTGCGCCGCCCCTGTACCGCGCCTATGGCATCGACAAGTCCAACATCGTGCCCATCGAGCGGCTGGTCCGGCGCGGCCCGGATTACCATGACGGCCTGCAGGCGCAGGTCTTCTACGGGCGGGCTTGGCTGCTGACCGACTATCTGATGTTCGATCGCGACCGGTCCAAGCAGCTTGCGGCCTATATCGTGGCGATCAACAGCGGCAAGACGCCGGAGCAGGCGACGCAGGTGCTGGGCGTCACATCGTCGCTCGACTTGAAGCTCGACGGCTACGCGCACCGCACCCAATGGCCCGCGGCGACCATCCCGGCCGAAAAGGCGGTTTCGGAGGAGGTCACGGTATCTCCGCTAGACGCAGGCGAGCGGGCCATGATGCCGGCGCTGATCCGATCGCGCAACGGTGTCGATCCTAGGCAGGCGCAGCTGGTGATCGCCGACGCGCGGCGCCTCGCGGCACCCTATCCGAGCGATCCGGCGGCGCAGAACGAGCTTGCCGAGGCGGAGTATGACGCCGGGAACTTCGCCGCGTCCGAGGCCGCCGCCGATCGTGCTCTGGTGGCGGATCCCAGGTCGGTCCACGCGCTAATCTACAAGGGAAATGCGCGGATCGCGCAGTTGAAGAAGGCGGGCAGCAAGGATCAGGCCGCTTGGACGACCGCACGCCGTTACTTCCTGGCCGCCAACAAGATCGAGCCGCTCTACTCCTATCCGCCCCAGCTCTATTACGAGTCGTTCGCCGCGGCGGGAACGGCGGCGCCGACGTCGGCGGGGGACGGGCTGCTGTGGGCCTACAGGCTGCGGCCCGACCTGTACGGATTGCGGCTGGAGGCTGCGGCCGTGCTGCTCGAACGGGGCGACAAGGAGGCGGCGCACGTCGCCCTGGAGCCGCTGGCGGACAGCGCGCATGGCGGCAGCGGAGTCGATCTGGCCAGGAAGACGTTGACCGCGCTCGACGCCGACGGCACGCAAGCGGCGCTCGGCGTACTCAAGCATGCAAGCGATGCTACGCCCGACGACAAAAAGTCCTGACGGCCCGAGCCCTCGCGATCACGAGCGGAGGCCGGGCCCGGTCGTTCAGCCGGCCTGCTCGGCGAGCACCGTCAGGCCCTTGTCGTTCACCTCGGCGAAACCGCCCTCAACCGCGATCGTCTCGGTCGGCCCGCCGGCGGTGCGCTGGATCAGCAGCGCGCCGTCCCGGATCGTCGCCATTAGCGGCGCATGGCCCTCCAGCACGCCGAAGTCGCCCTCCATGCCGGGCACGGTGACCATATGGACCTCCTCCGACCGGAGCAGCTTCTCAGGCGTGACGAGTTCGAAGTGTAGAGGCACGCAGCTATTCCAATTCCTGATGTGGCGAGCGAGGCGTCCGGTTAGGTGCGCGACCCTATGCGGCCGCCGTGGCCGAGTTTACGCTTCGCTCGCCATCTTCTGCGCCTTGGCTACCGCCTCGTCGATGCCGCCGACCATGTAGAAGGCGGCCTCGGGCAGGTGGTCGTACTCGCCGTGCACCACTGCCTTGAACGAGCGGATCGTGTCCTCGATCTGCACGAACTTGCCGCTGATGCCGGTGAAGACCTCCGCGACGTGGAACGGCTGCGACAGGAAGCGCTGGATCTTGCGCGCGCGTGACACGGTGAGCTTATCCTCTTCGGACAGCTCGTCCATGCCCAGGATCGCGATGATGTCCTGCAGCGACTTGTACTTCTGCAGGATCTGCTGGACCGCGCGCGCCGTGTCGTAATGCTCCTGGCCGACGACGCGCGGTTCCAGCACGCGCGACGTGGAGTCGAGCGGGTCGACCGCCGGATAGATGCCGAGCTCCGAAATCGCGCGGTTGAGCGTCGTCGTCGCGTCGAGATGCGCGAACGAGGTGGCGGGCGCCGGATCAGTCAGATCGTCCGCAGGCACGTAGATCGCCTGCACCGAGGTGATCGAGCCCTTGTTCGTTGAGGTGATCCGCTCCTGCAGCGCGCCCATGTCGGTCGACAGCGTCGGCTGATAGCCCACCGCCGACGGGATGCGGCCGAGCAGCGCCGACACTTCCGAGCCCGCCTGCGTGAAGCGGAAGATGTTGTCGACGAAGAACAGCACGTCCTGCCCCTCGACGTCACGGAAATACTCGGCGATCGTCAGGCCCGACAGCGCGACGCGCGCGCGGGCGCCCGGCGGCTCGTTCATCTGACCGAACACCAGCGCGACCTTCGATCCCTCACTGATCGCGTTGCCGTCCGCGTCCTTGGCGATCACGCCCGCGTCGAGGAACTCATGGTACAGGTCGTTGCCCTCGCGCGTCCGCTCGCCGACGCCCGCGAACACCGACACGCCGCCATGGCCCTTGGCGATGTTGTTGATCAGTTCCTGGATCAGCACCGTCTTGCCGACGCCCGCGCCGCCGAACAGCCCGATCTTGCCGCCGCGCGCATAGGGGGCGAGCAGGTCGATCACCTTGATCCCCGTCACCAGGATCGCGCTCTCGGTCGACTGGTCGACGAACGGCGGCGCGCTGGCGTGGATCGGCGAATGGAACTCGGAATTGACCGGGCCGCGCTCGTCGATCGGCTCGCCGATGACGTTGAGGATGCGGCCGAGCGTCGCCGGGCCAACGGGGACGGTGATCTGCGCGCCGGTGTCGCGCACCGTCTGCCCGCGCGTGACGCCATCGGTCGCGTCCATCGCGATCGTGCGGACCATGTTCTCGCCGAGATGCTGAGCGACCTCGAGCACGAGGCGGTTGCCGTTGTTGCTGGTCTCCAGCGCCGACAGGATCGAGGGGAGATGCCCCTGCTCGAACTGCACGTCGACGACCGCGCCGATCACCTGCGCGATGCGGCCGACGTTGTTGGTGCCGGTGGCGGCGGGGCGGTCCTCTAGGACGGTGGCCATCTGTTCAAATCCTCAATTCAAAATCCATTCGCCGTTGCGGGCGAGTTCGTCATGCATTGCATCGGGCGCAAGATCGATTTCACCCGGCCACGCCACCGCGCCGCCGACGACATCGACTTCCTCGAAAAGAGCGGGCTCTTGCAGGTGAGCGAACACGCCCCTGAAAAACCCGTCCTCGAACTTCACCCGGCCCGATACGCCGTCGACATGCCAAACGTAAATCTCATGATCGCCAATGATCTCCAGCGCGAGCACCCGCCACGGAGCACGGAAGGTAATCGTACCTAGCGAAGCGGACGTATGCGTGTGGGGACGCGGGCGTTGCTGCAATCCTCCCACGCCTTTAAAAGCGCGTCTTGATTCTCTAACGCCCATTCACGCACCATAGCCTCGATACGCGGCGGAAGCGAGCCGTTGAGGACCGTGCCATCCAGCCCGAGCTGCGCCTCCTCGCCCTGATAGTTGACGTGAAAATGCGGAGGCGGATGATCCCGCCAGAACATGCGGATCGCGATGCCGAAGAAGATGCTGAGGGTCGGCACTCACAGCGCCTCCGCCCCCGAGATGATCTCCACCAACTCGGTCGTGATCGCGGCCTGCCGCGCGCGGTTGTACTGGATCGACAGCCGCTTGATGAGGTCGCCCGCGTTGCGCGTGGCGTTGTCCATCGCGGTCATCTTGCTGCCCTGCTCGCTTGCCGCATTCTCCCGCATCGCGCGGAACAGTTGCACGGCGACGTTGGTGGGCAGAAGGCTGGCCAGGATCGACTCCTCGTCAGGCTCATACTCTACCGCCGCCTCGCTGCCGGGCGCGAGCGCGACCTTGCGGCCGTCCTCCGATGTCCGGGCGACCACGGCCGCGACCGGCGAGATCGCGGCGGCGACGGGGATGATCTGCTGCTCCGTCGGCTCCTGCGTCAGCACCGACTTGAAATGCGAATAGAACAGGTGCGCCACGTCGAACTCGCCCGCCTCGTACCGGCGGATGAGGTCGGCGGCGTACACCTTCGCCTCGGCATAGCTGAACTTGCCGAGATCGCCCGCGTCGACCGAGTGAACGATGTCGGTCCGGTACAGCCGCGCGAGGACGCCGCGACCCTTCTTGCCGATGGTCAGGAACTTCACCGTCTTGCCCGCGCGCCGCATCGCCTCGGCGCGGCGGCGCGCGAGGCGGGCGATGTTGGTGTTGAATGCGCCCGCCAGGCCGCGGTCGCTTGTCGCGACGACGAACAGATGGACCTGATCCTTGCCGGTGCCCGCCAGCAGCTTGGGCGTACCCTCGCCGATCGTCACCTGCGACGCGAGGCTCGCCACCACCGCCTCGATCCGCTGCGCATAGGGACGCCCTGCCTCCGCCGCCTCCTGGGCACGGCGCAGCTTGGCGGCGGCGACCATCTTCATCGCCTTGGTGATCTTCTGCGTCGACTTCACCGAGCCGATGCGGACCTTGAGGGCCTTGAGGGTAGCCATTCGGTTCTCACTTCGTCATCCCCGCGAAGGCGGGGACCCATCACCTGCCGCTGACCCGTTCCCCGCGATCGGGAGATGGGTCCCCGCTTTCGCGGGGATGACAGCAGGGTTACACGAACGCCTTCGCGAAACCATCCAGCGCCTTCTTCAGTCCGGCGTCCGTATCCTTGGAGATGTCCCGCTTGGTACGGATATCCTCTAGCAACCCCGCATGGTTGGCGCGAAGGTCGGACAGCATCGCCGCCTCGTACCGCGTCACCGCCTCGACCGGCACCGCGTCGAGATAGCCTTGCGTGCCCGCGAAGATCGACACCGCCTGCTCCTCGAACGGCATGGGGCTGAACTGCGGCTGCTTGAGCAGCTCGGTCAGCCGCGCGCCGCGGTTGAGCAGCTTCTGCGTCGAGGAGTCGAGGTCCGATCCGAACTGCGCGAACGCCGCCATCTCGCGATATTGCGCCAGCTCCAGCTTGATCGAGCCGGACACCTTCTTCATCGCCTTGGTCTGCGCGGCCGAGCCGACGCGGCTGACCGACAGGCCGACGTTGATCGCCGGGCGGATGCCCGCGAAGAACAGGTCGGTCTCGAGGAAGATCTGCCCGTCGGTGATCGAGATCACGTTGGTCGGGATATAGGCCGACACGTCGCCTGCCTGCGTCTCGATGATCGGCAGCGCGGTCAGCGAGCCGCCGCCGTTCGCGTCCGACATCTTGGCGGCGCGCTCCAGCAGACGCGAGTGGAGATAGAACACGTCGCCGGGATACGCCTCGCGGCCCGGTGGGCGGCGCAGCAGCAGCGACATCTGGCGATAGGCGACCGCCTGCTTCGACAGATCGTCGAACACGATCAGCGCGTGCATGCCGTTGTCGCGGAAATACTCGCCCATCGCCGCGCCGGTGTAGGGCGCGAGGAACTGGAGCGGCGCGGGCTCCGACGCGGTGGCGGCGACGACGATCGAATATTCCATCGCCCCCTGCTCGGTCAGCGTGCGGACGAGCTGCGCCACCGTCGAGCGCTTCTGGCCGATCGCGACATAGACGCAGTACAGCTTCTTCGACTCGTCCGTGCCCGCGTTGGCGGTCTTCTGGTTGATGAACGCGTCGATCGCGACCGCGCTCTTGCCGGTCTGGCGATCGCCGATGATGAGCTCGCGCTGGCCACGGCCGACCGGCACCAGCGCGTCGATCGCCTTCAGGCCCGACTGCATCGGCTCCGACACCGACTGGCGCGGGATGATCCCTGGAGCCTTCACCTCGACACGGCTGCGCTGGGTGGCCACGATCGGTCCCTTGCCGTCGATCGGATTGCCCAGGCCGTCGACCACTCGTCCCAAGAGCCCTTTGCCGACGGGCACGTCGACGATCGTGCCAGTGCGCTTGACGACATCGCCTTCCTTGATCTCGGCGTCCGAGCCGAAGATCACGACGCCGACATTGTCGGCCTCCAGGTTCAGCGCCATGCCCTGAACGCCGTTCGAGAACTCGACCATCTCGCCCGCCTGGACGTTGTCGAGGCCGTAGATACGCGCGATGCCGTCGCCGACGCTCAACACCTGGCCGGTCTCGCTGACCTGGGCCTCAGTGCCGAACGAGGCGATCTGGTCCTTGATGACCTTCGATATTTCTGCGGCGCGGATGTCCATCGTGTCTTGCCTTTAGCCTTTCCGGGCGGGGTCAACCGCCAGCCTTCCCGACGGCGTCAGCCGTCGGCCCCACCAGCAGCGCTAGCCGCCGGCCTTCATTGCATGCGAGAGCGCGCCCAGGCGGGTGCGGATCGAGCTGTCGATCATCTGCGAGCCGATCCGGACGACCAGCCCGCCGAGCAGCGCGGGATCGACCTGGAGGTCCACCGTCACCTCGCGGCCGATGCGGGCGCGCAACTGATGCTTCAGCTCCGTCACCTGATCGTCGGTCAGCGGGTGCGCGCTCGTCACTTCCGCGCTCGTCTCGCCACGCCAGCCGGCGGCGAGCTGGCGGTACGCGCGGATCACGCGCGGCAGCTCGGCGAGCCGACGGTTGGCGGCGAGGACGCCCAGGAAGCTCGTCGTGGTGGGATCGAGCGCCATCACGCGCGCCGCCGCGTCGATCGCGCGGCCCGCGGCGACCCGATCGACCAGCGGGCTAGTGGTCAGCCGCGCGAACTCATCCGACTCGCGCAGCGCGGCCTGCACGATCGACAGGCTGCGCTCCACCGCCTCGATCGCGCGGGAGCCGCCTGCTTCGCCGGTGCCGTCGCGGGCAAGCTCGAACAGCGCGGTGGCATAGCGGCCGGCGAGGCTCGCCTGCATGCCCGGCGCCGAGCGGCCACCCATGGTATTGCCGCTGGTGGCCTGGTTACCGCCCGAACTCTCCACGCGACGCGTCTTCCCCATTCAATCAATGTTCGACCCATCTACGCGGAACATGCGCCACGACGGCGCGCAAACGGCACCTCGCTGGGGTCGGCGGGCGGCTAGCATGGGGTCGGCGGTGATGCAACCCGAAGCCCTTGCTGGCTGGCCGCGCGTCGGGCACTCGACGCCTAGACGACGCTGGCGAGGGATATGGGAATGCAAGGCAAGTTCGACCGGATGACGATGGGCGATGGCGCCGAAATCGCCGTGTATCACGTCCAGCCCGGCGGTGAACGGCGGGGCGGGCTCATCGTGGTGCAGGAGATATTCGGCGTCACCGAGCACATCCGCGAGGTGGCGGACGGCTATGCCGCCGAAGGCTATGAGGTGCTGGCGCCGGCGCTGTTCGACCGCGAGCAGCCGGGGTTCGAGGCGGGGTACACCGGCCCGGACCTGCAGCGCGCGATCGAGCTCGCGCGCCAGCTCCACCCGTTCGAGCAGAGCCTCGCCGACGTGCAGACGTGCATCGACGTGCTCCAGCCCAAGGGGTCGGTGTTCGCGGTCGGATATTGCTATGGCGGCTCGGTCGCCTGGTTCGCGGCGACGCGGATGACGGGGGTGGCCGCGGCGTCGAGCTATTACGGCAGCCAGGTGCCGCTGACGGACGAGGTGCCGCGCATTCCAGTGGTGGCGCATTTCGGCCGCTATGACACCGGCATCCCGCTCGAAGGCGTCGAGGCGCTGATCGCCCGCCACCCGGCGCACGCCGACATCCACCTGTACGACGCCGGCCACGGCTTCAGCTCGGACCGGCGCAAGGATTACCACGAGGCGTCGGCGGAGCTGGCGCGTGAGCGCACGCTGGCGCTGTTCCGCGCGAACGGCGGGTAGGCAGGGAGTTTGACAGCAAGCGGCAGGATGCGTGGTGTCGGCGGCGCAGGTAGGACGAGCGTCATGGACACGCCCGCCGCCGCCGACACAATCGACCCCGATGCCGCCTGGGCCGCCTTCCTGGCGCGCGATCGGCAGGCCGACGGGCGCTTCGTCGTCGCGGTGGCGACCACCGGCATCTATTGCCGGGCGAGCTGTCCGGCACGGCGGCCGGCGCGCGAGCACGTCGCCTTCTTCGCGGATGGCGCGGCGGCCCGAGCCGCGGGCTACCGCGCCTGCCTGCGGTGTCGTCCCGATGAGGCGGCACGAGACCGGGTCGCGGTGGCGGCCGCGGCGGCGCTGATCGAGCGGGACGGACCGACCAATCTTGGCAGCCTCGCCGCGCAGGTCGGCTATGCGCCGCATCACTTCCACCGCCTGTTCCGCCGCGCGACCGGCGTGACGCCCGCCGCCTACGCTCGCGCGCTGCGCACCGCCCGGGCCGACACCGCGCTGACCCGGGAGGCGAGCGTGACCGACGCCGTCTATGCCGCCGGTTACGCCGCCCCCAGCCGCTTCTACGCCGAGGCCGCGCCCCGCCTCGGCATGGCGCCCGCGGCGCGCCGCGACGGCGGCCGGGGCGAGACGATCCGCTGGACGATCGCCGCCTCGACGCTGGGCCCGCTGCTGATCGCGGCGACCGCCCGCGGGCTCTGCCGGGTGGCGTTCGACGAGGACGAGGCCGCGCTCGTCGCCCGCTTCCCCGCCGCGCGGATCGAGCCGGGCGACGCGGCGCTGGCCGGTCTCGCCGCGCAGGTCGTGGCGGTCGTGGAGGCGCCCGGCCAGGACCACATGCTGCCGCTCGACGTCCGAGGCACCGCGTTCCAGGAAGCGGTGTGGCAGGCGCTCGCCCGGGTGCCGGCCGGCACCTCGACCAGCTACGCCGCGCTCGCCGCCGCCGCTGGCAAGCCGGGCGCGGCGCGGGCGGCCGGCAGCGCGTGCGGCGCCAACCCGGTCGCCGTCATCGTCCCCTGCCACCGCGCCGCGCGCGGCGACGGATCGCCCGGCGGCTATGCCTGGGGCCTGGACCGCAAGGCCGCGCTGCTGGCGAGGGAGCGGGATGGGTCGCAGACACGAGGCGATTGATCCCTTTCCCCGTTCGTGCTGAGCTTGTCGAAGCACTGCCCTTTCTCGCGAGGGAAGGCAGCCCTTCGACAAGCTCAGGGCAAAAGGGGAGAGGGTAAGCACCCTGATCCGGATGCTCTGGCCAGAACGACCGGAGCCCCATGCAACCGAGCTATCCGAGCACGCCAGCCGACAGCATCTTCTGGCGGATCGTCCATTTCCCGCTCGTTGCACTGGTGATCGGGCTGATCGTCACGATCCTGCCGTCCACGCTGTTCCAGGCGGCGGTCGTTCGCGTCTTTCACCTGCCTCGGCATGGCGGCGACCCGTTGGTCGCGCTGGGGATGACGGTGGCGTCGGTGATCATTCTGTTCCTGAGCTACCGCGGCTTCAACCGCTGGATCGAGCGGCGCGGCAACGTCGATCTGGCGCACGCGGGTGCCGTCCGCGAGCTTGGAGCGGGCGTCGTCGCGGGGCTGGTGCTGTTCTCCGTCGTCGTCGGCGCGATCGCGCTGCTCGGCGGCTATCACGTCGCGGGCCACCACGCGGCGTCCGTCCTCCTGCCCGTGCTGACGCTGTCGATCGGGTCGGGGTTCAGCGAGGAGCTTCTGTTCCGCGGGCTGATCTTCCGGCTGCTCGAACAGTGGCTCGGCAGCTGGGCCGCGCTCGCGATCTCGGCCGCGCTGTTCGGGGCGGGGCACCTCGCCAACGCCAATTCCTCATGGCTCGCCGCCACCGCGATCGCGCTGGAAGCGGGGATCATGCTCGGCGCGCTGTACATGCTGACGCGGCGGCTATGGGCCGCGATCGGGCTCCACATGGCGTGGAACTTCGCGCAGGGCGGGATCTATGGCATCCCGATCTCCGGCAACGCCACGCCAGGGCTGCTCGTCGACCATCCCGCGGGCTCCGCGCTCCTCACCGGCGGCGCGTTCGGGGCGGAGGCGTCGCTGCCCGCGATCGTGATCGCCACCGGCTTCGGCGTCGCGCTCCTCGCCGCCTGCGTGAAGCATGATCGCATCGTGCCGTTCCTCCCGCGTCGACGATCGCGAGGACCGCACGTCACTGTCCTGTAGCCAGGACGACCCGCGCAGCCAGTCCGCCGCCAGCAGCACCGCGCCTAACCCCAGCGCCAGCCCGAGCAGACCGCGCCACATCGCCGCGTCCGTGCCGAACAGCGCCGCTACCATCGCACACACCGATCCCGTAAGGACCAGCCCGACCCCCACCCCCGTCCACAGCCCGCCGGGCGCGTGCGGCGCCACCGGCGGCGCGGGATGGGCGGGATGGGCGGGGACGACCAGGCGGACATGCTCCATGCCCCGTCCTCTGCACCCGCAGCGGTAAACGCCTGGTTGCCGGCGGCGGGGCTGCGACCGGATTGGTTAGGCAAATCTCAAGCCTTGCCCCCTACGCCTCCCCCTCATGCGAGAAGGATCACGGGCATGAGTGCGTTCGGACGGCGCAGCGGTGGTGGGACCCAGACGCCGGGGCGGCCCTCGTTCGGAATCGCGCGACCGATGCAGGGGGGCAGCGGCGGCCGGATGGACGGCGAGGGTGGCGATCAGTTCCCGCCGCTCGATCCGGGCACGCTCGGCGCCGAAGCGGAGGCCGGCATCACCGGCACGATGCCGGGCGTGCAGATGGACGCGATGCAGCGCCTCGCCGACCGCCAGAACGCCAGCGGCGACGCCGGCAACAGCAAGGCCGAGGGGTTCGAGGCCAGCGTCCACAAGATCAAGGAACAGGTTCTCCCGCGCCTGCTCGAGCGCGTCGATCCCGAAGCGGCGGCGACGCTGGGCAAGGACGACCTGGCCGAGGAGTTCCGCCCGATCATCGGCGAGGTGCTCGCCGAGCTCAAGCTGACGCTCAACCGTCGCGAGCAGTTCGCGCTCGAGAAGGTGCTGGTCGACGAGCTGCTGGGCCTGGGGCCGCTGGAGGAGCTGCTCGCCGATCCGACGATCACCGACATCATGGTCAACGGCCCGGAGCAGACCTACATCGAGCAGAAGGGCAAGCTCGTCATCGCGCCCATCCAGTTCCGCGACGAGGAGCATCTGTTCCAGATCGCGCAGCGGATCTGCAACTCGGTCGGCCGCCGGGTCGACCAGACGACGCCGCTCGCCGACGCCCGGCTGAAGGACGGCAGCCGCGTCAACGTCATCGTCCCGCCGCTGTCCTTGCGCGGCACCGCGATCTCGATCCGTAAGTTCTCCGCGAAACCCATCACGCTCGACATGATGGCGGCCGGCGGCAGCATGAGCCCCAAGATGGCCACCGCGCTCAAGATCGCGGGCGCGTGCCGGTTGAACGTCGTGATCTCCGGCGGCACCGGCTCGGGCAAGACGACGATGCTGAACGCGCTGTCCAAGATGATCGACCCCGGTGAGCGCGTGCTGACGATCGAGGACGCGGCGGAGCTTCGCCTGCAGCAGCCGCATTGGCTGCCGCTGGAAACGCGCCCGGCGAACCTCGAAGGTCAGGGCGAGATCAGCATCCGCGACCTCGTGAAGAACGCGCTGCGCATGCGGCCGGATCGCATCATCCTGGGCGAAATCCGCGGCCAGGAGTGTTTCGACCTGCTGGCCGCCATGAACACCGGCCACGACGGATCGATGTGCACGCTCCACTCCAACTCGCCGCGCGAGGCGCTGGGGCGCATGGAGAACATGGTGATGATGGGCGACATCAAGATCCCCAAGGAGGCGATCAGCCGCCAGATCGCCGACTCGGTCGATCTCATCATCCAGGTCAAGCGCCTGCGCGATGGCAGCCGCCGCGTGACGGACGTGACGGAGGTGATCGGCATGGAAGGCCCGGTGATCGTCACGCAGCAATTGTTCAAGTTCGAGTTCATCGACGAAAGCGCCGACGGCAAGATCATCGGCGAATACCGCTCGATGGGCCTGCGTCCCTACACGTTGGACAAGGCGAAACAGTTCGGCTTCGACCAGGCGTATCTGGAGGCATGTCTGTAGGGTGCGGCGCGACCGGTTGGCGGCAGTGCTTTGTGGTGAACGGTCCGGCAGCGTCCGAGACCGACACGCAAGAACCGGTCGTTCAGCATGGAGTTCGCGAAAGCGTTCGCTCTGTTCCGCTATCGTCCGGAAGCAATAGACCAAAAGGCTTAGACCGGCTATTAAACTTGTAAAAGAACCCCGTGTTTGCCGTGCCAACGCGTAGGCCGTTCCCACGTGTATCAAATACCAGATCATTGAGCGTATTTATGGCCGGATCAGACTTCAACAGAAACATGCGGATAATACGCGTGCTCTTATGCATCGCTACAACGATTGCCTTATTTCTGGTCACGATTAATCTACTTTCTCCCGATCCATAGCAGCCCGTAAAGGCTTCCGGATTGAGTAAGTCAGGACCGTTTTCGACTGGGTTCCATATATGAGGAGCCAGTAAGATCGCAATGACGAGCAAAGCTACTACCGCTAGAGTGCCGATCCTCATGGTGTCGTCCGCTTCGATCCCAACCCAACGTCCATTAATGGAACCGCACCCGCAAGAGGGCAATGTCCGCGACTGGGCGTCAGCTGCTATCGATATCTCGCTCTCCGATATCGATCGACGGCCAGGACCGCCGCCGCCGTCAGTGCTGCCTCCGACGCAAAACCCGCAGCCGTTCCGCCCACCGGCCGCGTCAGCGCTAGTCCAGCGATGGCCGATATCAGCAACACAGACCCAAGAACCTAGAATGGCTTGGATGGGACTGGATGCCAGCATCCCGACCGCACTTCCACCCCGACACGCGCCGCATGGTCCGGCTGCGTCGCCCTCGTGACCGGCAAGCCGGCGTCGCCGCTTTCCGACGCGATCGCCAACTCCTAGGGCCGGAGCAATGCGGCGGCTGTCGATTCTTCCCTTTCTGCTGTTCGTCTGCGCAGCGGCCACGCTCAGCGCCGCGGCACCGCCGCCCGATGCGATGCCCCTCCCCGCCGGCACCTCCCTCCTCGCGCGCGATGCAGAAGCCCGCTGGGTGCCCTTCACCCTCACGCCCGGCGACCAGATGCGGTTCGATCTCAGCCTCGACGGGCGGCCGGTCAGCGCGATCCTCGATACCGGCGTCAGCTATTCCGTGCTCGCCCGCCGTTATGCCACGGAGCAGCACCTGGCGGTGCGCGCGGTCGGCAGCGCGACCGCGATCGGCGGGGTGGTGGCGATCGGGTGGGTGGACACGCGTGCCGTCGCGCTGGGCGGGCTCGTGCGCAGCGGCGGCGGCGTGGCGGTGGCGGACCTGCCGGCGATCGCGACCGGCGGGACGGCGCCCGTCGACATGCTGGTGGGTCGCGACCTGGTGGGCACCGCGGCGCTCGACATCGACTACGCCGGCCGCCGCTTCCGGCTGATCCCCACCGGCCGCATGCCGTTCGCAGGCTTCGTCGCGCCGCTCGCGATCAGCCCGGAGCGGCAGGTGTACGTGACGCGGGTGACGCTGGCGGGCCATGTGCTGTCGCCGATGATCGTCGACACTGGCGATGGATCGGCGATCACCGTGTCGCAGCCCGCCTGGCGCGAGGCGGTGCCCGCGAGCATCCGCACGACCACCGCGATCGCCTATGGCCTCGCCGGCCCGATCACCATCGAGCTCGCGATCGTGCCCGAGGTGCGCGTCGGCGATCTGGTCGCGCGCGAGGTGGAGGTGCGGGCGGAGGCGCGCGGCGGCTTTTCGGAGGCGATCGGCGTCGCCGGGCGGATCGGGTCGGGCTTCCTCCAGCATTGTCGCGTGCTGATGGACCCGGTGGCCGGACGCATGGTGCTGAGCCCCGGTCCGGACGCTGACATGCCGCCGCAGCGCTCCACGAGCGGGCTGCTGATGACGCTGGAGCCCGGGCGGCTGAAGGTGATCCACGTGATGCGCGGCGGCCCGGCGGAGGCGGCCGGCTGGCACGCGGGCGACCTCATCTGCTCGGTCGACGGCCAGCCGATCGACGCCGAATACGTGGCCCGCGGCATGGGCGCCTGGTCCGCCGGCACGCCCGGGCGGACCGTACGGCTGGGCCAGTGCGACGGCCCGGTGCGGCTCCTGACGCTCGCGCGCTTCTACTGACGGCGTCGGCGTGAGCCGACCAGAAACACCCGCCTCATTTCACCAGCCGTTCGACCTTCTCGTGCAGGCTGGCGAGTTCGGCCTTCAATGCCGCGATCTCCGCGTCCTTGCTTGCGCCGGACGCCGCCGAGGCCGGCGCCGCGGCCGCCGTTGCCGCCGCGCCGCCCGGCTTGAACGCGCCCGCCGCCGCCTGGAACATCGCCATATTGCGCTTGGCGATCTCCGCGAAGGGCGAGGCCGCGAACGCGCCCTCCACCGCCGACTGGAACCCGGTCTGCAACTGCGCCTGGTTGCGGCGGAAGCTGTCCATCGACGCCTCGAGGTAGCCGGGCACCATCGCCTGCACCGAATCGCCGTACAGCGCGATCACCTGGCGCAGGAAGCCGACCGGCAGCAGCGCCTGCCCGTCGCGCCCCTCCTCCTCCATGATGATCTGCGTGAGGACGGTGTGGGTGATGTCCTCGTCCGTCTTGGCATCGACCACCCGGAACTCGCGCCCTTCGCGCGTCATGACGGCGAGATGCTCGAGCGTGATGTAGGACGAGGTCTCGGTGTTGTAGAGCCGGCGGTTGGCGTATTTCTTCACCGTCACCACGCCGTCGACGCCCTGCTTCTTCATGGCAATCCCTCCTGTTTTGCCGCGCTGCTACGCCCTTCGCCGATGCGCGGCAACATGAGGTGTACGGCGGAAGGGCGTCGTGGTGCGGCGGCACGCCGTCGCGACCGATTGTTGCTGATCTATTGCGCCAAGTTTGCTGCTGTTGCGAAGGCGCAACAGCAAATGGCAAAAAGTGACGGTTTTGTGAATGTCAGGTGAATATCAGCTTGCGGATAGGTGCATGCTCCCGTCATCTCGTGGCGTCGACCAGGCGGAACACCGCCGGCGTTAGTCATTGAAAATCGGGGGTATGATGAAGTCTTCGCACCTATTTGCGGCCACAGCCCTGCGCGGCGCTCTGGCGTCCAGCGTTCTGGCGGCGGGCCTGACGGCCGTATCCGCTTCGGCACAAACGACGGCGCCGCTGCCGCCTTGCGGCCCAAATCAGACGAAGGACCAGGCTGCCAACTGCACCCCCGTTCCGGGCGCCGACCCCACCGACACGCATCAGGCGACGACGCCAAACAATACGGCCACCGACACGACGGGCACGCGGCCCGGCGAGCAGGCCTACCAGAACCAGGCGGACTCGCCGGAGCCGGACAATTCAGTCGTGGTGACCGGCACCCGCCTGTCACGTCCCGGCATCGTCAGCCAGGTGCCGCTGACCAGCATCACGGCCGACGAACTGCTGTCGCAGGGCAACATCAACGTCGGCGACGCGCTCAACGAACTGCCGCAGTTGCGCGCGACGTACAGCCAGGCCAATTCGACGCGCTTCATCGGCACCTCGGGTCTGAACCTCCTCGATCTGCGCGGATTGGGAACCGCCCGCACCCTGGTGCTGGTGGACGGGCGGCGGCACGTCACATCAGTTCCCGGCACGTCGGCGGTCGACACCAACACGATCCCGACCGACCTGCTGGAGCGCGTCGACGTCGTCACCGGCGGCGAATCGGCAATCTACGGCTCCGACGCGATCGCCGGTGTGGTCAATTTCATCCTCAAGGACAATTTCTCCGGCCTCAAGCTGAATGCTCAGGGCGGCGCGACGACCTATGGTGACCACGGCCAGGAATATGTCAGCGCTATATGGGGCAAGAACTTCGCCGAAGGGCGCGGGAACATAGCAGTCGCCGGTGAACTTGCGCATGTGGACGCGGTATACTATCGGGACCGCGATTTTGAGACCGGCTCCTATAGTGGCCGCAACCAGTTCAACCTTCAAGAGAACGTGGCGCCCGAAAACCTGTTGCCGCCGCAATTCTCCGCGTCGGATGGCATTCCCGACAACGGCTTCTACTCCGGCGTGCGCAACGGGACTATTTCCGACGGCGGCATCCTCAATGCCGTCTGCAACACAGCAACGCTCGCCAATACAGCTCGTTGTCGCCAGAACACCAACTATCTCACGTACTATGCTGGCGTACCATCGTACAACACACAGTCTTTTCTGACGGCCTATGTTGGCCAACGCTACGCATTCACACCAAACGGTCAACTGACATTCAGCAATCCAAGCCTTGACTTCCGTGATATCACGGCGGGCGGCAGCACCAACACTGTCGGTGGATTGGGCTCAACGCTGTACGAGACGGGCATGATCTCGCCGCGCCAGGATCGTATCGCGTTAAATACTCTTGGCCACTATGACTTCTCGGAAGGCCTGACCGCCTATTTCGAGGGCAAATATACCCGCACGGTCCAGAACCAGGAAGGACAGCCGACCTTCTTCCAGGGCGGCAGCTATGGCACGTTCAGCTGCAGCAACCCGTTCCTTGGCTCGACGAACCTGACGACGCTGCAGTCGATCGGCTATTGCGCGAACCCGACCACGGGCACCTTCACGACCAGCCGTTTCAACGTCGATTATGGCGGTCGCGGTGAATATGATCGGCGTGAGCTGTTCCGCGTCGTCGGCGGCGTGCGCGGCACGTTCAACCATGACTGGAAATACGACGCGTCCGTGTCCTACGGCCAGTTCAACTCACAGAACTTCTCGACCAACAACCTGATCCTGCAGAATTACGCGAACGCGATCAACGCCGTGCTCGCGCCGGCGTCGTTCTCCGGCAGCAACTATGTGCTTAATGGCGCCGGTGCCAAGGTGATCTGCGCGATCAACGCGACCACGGATACCGATCCTGCCTGCTTTCCGATCAACACCTTCGGACAGGGCGTGGGTGACGCGCGCGCCATCAATTACTTCAACTACACCAGCCACCGGAACCAATTCTCGAACCAGCTTGACGCCAACGCTTACGTGTCGGGCAACCTGAGCCAGCTGTTCAGTTTCCCCGGCGGCCCGATCGGGTTCGTGATCGGCGGCGAATATCGGCGCGAACAATCAAAGTCGATCTGGGATACGCTGACGTCCAATCCGGCAGCGCTGACCTTCCTCAACGCGATCCAGCCGTTCCTGCCACCCACGCTGGAGGTGAAGGAAGGCTATGTCGAGCTACAGGCGCCACTCCTCAAGGACATGCGCTTCGTCCGCGAGCTGACGATCTCCGGCGCGGCGCGCGTATCGAACTACAATAATACCGGCGGGACGACCTATACGTACAATGGCGGTGCCACGTATTCGCCCGCGGACTTCATCCGGTTCCGCGGCAACTATTCGCACTCGGTTCGCGTGCCGACCCAGTCGGACCTTTACAGCCCGTTCTCGCAGAACTACGCGTCGATCGCCGACCCCTGCGATGTCATTAACATCGGTACGATGCCCAATTATCGCGCAAACTGCGCGGCGGCCGGTATTCCGACCGGGTTCATCAACACCGTGGCCCGTACGCAGACGATCTCCTACCTGTCGGGCGGCAACCCGAACCTGACGCCGGAAACGTCGGACAGCTTCACCTTCGGCGGTGTGATCCAGCCGACCCATCTGGTCCCGGGCATGTCGGTGACGATCGATTATTACAACATCACCGTCCACAACCTGATCGCCTCGCTAGGCGCTCAGGCGATCCTGAACGCCTGCTACAACAACTCCACCGGCATCAACAACAACTTCTGCGCGCTCGTCACCCGTAACCCCGACGGGACCTTCGCCAACAACGGCATTCTTTCTGCCGGCATCAACTTCGCCAAGCAGAAGACGTCGGGCATCGATATCGATTATGCGTATAACCACACAATGGGCAACGGCGACAAGGTGGGCCTGTCGCTGCTGGCGACGTGGATCGCGCAGCGGGACAACTACATCAATCCGCAGATTCCCGGCTACGCGACCCGTCAGAAGAGCGATCTCGGCGATCCGGAGTTCGAGTTCAACCTGACCGCCAGCTACACGCACGGGCCGTTCACGCTCCGGTATCAGGCTCAATACATCAGCCCGATGACGATTGGCGCTTACGAAGCACAGAATTACTTCGACGGTCGTGTACCGACCAACGCGGACGTGTACCCGCAAGTCTATTATCCGTCAGTGGTTTATCATAATTTTCGTTTGGCGGCGACCGTGAACAAGCAGTTCCAGGTCTATGGCGGCGTCGACAACGCCTTCAACACGTTGCCTCCGTTCGGTCTGTTCGGCAACGACGCCAACAGCGCGATCTACGATCCTTATGGTCGCACCGTCTATGCGGGGATCAAGGTCAACTACTGATCCAGTGTACCGGTACTAAAAGGGGGTCGCGTCGCAAGGCGCGGCCCCTTTTTTCGTCGGCTACACCCACATCCGCTCGAACCGATCGCCGAGGCCGGTCAGCAGTTCGTACTGGCTGATTCCCGCGCGCGCGGACGCCGCGGGCAGGGCGTAGTCCAGCGTCACCCGGTCGCCCTCCGCCAGGGCGGGCGCGGCGTCCGCGTCGACCGCCAGCAGATCCATCGACACGCGGCCCAGCACCGGCAGCACCGCCCCGCCCGCGCGCGCGGCGCCGATGCCGGAAAAGGCGCGGGCGTAGCCGTCGGCATAGCCGATCGACAGGATCGCGACCTGCGTGTCGCGCGCCGCCCTCCAGGTCGCGTCATAGCCGACGGTGTCGCCCGCGCGCACCGTGCGCCGCTGCAGCACCTCCGCCTCGGGCACCGCCACCGGCACGATCGCATCCGCCAGCGCCGCGCAGGGCACGCCGCCGTACAGCGCCAGCCCGGGCCGCGTGAGGTCGAACGCATAATCCGCGCCCAGCGCGACGCCGGCCGAGTTGGCGAGGCTCAGCCGCCGCGCGCCCGTTCGCCCGGCGAGCGCGGCGAAGCGGTCGCGCTGGCGCCGGTTCATCGCCGCGCCTTCGTCCTCCGCGCACGCGAGGTGGCTCATCAGCGTCTCGATCGCGAGGCCATCGAGCAGCCCCGCCGCGACCGCCTCCGCCGACACGCCCAGCCGGTTCATGCCGGTGTCCACCATCACGTCGCAGGGCCGGCCGGTCGGACGCCAGCGCGCGACCTGCGCGGGCGTCGACAGCACCGGGCGCACGCCGGGCAGCGCGGCCGCCGTCGCCATGTCGTCGGCGCGCACGCCGTGCAGCACCGACAGCGCGGCCGGGGCACCGGCAAATGGGGCGCCGACCGGGCCGGCGAACCGGTCCGCGAGCGCCGCCGCCTCCGCCCAGCTCGCGACGAAGAAGTCGCGGCACCCGGCCGCCGTCAGTCGCGCGACGACCTCGCGCGCGCCCAGGCCATAGCCATCGGCCTTCACCGCCGCGCCACAGGCCGCGCGCCCGCTCAGCCGGTCGAGCGCCCGCCAGTTGGCGACGAGCGCGGCGCCATCGAGGCGGAGGCGGAGGGGCGATGTCGGAGCGGAGACAACCATTCATGGTCGATAGGGAGCCAGCGCCAGCTACGCTACTGCGTCGATCAACCCGGGGGTACCCGCTCGTCCAACCCCCACCATGTTACCGCCAGCGCCATCGCGACGACCACGATCGTGTACCACGGCCCCGCATAGGGATCGCCCGACCGAGCGACGATATACTGGCTGACCAAAGGCAGGAAGCCGCCGAAATAGCCGGTGCCCAGATGATAGGGCAGCGACATCGACGTGTAGCGGATCGGCGCGGGGAAATACTCGGACAGCAAGGCCGCGACCGGCCCGAACGTGGCGCCGGACAGCGCGCCGAGCGCGACGATCGCCAGCAGCATCAGCACCAGATGCGGCGCGTCCGGCCGCACCTTGCCGCTCGGCCAGCCGGCCGCCGCGAGCGCTCCGTCGAGCCCGGCCGGGCTCGTGTCCGCCAACGGCCGGCCGGCGATCGTCACGCCGGTCCGCACCGCGCGCGCCTTGGTATAGGCGACGCCCTTGCGCGACAGATGGTCGAGGATGCGCCCGCACGCGTCCGCCTGGGTGGTCGCAAAGGGGCTGTATGCGCAGACCGGCCCGCTCACCACGGCGGGCGCGGTCCGCGCGGCGCGCGCCAGCCCCGGATTGGCCGCCGCGCCCAACGCCCAGAAGATCGGGAACAGGAGCACGAGCGTCGCGCAATAGCCGATCACGATCGGCCGCTTGCGCCCGACCCGGTCCGACAGGCGCCCGAAGAACACGAACCAGCCGAGCCCGGCGATCGCGCCCGCCCCGGTCAACAGTTGCGCGGTCGTCTCGTCCACCCGCATCGGTCCGGCGAGGAACGACAGCACGGTGAACTGCGCGGTGTACCAGATGACGGTCAGGCCCGCGGCGATGCCGAACAGAGCGACCAGCATCCGGCGCACATTGCCGGGATGGCGAAAGCTTTCGGCGACCGGGTTGGCGGCGCGGGTGCCCGCCGCCCGCATCGCCTCGAACACCGGGCTTTCGGACAGCCTCAGCCGCATCCACAGCGACAGCGCGAGGAGCGCGAGGCTGAACCAGAACGGCACGCGCCACCCCCACGCGTCCCATGCGCCGGCGGGCAGCAGCGCCTTGGCGACCAGCACGACCGCGAGCGACAGGACGAACCCGCCGACGACGCCCGCCTGGATGAAGCTGGTGTAGAAGCCCGCCCTGCCCGGCGGCGAATGCTCGGCGACATAGATCGCCGCGCCGCCATATTCGCCGCCCAGCGCCAGCCCTTGCGCGATCCGCAGCAGCAGCACGATCGCGGGCGCCGCCCAGCCGATCGTCGCCGCCGACGGCACCAGCCCCACCCCGGCGGTCGCCACGCCCATCAGCGCGACCGTCACCAGGAAGGTGTATTTGCGGCCCAGCCGATCGCCCAGATAGCCGAACACCACAGCGCCCAGCGGCCGGAAGCCGAAGCCGATCGCGAACCCCGCCCAGGCGAGCAGCGTCCGCGCGGTCTCGCTGCCGGCGGGGAAGAAGGCGCGGCCGATGATCCCGGCCGCGGCGAGCGTGCCGTAGATGAAGAAGTCATACCATTCGAACACGGTGCCGAGCGCGGAGGCGGTGATGACCAGCCGGATGTCAGCCGCCGACGGCGCGGGTGGGAGCGCCCGCGCAGACGTCGAGGCGCGCCGTCCCGATGTACCTGCGACAGGCTCGTCCGCCATCATCCCTCCTCCGATCGGGGAGGTGCTACCGAACCGGAGCGTCCTTGTCGAAGGGAGCGCCGGGAGACCGAACCTAGCCCGCTTCCGCCGGGACCGCACGTCGCGTATCGACGCCCATGCTCTACCTTGCCCTGAAGGCCGCGATATCGGGCGTTCTGATCGCCTTCGCCTCGACGCTGGCGAAGCGTTATCCCGGGTTCGGCGCTCTGATCGCGTCGTTGCCGCTGGTGTCGGTGCTCGGCATGATGTGGCTGTGGGCCGAAAAGCCGGATGCCGAGACGATGGCCGCGCATGCGGGAGCGACCTTCTGGTACGTTCTGCCGTCGCTGCCGATGTTCCTGCTCATCCCGGCCTTGCTGCGGCATGGCACCGGCTTCTGGCCTGCGCTGCTCGCTGGGTGCGGGCTGACGATCGGCCTGTACGCGATGATGACGTGGCTGGGCCCGCGCTTCGGCTTGCAGCTCTGAAGGGCTCGCCAGGCGGGCATGCTGCTAGCCCACCGCTGCCTTGGGCACATGCGTGATGCGGCAGGCGAGGTCCGCCTCGCCGCTCGCCACCACCCAGTGATCGCCCGCATCGACGAGCCCGGTCGTGAACACGACGTCGCCCAGGTACATCCGGTCCTTCATCGCCTCGGTAAGCGCAGGATTGGGCTCGATCAGCGGCATGTGGCCGGTCGCGACGACGCGCCACGGCTCGTCGCGGTCGAGCAGCGTCCAGTACGTGCGATAGATGCCGACCTGGCCGGACGGCTCCGCGCCGTGCCACAACGTCAGCCAGCCGCGGTCGGTCAACACCGGCGGCGCGCCCGCGCCCATCCGCGCGGTCGCGACGGTCGCGGCGTGCGGGCGGATGCCGGGGTGCTCGCTCGGCCGCCAGTGCAGCGCGTCGGGCGAGGTCGCGAAGTTGATCGACGGTCCCGCGCGCCATTCGCTCCCCGGCGCATAGGCGAAATAGCAATCGCCCAGCGGCCGCGTCTGCGCCCAGTAGCTGCCGTCCACCAGCCCCTCGAATATCGCCATGTCCTTGTTCTGGTGATCGAGGATCAGGCCTTCCAGATGCCAGTCGAGCCCGTTGGCGGAGGTGTAGAGCGCCGTCCCGTGCCGCTCCGGACTGACGCAGCAGGCGGTCATCAGCCAGCGGTCGCCGACCCGGCTGATCCGCGCGTCCTCGACGCCATAGCATTGGTAGGACGCGCGCGGGGCGATGGCGCGATCGTAATGGACCTCCTCCACCCGCCGCCCGTCCGCCGACAGCTCGACCGGCAGCAGCCACGATAGCGACGTCAGCGCGAGGACGCGAAACCCCGCCCCGCGCATCTGCACCTGGCGCGGATCGGCGGTGTCGACGAGGCTGAGCGGCCACGCGTCGAGGACGCAAGCCGCACCCTGGACCGTCTCCTCCCAGCGGATCGAATGCACCGCGCCGTCGCGGATCGGCGTCCGCAGCGCCTCTGCGACGCGGACCATCAGCAGGAGGTTGCCGTTGGCGAGCCGGGTCAAGCCCGGATTGAAGGCGCCCAGCACATAGGTTTCGGCGTCGATCCTGCCGGCGAGCGGCGAGCGCGACAGGTCGACATCGTCGGGGCCGAACACCAGCGCGTCGAACGCGAACCCGGTCATGTCATCCTCTCCAGCCACCGGTCGATCGCCGCCGCCGCGACCGGCTCGGTCAGCGTCGGCGCATGGCCGACGCGCGGGACCGTCGCAAACGTCGCGCCCGGCACCGCCGCGACCATCCGCGCCGCCGTGCCCGCCCCCAGCACGTCGGATCGCTCGCCGCGCGCCACCAGCACGGGCACGCCGGCCAGCGCATCGAGCAGCGGCCACGGGTCGGGCGCGGGCGCGGAGTCGGACTCGGCGGCCGGCAGGCGGAACGCCTCGGCGATCTTGCCGTCGAAATCGGCGACGATGCGGCCCGCCGAGTTGAGCCGGTACAGTCGCTTGGCCATCGCCAGCCAGTCGAGCAGGCTCCAGTCGGGATAGACGTCGCGCAATCCTTCGGCGACGGCGCGGGCGGCGTGCATCCAGGTGGGCCACACGGTGGGTCGGCCGAGCTGCGCGCGGATGCGGCTCATCCCGACCGGCTCCAGCCTTGGGCCGACGTCGTTCAGCGCCATGCCCGCGATCCGGCCGGGCGCGGCCTGTGCCAGCATCATCGCGACCAGCCCGCCCAGCGACGTGCCGATCACCGCCACCCGGTCCGCGCCGATCTGGTCCAGCATCGCCAGGACATCGCCAACATAGGTCGCGGGCACATAGGTGTCGGGCGGCGCCTTGCCGCTGCCGCCGCGCCCGCGCAGCGACACCGCGATCACGCGCCGTCGCGGGGACAATCGTGCCGCCAGCGCGTCGAAATCGCGCGCGTTGCGCGTCAGGCCCGGCAGGCAGACGAGCGGCGGCAGCGTCCCCTCCCCTCGCCAGTCGTGCGCGTGCAACCGCACGCCGTCGGGCGCGGACCAATACAGGTCGGCGAAGGGCTGGGTGGTGTCGGCCATGGTTGCGTCGCCGGATCGGGGCCCCCCATATCGCGGGATGACAGCATCCCCGCAAGCAGAGCCGACCTCGTATCGGCCCGCCAGTCGTCTTCTGACGCTCGGCGACGGCTTCTTCGATCCGGTGACGGCGGCCGACTTCCCGGAGACGCGGCTGCGCTTCCGCAACGACCGCGCCGCCGCCACCATCGGGCTGGCGGGGCTGGATGACGCTGAGTGGATTCGCCGCTTCGGCCGGTTCGAGCCGCTGCCGGACAGCCTGCCGCAGCCGCTGGCGCTGCGCTACCACGGCCACCAGTTCCGCAGCTACAACCCGGAGCTGGGCGACGGGCGCGGCTTCACCTTCGCGCAACTGTACGACGATCGCGGTCGCCTGATGGACCTGGGCACCAAGGGCTCGGGCACCACGCCATGGAGCCGCTCCGGCGACGGCCGGCTGACGCTGAAGGGCGCGGTCCGCGAGGTGCTGGCGACCGAGATGCTGGAGGCGCTGGGCGTCGAGACCAGTCGCACGCTGTCGGTGATCGAGACGGGGGAGGCGCTATACCGCGGCGACGAGCCCTCCCCCACCCGCTCGGCGGTGCTGGTGCGGCTCAGCCACAGCCATATCCGCATCGGCAGCTTCCAGCGGCTGGCCTACGAGCGCGACGAGACAAGGCTACGGACGCTGACCGACTATGTGCTGCGCGAGCTGCACACTCAGGAGCCTGGCGCCGAGCCGGCGGTGCAGCTCCTCACCAACGTCGTCGCGCGGACCGCGCGGCTCGCGGCAAGCTACATGGCGGCGGGGTTCGTGCATGGCGTACTCAACACCGACAACATCAACGTGACGGGCGAGAGCTTCGACTATGGCCCGTGGCGGTTCGCGCCGACCTGGGATCCTGCGTTCACCGCCGCCTATTTCGACCAGACCGGGCTCTACGCGCTCGGGCGCCAGCCCGAGGCGATCCACTGGAACGCGATGCAATTGGCCGTCGCGTTGCGGCCGATCTGCGACGCGGAGCCGCTGATCGCCGCGCTCGACGGGTTCGCGCCGGCCTATCAGGCGGCGATCGGCGAGCGGATGACGTGGCGGCTGGGCGTCGTCCCACGCGGCGCCGACGACGATCGCGCGTTGGTGCAGGCGATCGAGCAGGCTCTGCGCGTAAGCGGCGCGGGGCTGGACCGGTTTTTCTTCGACGCGTTCGGGGGCGTGTTGCCGGTCGGCTATGGCGCCGAGTGGGCCGATGCCCGCGCCGCGCTCGCCGGCTACGCCCCACGCAAGGACCGTTCGCACCCCTATTGGTCTGGCGAGCCCTGCTCGATGCTGATCGACGAGGTGGAGGCGATCTGGGCGCCGATCGCCGCGGCGGACGACTGGAGCGTATTCGAGGCGAAGGTGGCAGAGGTTCGCGCGATGGGTGAGGCCTTATCCTGATCCCGTTCATGCTGAGCTTGAACGGAAGGAAGAAGGTCGTTCAAACAAGATCAATCCCTTCCGGTGTAAGCGTTACCCATGGCCGAGCTCGTCTCCTTCGAACCCGCGACCGGCGCCGAGCTGTGGCGTGGGCCGACGGGCGACGTCGCGGCGGAGGTCGCCGTCGCGCGAGCCGGCTGGACCGGCTGGGCCGCGCGGCCGCTCCCGTATCGGATCGAGACGCTGCGCCGGTTCGGCAACGTCGTGCGCGCGCGGCACGAGCCGTTCGCGGACCTGCTGGCGCGCGAGACGGGCAAGCCGTTGTGGGAGACGCGCGGGGAGATCGACGCCGTCGTCGCACGCATCGACGCGTCGGTGTCGGGCTATGCCGAGCGAACCGCGCAGCGCCGGCTCGATTCGGCGCTGGGCGGCCGCACCGCGCTGCGCCACCGGCCGCACGGCGTGCTCGGCGTCATCGCGCCGGCGTGCACCCCCGTCGAGATCGCCGCCGGCCACCTGATCCCGGCGCTGGTCGCGGGCAACGCCGTCGTCCTCAAGCCTTCGGAGAAGACGCCGGCCGTCGCCGTCTATCTCGTCGAGTGCCTGCTGGAGGCTGGAGTGCCCGAGGCGAACCTGCGCCTCGTCCAGGGCGGCGCGGTGGAGGGGGCGGCGCTGGCCGCGCATCCGGACGTGGACGGCCTCTTCTTTACCGGCTCGGCGCGCGTCGGCGCCGCGCTGCACCGCGCCGCCGCCGATCGGCCGGACCGGCTGCTGGCGCTGGAGATGGGCGGCAACAACGCGATCCTCGCCTGGGACACGCCCGACATCGCGACGGCGGCGGCGATCGTCGTCCAGTCCGCCTTCGCCTCCGCCGGCCAGCGCGGGACGGCCGCCGGACGCCTAGTGGTGGACGACGCGTTCGCCGAGCCGCTGGTGGACGCGATCGCGCGCCTCGCCGACCGGCTGATCGTCGGCGCCCCCCACGACGAGCCGGCGCCGTTCATGGGTCCGGTGGCCGACGCCGACGCCGCCGACACGCTGATCGAGGGCTTCCTCGACCTGATCCTGCGCGGCGGGCGGGCGATCCGGCACCTGGGGCGGCCCGATCCTGACCGGCCGTTCCTGACGCCGGCCATCATCGACGTGACCGGCATCGCGGATCGGCGCGATGCGCCGTTGTTCGGCCCGGTGCTGCAGGTCGTGCGCGTCGCGAGCTTCGAGGAAGGGCTGGCGGAGGTCAACGCCACCCGCTTCGGCCTGTCGGCGACGCTCATCAGCCAGACCCCCGCGCTCTACGACCGGTTCTGGGCGGGCGCGCGCGCCGGCATCGTCAACTGGAACCGGCCGAGCCACGGCGCCGGGGCCGGTGCGCCGGCCGGCGGCATCGGCCGATCGGGCAACCACCGCCCGGGCGGCTGGTATGCCGCGGACCGGTGCGCGTACCCGGTGGTGTCGAGCGAGGCGGAGGCGGCGCGTGCGTCACTCGGCATCGGCTTGCGCGACGCATAGTCCAGCGATCCGCTCGGCAAAAGTTCCGCTTCCCCGCCGCCAAGCAACCCGACGCTTGCCCGATCCGGCGCGGCGGCGCATCTCGCCTCGATGCTGGACCCCATTTCTGCGCCCTCGGGCCGTGTGATCCTCGTCGGCGCGGGGCCGGGGGATCCGGGCCTGCTCACCGTGCGCGCGCGCCAGACGTTGGTCGTCGTGGCAGAGGACGGCGTCTCCGCCGAAGGGGTTGGGGCGTGAAGCTGTTGACGGGCAACGACTTGGCGAGCGGCGACGTGATCTGGTGGACGGGCGCCGGCTGGTCCCGCCGGGTCGAGGCGGCATGCGACGTCGACACGCACGGCGAGACGATCGCGGCGGTGGAAGAGCGCGCGCGCCGCGTCACCGGGCCGTACGTCATCGACGCGACGCCGACCCCCGCTGGCCCCCGCCCCGCCCACATCAAGGACCGCATCCGCGCGCTCGGCCCCACCGTCCGGCCGGACCTGACGCTCAAGCCCGGCGATCCGGCCGCGGTGGAGGCGGTGGTATGATCCTTTACGTCACCCCAGCGGACGCTGGGGTCGCTTTCCACTTGGCGCGCGCATGCGGCACCAGATCCCAGCTTTCGCTGGGATGACGAGGTTGTAGATGTATAAGTACGACCAATACGACCAGTCCCTCGTCGACGCGCGCGTGGACGAGTTCCGCGATCAGGTGCGTCGCCGCCTCGCGGGCGAGCTGACCGAGGATCAGTTCAAGCCGCTGCGGCTGATGAACGGGCTGTACCTTCAGCTCCATGCGTACATGCTGCGCGTCGCGGTGCCGTACGGCACGCTCGACTCGCGCCAGATGCGGATGCTGGGGCACATCGCGCGCACCTACGATCGCGGTTACGGCCATTTCACCACGCGGCAGAACATCCAGTTCAACTGGATCAGGCTGGAGGACACGCCCGACATCCTCGCCGAGCTTGCGACCACCGAGATGCACGCCATCCAGACGAGCGGCAATTGCATCCGCAACATCTCGTCCGACCAGTTCGCCGGCGCGGCTGCGGACGAGGTCGCGGACCCGCGCCCCTGGGCCGAGCTGATCCGCCAGTGGAGTACATTCCACCCCGAGTTCAGCTACCTGCCGCGCAAGTTCAAGATCGCGGTGATCGCGGCGGATGAGGACCGCGCGGCGATGCGGCTGCACGACATCGGCATCCAGCTGGTGATGCGGGACGGTGAGCTTGGAGCGAAGGTGTTGGTCGGCGGCGGCATGGGCCGGACGCCGATGATCGCAGCCCTGTTGCGCGACTTCGTCACCGCCGACGATCTGATGAGCTACCTCGAGGCGGCGCTCCGGGTCTACAACCGGTACGGCCGGCGCGACAACATCTACAAGGCGCGGATCAAGATCTTGGTCCACGAGATCGGCATCGACGCCTATCGCGCGGAGGTGGAGGAGGAGTTCATCGCGGTGAAGGCGCTGGGCATCGACCCGCCCGCCGCCGAACTCGCGCGCATCACCGCGATGTTCGCAGCCCCCGCGTTCGAAGACGCGAGCCGTCATCCCCGCGAAAGCGGGAATGACGGGTTTGAGCAGTGGTGCGCCCAGAACACCGCCGCGCACAAGCAGCCCGGCTACGCCATCGTCACCATCAGCCTCAAGCCAGTCGGCGGCATCCCTGGCGACGCGTCGGCGGACCAGATCGACCTGATGGCCGACCTCGCGATGCGCTATTCGTTCGACGAGCTGCGCGTCACGCACAGCCAGAACATCGTCCTGCCGCACGTCCATAAGCGCGACCTTTACGACCTTTGGTCCACGCTCGTCGCCGCCGGCCTCGCGGAAGCCAACGTCGACCTCATCAGCGACATCATCGCCTGCCCCGGCCTCGATTACTGCAGCCTCGCCAACGCGCGCTCGATCCCGGTCGCGCAGAAGATCCAGGCGCGCTTCGCCGATCCGCAGCGCCAGCGCGATCTCGGCGAGCTCAAGCTCAAGATCAGCGGCTGCATCAACGCGTGCGGCCACCATCACGCGGGCCATATCGGCATCCTCGGCGTCGACAAGAAAGGCACCGAGAACTACCAGCTCCTGCTCGGCGGATCGGGCGCGGAGGACGTAAGCCTGGCGAAGATCACCGGCCCCGGTTTCTCAGAGGACGGCGTCGTCGACGCGATTGAGCGGGTGACCGATCGGTATCTGGCGGTACGCGACGACGGCGAGCGCTTCCTCGACACCTACCGGCGCGTCGGCATGGAGCCGTTCAAGGAGGCGATCTATGGGTGAGTCCCTCTCCGGCGACGAGCCCGATCAGGGCGAGGCGGTCGCGACCGCCGCCGTTCACGCGCCCGGCGCTCGCCCGCTGCGGTTCCGTGACGACGAGCTGCACGAGGAACACGCGGTGCCGCTCGATGCCTTCCTGGTCGGCGGTGCGAACGCCGGCGCCGTCCACCTCGCGCCCGGCGACGACGCGCGCGCGCTGCTGCCGCACCTCGGCCGGCTCCGCCTCGTGGAGATCGCCTTCCCCAGCTTCCGCGACGGCCGCGGCTATTCCGCCGCACGCGTCCTGCGTGAAGGTGGCTACACGGGCGAGCTGCGCGCGGCGGGTGACGTGCTGGTCGACCAACTGCCGTTCATGCGCCGCTGCGGCTTCGACAGCTTCGCGCCCGACGCGCCGATCGACGCCGCGGTGCTGGAGCGATCGTTGGCGCGCTATCCGACGCCTTACCAGGGCGCGGCGGACGCGGGCGTGCCGGTCTGGAAACTGCGTCATGGGTGAACCGGCCCGGGTCGTCGATACGCTGAACATCCCGCCGGCGATCACCAAGGTCGACGCGAGCGACATGGCCGCGCGCTTCGCCGGCGTGCCCGCGCCCGCGATGCTCGCCGAGCTGCTGACCGGCGAGCTGATGGGCAAGGTCGCCGCCGTGTCGTCGTTCGGCGCCGAGTCAGCGGTGCTGCTGCACATGGTCGCGCAGATCGATCGCGACGTGCCGGTGATCTTCACCAACACGCAGAAGATGTTCGGGCAAACGCTGGCGTACCGCGACGAGCTCGCCGAGCGGCTGGGGCTCACGGACCTGCGCGTCTATCGCCCCGACCCGCGCCTGCTGCGGCTGCAGGACGAGAAGGGGCTGCGCTGGTCCTACGATCCCGACGGCTGCTGCGACCTGCGCAAGGTCGAGCCGCTGCGCCGCGCGCTCGCACCGTTCGGCGCGTGGATCAGCGGGCGCAAGGGCTTCCAGGCCGGCACGCGCCTCGCGATGCCCCGGTTCGAGGCCGATGAGGGCCGGCTGAAGATCAACCCGCTGGCGGACTGGTCCAAGGCCGATCTCGACGCGTATTTCGCCCTCCACGACCTGCCCCGCCACCCGCTTGAGGCCGAAGGCTTCCCCTCGATCGGCTGCGCGCCCTGCACCAGCAAGGTCCGCCCCGGCGAAGACCCCCGCGCAGGCCGCTGGCGCGGGTGGGACAAGGTGGAATGCGGCATCCACGTGCCGGCGACGGGAGGGGACGAGCCGGCGTTCTGAGGGCCGGCAGCAAACGCCCAACGTCTGCCATAAAGGTCTGCGATCTCGCCGAGCAAAGCCGCCAATCGTTCGGCGCGCCTTTCCCGTTTCTCCATCTCCGAGCGGCTATTTCGAGAAAGCGCAATCGAGAACAGGTTTTGGGAAAGCGCACTCGTCCGCGGCCGTCAGGGCGACCAGTAGGGCGGCCTTCCCGCTACAGGTTCGTTTGCGGGAATGCTCCGGTCAAGGTTTGCCAATCGTCATGGTGGTCGCCATCGATCCGCGCTTCTCGGCGCAGCCGACGAGGAAGGCCGCGACGGATTTCTTCGTCGCGGTTTCGAAGGAGGACCAGCGCTTGCTCTTATCCGCCAGGGGCACCTCCTCGTCCTTATCGGTTAGCCCCGGCGGACGCACGATCGTCCACGCGGCGGACGACGCGCGGATCGCCCGTTCGGCGCGATCATGGTCGAGATAGGCGTCGTGGATGCTGCTGAGGCGCAAGATGATGCGGAAGAACAGCGCGTGCCGTTTCAGGTCGTCGCCGACGCCGAACGCGCTCATATAGATGAGGTGCTGGGAGCCGTCACCGATCGCCGTGATGGTGGCGGCGGCGACACGGTAGAGGATGTCGGGCGGGGAGGTGCGTTTGGCGAACAGGCTCTTCGACGCCCGGCTCTGGCCGAGGCAGGAGATGACCGCGTCGCATCCCTCGATCGCGCGCCGCAGGAACGCCACGTCGGTAAGATCGCCGGTGCAAGCCGAGAAGCGCGACGCAGGCGACCGCGGCGGCGCCGGGGAACGCGAGACTGCGACGACCTGATGGCCTCGCGCCATCAGCCGGTCGACGACGAGCGACCCGGTGCTGCCGGTGGCGGCGAGAACGGCGATCTTCATGCGGCTTCACCTTCCTGATCGAAGAATCGTATCAGGCGTGCGGCGGTCCATTCGGGATTGTCGCTGGCAAAGGTATGGCCGGCGCCAGGTACAAGGTCGTGCTCGAGGTCCACGGCGGCCTGCGTGACGCAGGCCAGCGTCTGCGCTTGCGGAATACCGCGCTCGCCACTCAGGACGAGCGTGGGCATCAGCAGCGGGCCCACGAACTGCGCGCGATTGGCGCGGCCGTCCTCGACCAGCGTTTCGTAGTGGCGGAAGCCGGCACGCATCCCGCCGGGCGCTTGGTAGAAGGGCAAGAACCGTCGGGTCGCGGTGTCCGCGGCGGCGGGATCGGCCGACATCATGGCATACCACGGCAGCAGGTATTCCGCTTCGCGACCGGCCGTCAGCATGGTCGCGACATCGACCTGCATGTGGAAGCCGAAATGCCAGTAGCCGCCGTCTGCCGGGTTCATCAGCGCCTCCAGCCCGAAGCCGGGGATCAGCGATTCCGCAAAGACGAACCGTTCCACCTCATCCGGATGGCGAGAGGCATAGGCATAGGCGACCATCGCGCCGATGTCGGCGCCGACGAGGCGGATGCGCTCGAACCCCAGTGAGCGCACGATCCCGCGCACATCCGCCGCGACCGTCGCCTTGTCGTAACCCCCCTCCGCCTTGTCGGAGAAGCCGAGCCCGCGAAGATCGGGAGCGATGACGGTGTAGCCAGCCTCTACAAGCAGGGGCAGCAGGGGCTTCCACACCTCCCAAGTATAGGGATAACCGTGCAGCAGGACGACGGCCGGACCGTGGCCGCCGGTGACGTAATGGAGCCGCGTGCCGTTGGTGTCGGCGAAGGCGTGGTGCAGCAGCAGCGCATCGTCGACGGAACTGCCGGGCGGAGGAGGAGATGGCACGATCTATTCTTTCACTGCGAACAATATGTGCGTAGAACTATACCGATGACAGTTCCTCGCCAAGAACGTACAATCCGGTACCCGACGCACATCGCTGTGCGTATCTGATGACCGTGGAGCCAACCGCGACGCCAGACGCCGCCGGCGAGTGCCGCTCGCTGGGGCAGATCATCGACCGTATTGCGGACAAGTGGGCGGTGATGGTGGTCGGCCACCTGTCGGCGGAAGGCACGATGCGCTTCAACGCGTTGATGCGCGCGATCCCTGGCGTCTCGCATCGAATGCTCACCCTGACGCTGCGCGGGCTTCAACGCGATGGGATCGTCAGCCGCACCGCATTCCCAACGATCCCGCCCCGCGTCGATTATGCACTGACACCGCTCGGCCAGTCGCTGACCGTTCCGCTATCGCACCTCGCTTCGTGGGCGAGCGAACACCGCACTGCGGTCGAAGCAGCGCGCAGTGCCTATGACGTCGAAACGGGTTAACCATAGCCGATCACCCCTGCGGTTGGCTCATGGTCAGATGGGTAAAACCGTAGCAAAAGCGCTGGCGAATGAGCGATCTGCTAATTCGCGGAGCACCATCCTTTTCGGGAAGCGGCAGCGCCGTGCAATGTCGGCTGTCGCCACCTGCCTTCCCAAAAGCCGCCGGACCGCTCGCCACCAACACCGGTCATTGCTGATCACGTTGCGCATCGCTTGCGATGTTGGAAAAGCCATGAGAGCATCAGAACCGCTCTTTCGCAGTTCCGCACATCTCCTCTCCGGCCTGCGCATCGACGCCCGCCGCACTGAACCGCGTTTGGTGTTACCTACTGTTACCTACTTTTTCTTCCCGCTCGCAAAACGCCTCGGCCGACGACGGTAACCGTTCACGCAAATCCCTCAATACCCAGCGTAATCCGAGAACCGCGTCACGCTCGGTTCGAACTTCAGCGTCACCTTGCCGGTCGAGCCGTGGCGCTGCTTGGCGACGATCAGCTCGGCCAGGCCAAACACGCGTTCCATGTCGCTCGCCCAACGCGCGTGGTCGTCGAACACGCGGGCGTCGTCCCCCTCGGTCGGGCGCTTGGGCTCCTTGGCGGCGACGTAGTAATCCTCGCGGTACACGAACCACACCATGTCGGCGTCCTGCTCGATCGAGCCAGATTCGCGCAGGTCCGACAGCTGCGGCCGTTTGTCCTCGCGCTGCTCCACCGCGCGACTGAGCTGCGACAGCGCCAGCACCGGCACGTTCAGGTCCTTCGCCAGCGTCTTCAGCCCGCGGCTGATCTCGGAGATCTCCTGCACCCGGTTGCCGTCGCTCTGCTTGCCCGATCCGGTGAGCAACTGGAGGTAATCCACCACCACCAGCCCGATCTCGTTGTTGTGCCGCCGCTGGAGGCGCCGGACCCGGGTATGAAGCGCACCGATACTAAGGCCGCCGGTGTCGTCGATGAACAGCGGCAATTGCTCCAGCTCGGCGGCGGCGGCGGCGAGCTGGCCGAACTCGGCGCGGCTGATTTTGCCCATGCGCAGCGACTCGGAGCTGATCCGCGACTGTTCGGCCAGGATGCGCGTCGCGAGCTGGTCCGCGCTCATCTCCAGGCTGAAGAACGCGACCTTGGCGCCCACCGACTTGTCGGGCGGGATGCCGTCCGCCATGTCGCGCATCCAGCGGCGGGCGGCGTTGAACGCGATGTTGGTCGCGAGCGACGTCTTGCCCATGCCGGGCCGGCCGGCGAGGATCATCAGGTCCGAATGGTGCATGCCGCCGATCTTGGCGTTGATCGAGTCGAGCCCGGTCGTGACGCCCGACAGATGCCCGCCGGAGTTGAGCGCGCGCTCGGCCATCTTCACTGCCATGGTGGTGGCCTGCGCGAAGGTCTTCACCGCATTCTCGGCGCCGCCGTCGGCCGCGACCTTGAACAGCTCGGTCTCCGCCTGCTCGATCTGGCCGCGCGGGTTCACCTCCTCGCTGGTGTCCATCGCCCGGTCGACGAGGCCGCGCCCCACCGACACGAGCGCGCGCAGCATCGCGAGGTCATAGATCTGCGTCGCGAACTGCCGTGCGCCGATCAGCCCCGCGCCCGATCCGGTGAGCTGCGCGAGATACGCCGGCCCGCCCAGCGCACGCATGCCCTCGTCGGCGTCGAACATCGGGCGCAGCGTGACGGGCGTCGCGAGCATGTCGTTGCCGCGCAGCGTCTTGATCGCGGCGAAGACGCGGCCGTGGACCGGCTCGAAGAAATGCTGCGGCTCCAGCCGGTCGACCAGATCGTCGGCCAGCCGGTTGTCGATCATCATCGCGCCCAGCATCGCCGCCTCCGCCTCGACGTTCTGGGGCAGCGAGACGGCCGCGTCCGGGGTCGCGCCAGGAGCGGGGAATGCGAGGGTAGCCATACGCTGCTTGTGGAGCCGAGCGCCGCCTGCCTCAAGCTCGCTTCGGCGAAAGCTGTGGATAAGCGGGCGGATTGTCGCCGGCCGGCATCGGCTCTACGTCGGGCCGATGGCCGATCCGCGGATCATCGACATCTCGCTCGACGAGCGCAGCATCGCGTGGCGATCGGCGGATATCGAGCAGGAACGGCGGATCGCGATCTTCGACCTGGTCGAGGACAATCATTTCGCGCCGCAGCGCGTCCACGCCGACGGCTATGCCGGACCCTACCGGCTCAAGCTGGAGACGGAGGAGGGCCGGCTCGGCCTCCACATCCACCGCGAGGACGGCAGCCACCTCGAGACGCTGGTGCTTGCGATGGGGCGGTTCCGGCGGCCGATCCGCGATTATTTCGCGATCCTCGACAGTTATTTCCAGGCGATCCGCGCGTCGACGCCGCAGCAGATCGAGACGATCGACATGGCGCGGCGCGGCATCCACAACGAGGCCGCCGAGTTGCTGCGCGAGCGGCTGGAGGGCAAGATCGACGTCGACTTCGACACCGCGCGGCGGCTGTTCACGCTGATCTGCGTGCTGCACATGAGGGGAACGACCCATGACTGACCCTCATCCGCGCGAACGCGAGCTGATCGCGGCCGCTCGCGATGCGGCCAGGCGTGCGCATGCGCCCTATTCCCGCTTCGCGGTCGGCGCGGCGTTGCTGCTGACCGACGGCAGCGTCGTGACGGGCGCCAATGTCGAGAACGCGAGCTACGGCCTGTCATTGTGCGCCGAGACGGTGGCGGTGGCGATCGCGAGCAGCGCGGGGCGGCTCGCCGACATCGTGGCCGTCGCGGTGATCGGCGGAGCGATGGACGCGGCCAGTCATGCGACCGGTTCCGCGCCGGTCGGCCCGTGTGGCCGCTGCCGCCAAGTGCTGAACGAGGCGGCGCAAATGGGTGGGCGCGACCTGCTGGTGATCTGCGCGGCGGCTGAAGGGGAGGCGGTCGACCGTTATGCGTTGTCGGCGCTGCTGCCGCATGCGTTCGGGCCGGCGGACCTGGGCATCGGCTGATCGAGCACCGCCGCGCGGGCGATGTCCTTCGCGCGGCCGAACCGGCGGAACAGCGCGGCGAGCTCCCGCCGCGACGGAACGAACAGCGCCTCGCCACCGACGACGATCCGCTCTCGCGTCTGCGGCAGCACCGGCCGCCAGTGAGTAGCGTCTTGAGGACCGGCATCTCGCGCCTCGAACCCGGCCATCACCTCGATCGTCAGGCCCGACGCCGTCCAGCGACCGAAGACGGCCGAACGGAACCGGCTTGTCGGCACCCCGGGCGCCACAGGCACGTGCCTCGCCTTCAATAGGACAGCGGCGTCGCGTCCGCTCATCAACAGATCGATGTCGCCGATCGGACCCGGGTCGATGGCGTGGAGTGCGAGCGACGCGCTCCCGATGATCCACCAAGGATCTCGAGCTGATCCGGCAGCCTGAGCGACCGCCTTCAGCGCCTCGGCGAGGTTCCCGGGCATCATGTGTGGTTGCCTGTCCACCGGAACGCTCATGCCCCTTTCGCCCTTGCCCGCTGCCCGCCACCAAGCGACAAGGGCACGGAAGGGGTGCCGTCATGTCCGTCATGTCCGATCGCTGGATCCGCGAACGCGCGCTCGCGGATGGGATGATCGAGCCGTTCGTGGAAGCGCAACGCGCCGACGGGTGCATCTCATATGGCCTGTCTTCCTATGGCTATGACGCGCGGGTGGCGGACGAGTTCAAGATCTTCACCAACGTCGACTCAGCGGTCGTCGACCCCAAGAACTTCGCCGCCAACAGCTTCGTCGATCGCAAGACGAACGTCTGCGTCATCCCGCCCAACAGCTTCGCGCTGGCGCGGACGGTGGAATATTTCCGCGTTCCGCGAGACGTGCTCGTGATCTGCTTGGGCAAATCGACCTACGCGCGGTGCGGGATCATCGTGAACGTGACGCCGCTGGAACCAGAGTGGGAGGGCCACGTCACGCTGGAGTTCTCCAACACCACGCCGCTGCCCGCGCGCATCTATGCCAATGAGGGCGCGTGCCAGTTCCTGTTCCTGTCTGGGAACGAGCCATGCGAGACGAGCTATGCCGACCGCGCGGGCAAATACATGCGTCAGCGGGGCGTGACGCTGCCAAAGCTCTAATGTCTAGATATCGACGGCCCTTGTGGAGAATTCGGCAGGCACATGACGTCGACCAACAGAAAAGGGCGGCCCACTTGGCCGCCCTTCTCGATGCTCAGTAATGTCTCAGTTCAGAACGAGGTACCGTACCGCTCGTTGCCGATAAAGCCGAGCTTGGTGATGCCGGACCGCTTGATGACGGCCAGGACCTGATCGACCTTCTCGAACTTGGCCTGAGGATCAGGCTCGAAGTGGAGCTCGGGCTCGACAGGCAGCGCCTTGGAGGCCGCCAGATACTGGGTCAGCGTCACCTGCGTGACCGGCTGGCCGTTCCACGCGACGACACCTTCCGGGTTGATCGTCAGCGCATTCTTGTCCGGCAGCACCGGCGGAGGCGGCGTGTTCTGGTTCTGCGGCAGATCGACCTTCACCGCATGGGTCTGCGGCGGGATCGTGACGATGAACATGATGAGGAGCACGAGCATGACGTCGATCAGCGGCGTCGTGTTCATCTCCATCATCGGCTCGTCGTCACCGCGGCCTGAACTCATGGCCATAGGTAATACTCCTGGTTAGGCGAAAGCGGGATGCTAGAAAGTGGCGCTCTGCTGCTGGTTTCCGGGCGGCTGCGAGATGAAGCCGACGCGCGCAAAGCCCGCCATCTGCATCGTGTAGATGGCCCCGCCGACGCACCGATAGGGCACGTTTACGTCGGCGCGGATATGCGCCTCGGGGAGGTCGAGCCCGGCGGCGTTGACGCCACCCTGACGCGCGATCTCGGTCTTGAGCTTGTCCACGGCGCGGGACAGCAGCTCGGCATGGCCGACCTTGGTCTGGTTCCAATAAACCCCGCACTCGCCGCCGGGCTCGGAAACGACCGACAGCGACACGTTCTCGGGCTTGGTTGTCGTGGGATCGAAACGGACGTCGGGCAGCTTGAGCGGCACGGTCTGCACCGCGATCGTCGTCGTAACGAGGAAGATGATGAGGAGCACCAGCATGACGTCGACCAACGGCGTCGTGTTGATGTCCGACATGGGACGGTCCTCGCCGCCTCCACCAGTGCTCATCGCCATGTGCGAGCTATCCTAATTGCCTGCTGCGGAAGGTGCATTTGACGCCGGACGATCCACGGTCGACCGGCAGGCCGGCACCGCCCGACAGGGCGATGCCGGATAGTTTCGGTTACGGGCGAGCGACGCCGCCGGTCTGGCCGGCCGTCGTGGTCGGCTTGGCACCGACCGTCGACGGGGCAGGCTTGCCGGCCATCGATGCGCTCGGGCGCACCGCGCCGTTCGAGGCGAGGAAACCGAGCACGTCGTTCGAGAAGGCCGAAAGCTCCTCGGCGATCGACTTGTTGCGGCGCTGCAGCCAGTTGTAGGCAAGCACGGCCGGGACCGCGACGACGAGGCCGAGCGCGGTCATGATGAGCGCCTCGCCGACCGGGCCGGCGACCTTGTCAATCGACGACTGGCCCGCCGCAGCGATGGCGATCAGTGCACGATAAATGCCGACCACGGTGCCGAACAGTCCGATGAACGGTGCGGTCGCGCCGACGGTCGCGAGGAACGCGAGCCCCGAGCCGAGCTGCGAGTTGATCATCGCCTCCGAACGGGCGAGCGAACCGTGCAGCCAGTCATGAGCCTCGACCGGATCGGTCAGACGACCGTGCTGCTCCTGTGCGGCGAGACCGTCGTCGACGACCTGGCGATAGGCCGAGTCCTTCTCGAGCTTGGCGGCGCCCTCGCGCAGCGAGTTAGACGTCCAGAAGCCGGTGCGCACGCGCTTGGCCTGGTTCATCACCTTCTGCTGCTCGAACAACTTGGTAAACATGATGTAGAGCGAGATGACGAGGAACAGGACCAGTAGGACGAACACGGTCTGGGAGATCAGGCCGCCCTGTTTGAGCGCCGGCCCGAGGCCGAACTGAGCGGCTGGCTCGCCGCCGGCGGCGGTTCCCGCGGCCGATAGAATGGTGGTGAGCATGTTGATATATCCCTAAGCTATGAAGTGGCTACGTAATCGCGCGGGCTGAGCCGGCTCCATCAGGACGGAACCGAACCAACCTCCCGTCAGTCCTTTGGCACCTGCCACACGATCGAGATCGTGGCGGAGTCGGTGATCGGATTGCCGGCCGTGTCCTTGGCAGGTGCGTAACGCCCCTTGCGCTGCGCGATGCGGCAGGTGGCATCGTCCAGGTCCGAGTTTCCGCTCGACGACGTCACGCTACAGGCGCTGACGCGCCCGTCCGTGCCGATCGTCAGCCTCGCCTGCACACGTCCGGCCGCGTTGGCGCGCAACGCGCCCGCCGGATAATCGTCCGTGCTATACCAGCCATGCGGATCACCCTTCGACTTCGCCGCCTGGCTCTTAACAGCCGGTGGGGCCGGGGGCGCTGCCGCCGGTGGTGCCGGCGGAGCAACGGGCGCATAGACGATTGCGGGAGCAACCGGGACAGACACGACCGGCGGTGCCGGCGACGGCGTCCGAACGATCGGTGGCGGCGACACGACCGGCGGCGGCGTCGCCGTCTGCGGTTGGTCGGGCGGCGGCGGCGGTGGCGGCACGTCCGGCGGCGGCGGGGGTGGCGGCTCCTGCACGTCAAACGTGTTGAGCTTCGGCGCGACCTTGTGGATGAAACTCACCGCAAGGCCGGTGTAGAAGGCATAGCCGACGACCGCGACGATGACCAGGACGATCACCATCGCTACCGTGCGGCTACCCGTCGCGCTGCGATCAGCGTAAGCCATTCAGCTCCCTAACTCCAAGTCGTCGAGGCGGGATCGTCGCCCAATCGAGCCAGGCGGGATGCCGAGCATCCGCCTTCTCCAGACGCCGGCCCCGCCGGGATGCAAATCTGTATCGTCGGGTTAACGGAGACGCAAACGCTTTGTCGTGCGCAACATGCGATCAGTGCGGCCACGCTCGTTTCCACTACTCCGGGCGTGGCGGCGGGAGTAGACGAACGATCATGGCTTTCCCCCTTTCCGCCCGCCGCCCGACCGTCGCCGTCGCGGCGGCGTTGCTGGCCGCATCGGCCCCCGCGCAGACCCTCCCGCCGCCTTCGGCCGGCGCCGATGCTCCGACTGCGGACGCATCGGCCGTCCCCTATGCATTCTATGCCGACCTTGTGCTGGCGGCGCCGGTGATCGTCGATGCGACCATCCGCAGCGCGGCGCGGATCAAGGGGGTGGAGGCGGCGAGCGTCGCGCCCGGACTGACGCGCTACTACGTGGAGGCCGACGTCGGCGCGCTGATCCGCGGCGCGGACGGCCTGCCGACGCGGATCGGCTGGCTGGTGGACGCAGGCGCGGGCCGCGACGGCCGGCCGCTCAAGCTGAAGAAGGCGCGCGTGCTGGTGTTCGGACGGATCGCGCCGGGCGCGGCGGGGCCGGTCGGCCAGGTGCAGCTCGTGTCCCCCGACGCGCAGGTAGACTGGTCGGCGCAAGCCGACGCGCTGGTGCGGCGGATCGCCCGCGCGGCGGTCGCGCCCGACGCGCCGCCGCGGATCACCGGCGTCGGCCGCGCCTTCCACGTACCCGGATCGCTGCCGGGCGAGAGCGAAACGCAGGTGTTCCTGACCACGGCGGACGCGCGGCCGGTGTCGCTGTCGATCCTGCGCCGGCCGGGCGAGCGGCCGAGCTATGCGGTGGCGCTGAGCGAGATCGTCGACGAAGCGGCGGGGCCACCGCCACGCGACACATTGCTCTGGTACCGCCTCGCCTGCTTCCTGCCGCGCACGCTTCCCGGCGGCAGCACCGCGTCGCTGGAGTCGGCGGACGCGGATGCGGCACGGGCGGATTACCGGTTCGTGCTGGCTCAGCTCGGGGCGTGCGGCCCGCGGGCGTTCGTCGCGAGCCGGCGAGAGGCTCCGGTCCAGAACGGAGACGCGTCTCCACCGTCGGACGATCGTCCCACCCCGGCGTCGGCGGACGATAGCCCGGCTGCGCCTTCTGACGGCGGTGGCGCGCCTCCTAGCGGCGGTGGCGCACCAGGGTGACGCCGATCGCCTCGCCTCCTTCGGCGATGGCGAGCTTGACGATCTTGACCCGCACCCGAGCGACGCGCCGGTCCTGAAGGAACAGCGTCTCGCAGATGTGATCCGCCACCGCCTCGATCAGCGTGAAATGCACGCCCGCGGGCAGCGCCGTCGTCGCGGCATGTTTCAGGTCGAGATAGTTCTTGGAAGCGGACAGCGGCGTGTCGGGATCGTACCGGTCGCGGCAGTCGAGATCGACCGTCAACGAGATGCGCAGCGGCTGCGGCAGGTGAGTTTCTTCGGAATAGACGCCGGTGAGCACCGGCACCTCGAGATCATGGACCTCGAGCTGAAGTAGGTCGTGCATGCGGGCCGCTTAGGCGCGGTCAGGCGGCGACGCTAGTTTGATCCGCTCACGCGGGCCGGTGCCGCCCGGTTCGGCGTCGCCGAACCCGCTTCAAGCGGCCGCGCTGGTACGGGCGCTCGCGCGTCCGTACCAGTCCGCCAGCGCCGAGCAGCCGTCGGGCACCGTCAACCGCGCCGCACGCGCGAAATCGATCGTCACCAGCGCGGTGATGTCTGCGAAACCATAGCCGTCGGTCGCGATCCACGCCCGATCCTTGAGCCGCGTGTCGAGCGCGGCGACGAAGCCCTGCCACATGATGTCGGCGCGATCGGCGAGTTCCGGTATCTGCGGCACCGCCGGCCCGGTGCCTGGCAGGCCGCGATCGGCGAAATACGGACGGGTGTTGCGCAGCGCATAGACGGCGGCGGCATAGCCCTCCGCCTCGATCCGGCGGGTCCACTCCTCCGTCCGGGCGAGCGCGATCGGCGTGTCGCCGAGCAGCGCCGGGCTGGGATGCAGCGCCTCCAGATACCGGCAGATCGCCGCCGACTCGGTCAACGGCTCCGCATCGCCCTCGATCACGAGCGCGGGCACGGTGCCGCGCGGGTTCACCGCCAGATACGCCGCCCCCAATTGCTCGTCGGCGCGCATGTCGATCGTGCGGCGTTCGACCTCCAGGCCTTTTTCGGCGAGGAACATCCGCACGCGGCGCGGCGAGGGAGCCCAGTCGGCGTCGTAGAGCAGCATGACCGGCATTCCATTTGCGTTCAGACCCGCCGGGGTTACAGCGCGCGGCCGCGGCAGTCCATGCAGGTGCGAGACGGGAGACATGCCGATGGTGGAGATCGTGCCCTTGGGGCAGGTAGCCGACGCCGACGTCGAGGCGCTGCTCGACCGGGCGTTCGAGCCAGGCCGCCGCGCGCGCGTCTCATACCGCATCCGCGCGGGGATGACGCCGATCGCGGCGCTGTGCTTCGGCGCGATGGAGGCGGGGCGGCTGGCAGGCTCGATCCAGGCGTGGCCGGCGTCGCTGGTGGAGGACGACGGCCGCGCCTGGCCGCTGGTGATGGTCGGGCCGGTGGCGGTCGATCCGGCGGTTCAGGGCAGCGGAATCGGCCAATCGTTGATGACGCGCATGCTCGCCGCGGCGGCCGAGATCGGGCTGGACGGCGCGATGACGCTGATCGGCGATCCCGAATATTACGGCCGCTTCTTCGGCTTCACCGCCGATCGCACGGCCAAGTGGACCGCGCCCGGCCCGGTCGAGCCGCGTCGGTTGCTGGCGCGCGGGGCGGACGTGCCGGCGGTCGCGGGCATGCTGGGCCCCCGCGTCGTGGCGGTTGCCGAACCAGCGCGTTGACCTGCGCGGCTTTACCGGCCCGCCCGGCGCGCTTACCTGATCGCCATGCCCACCGATCCGCTCCCCGATCTCGCCTCCCTGTCGCTCGCGGAGGTGGCACGGCTTGCGGCCGAGCAGAAGCTGCCGCCGGTCGATCGCTGGAACCCCACCCATTGCGGCGACAGCGGCATGCGCATCGCGCGCGACGGGACGTGGTGGCACGAGGGCGCGCCGATCGGCCGGCTGGCGATGGTGCGCCTGTTCTCCACCATCCTGCGCCGCGAGCCCGACGGCAGCCATGTGCTGGTGACGCCGGTGGAGAAGCTGTCGATCCTGGTCGAGGATGCGGCGTTCCAGGCGGTGGAGATGAAGCGCGAGGGCGAGGGCCGCGAGGCAAGGATCGCGTTCCGGCTCGACACCGGCGACCTCGTCACCGCCGGCCCGGAGCACAGCCTGCGCTTCGCCGAGACCGACACCGGTGCCGAGACGGACGGGGGTGGCCCGCGCCCCTATCTGCACGTTCGCGGCGGGCTGGAGGCGCTGGTCGCGCGATCGCTCTATTACGAGCTGGCCGACATCGCGCTGGCGGACGAGGCGGGCACGCCCGGCGTATGGAGCGACGGCGCGTTCTTCCCCCTGGAGCCGGCCGGGACGTCTGTGTGACGCTCGCCGAGCGGCTCGCGACGGCGTTGGCGCAAGGGCCGGGCGACGCGGTGCTGCTGGCGAGCGATCATCCCGATCTCGACCCGCTCGCCGTGCCGACCGAGGCTGCGGTGCTGATGCCGGTCACCGATCGCGCGCAGCCGGGCGTGATCCTGACGCAGCGCACCGACACGCTGCGCCACCACGCCGGCCAGATCGCCTTTCCCGGCGGCCGGCTCGACGCGGGGGAGGATGCGACGGCGGCGGCACTGCGCGAGGCGGAGGAGGAGATCGCGCTGCCGTCGTCGGCGGTGACGGTGGTCGGCGCGCTCGATCCCTATCGCACCGGAACCGGCTATCGCATCGTGCCGGTCGTCGGCGTCGTCGCACCCGACCTGCCGCTGGTGCCGAGCGAGGCGGAAGTCGCGAGCGTGTTCGAGGTGCCGCTCGCCTTCCTGCTCGATCCTGCGAACCATCACGAGGCGAGCGCGAACTGGAAGGGACGCGAGCGGCGGTTCTACGAGATCGTCTGGGGCGAGCGGCGGATCTGGGGCGCGACGGCGGCGCTGATCGTCAACCTGTCGCGGCGGCTGCGGTGGAGCTGAGCGATCCACCCTGGAGCCGGCGGGAAGGCCTGGCGGGGCTGGTCGCGGCACTGGGCGACGGCGCATCGCGCGTCGTCGGCGGCGCGGTGCGCGATGCGTTGCTGGGCATCGATGCCGCCGACCTCGACCTCGCCACCATCCACCCGCCCGACGAAACGATGCGGCGGCTGACGGCGGCGGGCATCCGCGTCGTGCCCACCGGCCTCGCGCACGGGACCGTCACCGCGCTGATCGCATCGGGGCCGGTCGAGGTGACGACGCTGCGCCACGACGTCGCGACCGACGGGCGCCACGCGGTCGTGGCGTTCACCGACGATTGGCAGGCGGACGCAGGCCGGCGCGATTTCACGATCAACGCGCTCTATGCCGATCCCGCGACGGGCGCGCTGCACGACTGGTTCGGTGGCCTCCCCGATCTCGCGGCCAGGCGGGTGCGGTTCATCGGCGACCCGCTGGCGCGCATCGTGGAGGACCATCTTCGCATCCTGCGCTTCTTCCGGTTCCACGCGCGGTTCGGGGATGCGGTCGATGCCGACGGCCTCGCCGCCTGCGCCGCGCGCGCCAACGACCTGATGGCGTTGTCGCGCGAGCGGATCGCGGCGGAACTGCTCAAGCTGCTGGTCGCGCCGGGCGCGGTGCCGGTCGTCGCGTTGATGATCGAGCATGGCATCTTGCTCCCAGTACTGCCCGAGATCGCCGACGCGGCGCCGCTCGCGCGGCTTGCGGCGCGGGAAGTGGCCGCGGGCGTCGCCCCCGACGCGATCCGGCGGCTAGCGGTGCTGGTGCCCGCCGACGCCGCGGCATCGGTCGCCGCCCGGCTGAAGCTGTCCACCGCGGACCGCGGCCGGCTAAAAAGCGCGACGGGGCCGCTCGGCGACGATGGACCGAGGGCGCTGGCCTATCGGATCGGGGTGGAGGGTGCGATCGATCGCCTGCTGCTGCATGGGATGGATGTCGCGATGCTGGCCGGGTGGACGCCGCCGCGGCTGCCGATCGGCGGTGGTGTGCTGGTCGAGCGCGGGCTGCGCAAGGGCCCGGCGGTCGCGGCGACGCTGGCCCGGATCGAGTCGCGCTGGATCGCGGAAGGATTTCCCGATGCGGTGCGCGCCGGGACGCTGGCGGACGAGGAAGTGGCCGCCGCACTGGCGACACCGTCAGGACCATAAGCGTCTGCTAAGCAGTCTTCGATCAAATTGAACCGGTTCGCGCCGAGCTTGTCGAAGGGCATGGCGCGAGCAGGTGCTTCGACAGGCTCAGCACGAACGGAGTTGGTTGGGTCAGTCTGATTGGAAACCGCGCTAGCCGTTGCGCTCCACGATCAGCCGGTACGCCTCGTCCTCGTCCAGCGGCCGGGCGAAGGCATAGCCCTGGCCCCAGGTGCAGCCCATGCCTGCCAGCCGCTGCGCGAGTTCCGGTGACTCCACCCCTTCTGCCACCGTCGCGAGCCCCAGTGCCTGCGCGAGCGACAGGATCGCGCGGACGATCGCCACCTTGTCCGGATCGGTCAGCATGCCGGTGACGAAGCTGCGGTCGATCTTCAGCGTCTCGATCGGCAGCTTCTGGAGATAGGCAAGGTTGGAGTAGCCCGTGCCGAAATCGTCCATCGCGAGCGCGACGCCCAGCGTGCGCAGCTGCTCCAGCGTTCGCGCGATCCGGTCCGGCTCGGCGATCAGCGCGCTTTCGGTCAGCTCCAGCGTCAGGCGATCGCCGGTGAGGCCGTTGTCACGCAACGCGGCCTCCACCGCGGGCGCGATCTGGTCGCGCTGGAGCTGGATGGCGGAGACGTTCACCGCGACCCGCACGCCGCAACCGCCAGCGGCCCCGCGCGCCTTCGATCGCGCATCCCAGCCGGCGAGCGTCCGCGCCGCCTCCGCCAGCGCCCAGCGGCCCAGCGGCACGATCAGGCCCGACTCCTCCGCGACCGGGATGAAACGCGTCGGCGGCAGCTCGCGCCCGTGCTCGTCCGTCCAGCGCGCAAGCGACTCGAAGCCATGGATGCGTCCCGTCGTCAGGTCGCAGATCGGCTGGTAGCTCAAGCGAAGCTGCCCCTGCTCGATCGCGCGTCGCAGCGCCGTCTCGATCCCGAACTGTTCGCGCACCTCGTCGAACGCGTCCGTCCGGTGCGCCTCGGTCCGGCCGCTGTTCTTGGCGCGCTTGGCCGCGAACTGCGCGTTGCGGATCAGCTCGTCGGGATCGTCGGCGCAGTCCGCCCCGAACGCGATGCCGATCGCGCAGGAGACGCGGATCTCGTAATCGGACAGCCGGAACGGCCCGGCGAGCGCGCCGCGCAGCCGCTTGGCGAGGTGATCGGCGTCGGCCGCGTCGTCGACGATCATCAGGATGCCGAACTCGTCGCCGCCGATCCGCGCCAGCATGTCGTTCGCCCGCAGCGCACCGCGCAGCCGGCGCGCGACCGAGATCAGCAGCTCGTCGCCGGTCAGCCCGCCCAGGCACGCGTTGATGCGGCCGAACCGTTCCAGATCGACGACAATGATGGCGCGGCGCGCGCGCTCCGCCGGGACCAGCGCCTCCAGCCGCTCCCCGAAGCCGGATCGATTGGCGAGCCCGGTCAGGCTGTCGGTCGCCATCTCGCGACGCAGGCTGTCCTCGGCGCGCAGCTCCGAAGTCTGGTCGACCAGGCTGACGAGGCAGCGGTCGGAGCCGCTGGCGACGATGCGGGCAAAGGTCACGGTGTACTTGCGAGGATCGACGATCCCGTCGACACCCCATGCGAACTCCTCCCGCGCGCGACCGCCTTGCGCGAAGTCGACAAGGCGTCCCCCCAGCCCTTCGGGCAGCATCGACCCCGGCCGGCGCGGCGTCAGATCGGCCGCGCAGAACGCCCGGTTCACGGCAACGATGCGCAGCACGCCGTCCAGGCAATCGACGAGTGCCGCCGGGATCGGCAACAGCTCGAGCATCGTCTCCTCACCCGTCGCGTCACGAGGTGGCGGACTGATCAATCGCGGTGGCACGGCGGGCAGGGCGGACGACATCGCCCTTCCGCATAGATGCGGTAGGTTAAGACCTCTTGAAAGAACCGAAATCAGAAGCGGTTATCGCGCGGGAAGCCGGTCGGCGGCATCCGCCCGGCGGCACCGCGCGCGGCGCGCCAGGGGCGCAGATCGCTTTCCGTGCGCGTGCGGCCGCTCCCCCCGCCCATCGGCCAGCTCAGGCCCGCGGCGAACACGAACGGCATCGCATCGGACAGGCCGCCGTCGCCATAGCGCTGCAACTGCACCCCCTGCCCGCGCGCGAGCTCGGGCAGTTCGGCAAGCGGGAAGACGAGCAGGCGGCGGTTGTCGCCGATCACCGCCAAGTAATCCGCCTCCGCCGGCACCGGTCGCACCAGCTTCAGCACCGCGCCGGGACGGAGCGTCATTACCGTCTTGCCCTTGCGCGTCTCGGCCAGCACGTCGGCGGCAGGCACCACGAAGCCGCGGCCGTCGCTCGCCGCCACCAGCAGCCTCGCTCCCGGATCGGCACGCAGCAAGGCGACGATGCCGACGTCGCCATCGAGGTCGATCGTCAGCCGCACGGGCTCGCCGAACCCGCGGCCGCCCGGCAGCTTGTCGGCGGCCAGCGTGTAGAACCGCCCGTTGGCGGCCGCGAGCAGCAGCTTGTCCGTCGTCTGTGCATGGAAGGCGAACAGCGGTCCGTCACCGTCCTTGAACTTCAGCGTCTCCGCGGACACGAGGTCGCCATGTCCCTTCATCGCGCGGATCCAGCCGCGCTGCGACAGGATGACGGTGATCGGCTCGCGATCGATCATCGCCTCCAGCGGAATGTCGCGGGTCGGCGGCGCCTCCGCGATCGTGGTGCGGCGCCGGCCGAGCGGGGTCTCCGCGCCGTAGCGGTCGCGGATCCTGCCCAGATCGCGCTTCATCCGCGCGCGCTGCTTCCTGGGATCGCCGAGCAACGCGACGAGCCCCGCCTGCTCCTTCTCCAGCTTCGCCTGTTCGGTGCGCAGCTCCATCTCCTCCAGCCGGCGCAGCGAGCGCAGCCGCATGTTGAGGATCGCTTCCGCCTGCCGGTCCGACAAGGCGAACTCGGCGATTATGACGGGCTTGGGCTCGTCCTCGCCGCGGATGATCTCGATGACGCGGTCGAGGTTGAGGAAAGCGACGATGTAGCCGCCGACGAGCTCCAGCCGGTCGGCGATCTTCGCCAGGCGATGCTCGGTGCGCCGCCGCAGCACCACGAACTGGTGATCCACCCAGGCGGCGAGCGCCGCGCGCAGCGACATGACGCGCGGCGTGCGGTCCTTGTCGAGCACGTTGAGGTTGAGCGGCACGCGGATCTCGAGGTCCGACAGGCGGAACAGCCCCTCCATCAGCACGTCGGCGTCGACGGTGCGGCTGCGCGGTTCCAGCACCAACCGGATCGCCGCGTCGGACTCGTCGCGCACGTCGGCCAGGATCGGCAGCTTGCGGTCGTTCACCAGCGCGGCGATCGCCTCGATCAGCTTGCCCTTCTGGACGCCATAGGGGATTTGGTCGACGACGACCTGCCAGCCGCCGCCCTTCTCGCGCTCGACGCTCCAGCGCGCGCGGACGCGGAAGCTGCCCCGGCCGGTCGCATAGGCCTCGCGGATCGCGGCGGGCGGATCGACCACCAGCCCGCCGGTCGGGAAATCGGGCCCGGTGACGTGCTCCAGGATCGCCGCGTCGTCCGCGTCGGGACGATCGACCAGCAGCATCGCCGCCTCCAGCAGCTCGGCGGCATTGTGCGGCGGGATGCTGGTCGCCATGCCCACCGCGATGCCGGCCGCACCGTTCGCCAGCAGGTTGGGGAACATGCCCGGGAACAGCTCGGGCTCCTGCTCCTCGCCATTGTAGGTCGCGCGATAGTCGGTCGCGTCCTCGTCGAGCCCGTCCATCAGGTCGATCGCGACCTGCGTCAGCCGCGCCTCGGTGTAGCGGTAGGCGGCGGCATTATCCCCGTCGATGTTGCCGAAATTGCCCTGCCCGTCGACCAGCGGATAGCGGAGCGCGAAATCCTGCGCGAGCCGCACCATCGCGTCGTACACGGACTGGTCGCCGTGCGGATGGTATTTGCCGATCACGTCACCGACGACGCGCGCGCATTTCTTGTACCCCGACGCCGGATCGAGCTTCAGCAGCCGCATCGCCCACAACAATCGCCGGTGGACGGGCTTCAAGCCGTCGCGCACGTCGGGCAGCGAGCGGGCGGTGATCGTCGACAGCGCATAGACGAGATACCGGTCCGACAGCGCGCTGTCGAAGGGCGCGTCGAGGATGCCGATCGGCGGCTCGGTGAAGTCGGTGGCGGCCATGCGTATCCATGTACGTAGCAGCAGCGCGAACGCATCGGCAACATTGCCGAGGCCGAACGACAGGTCGAAGCCGACGCGCGGCAAGCGGCAAGAACGGTCGATGTGGTTCACGCAATCGCGCGCCGTCTCTGTTATGGGAGCCGGATGATCGGGCTGATCGAGGTGACGCGATGTATGGCATGACGACCACGGTTGCCGCCTTCCCGACCGCGACGCTGATCCGCGAGAGCCAGCCGATCGGCCGGTCCGTGCGCGGCTGGGCGCTGGGTCCGGGCCGGACGCTCGCCGGACGGTACGCCGGGCCGGCGCTGTCGCTGGCGATCCTGGGTGCGGCGCTGTACGAACTGGGGCATATCGATCTAGGCCGCATCGTGTCGCTCGTCCCCGCGCGGCCGGCCTTCTGGGTGGTGTTCGCGCTCTCCTACATGGTCCAGCCGCTGTGCGACTGGGCGATCTATCGCCGGCTGTGGAACATCCCGGTGTCGGCGGTCGTCGCGACCACGCGCAAGACGATCGGCAACGAACTGCTGTTCGGCTATGTCGGCGAAGCATATCTCTATTCGATCGCCCGCAGACGCGGCCAGGGCGCGGCGGCCGCGTTCAAGGCGGTGCGCGACGTCGCCATCCTGTCGTCGGCGATGGGATCGGTAGCGACGCTCGTCGTGCTGGCGCTCGCCTGGCCGTGGCTGGCGCATCTGTCGCTCGGCGTCACGCCGCTGCTGCTCGCGGCCACGCTGGTCGTGATTGCCACGCCGCCGATCGCCGCGCTGGCCTTCCGCTCGAAGCTCAGCTTGCCGGCATCGCTGCTCGCGCAAATCGCCGGCTGGCATGGCCTGCGCGCTGCCGCCACCGTCACGCTGACGGCGGTGCTGTGGCACCTCGCGATGCCCGCGGTGGCGGTCCATTGGTGGCTGGTGCTGTCGGCGGTCAAACTGCTGGTGTCACGCCTACCCTTCGTCTCCAACCGCGAGCTGATCTTCGCCGGGATCACCAGCCTGATCTTCGGGCGCGCCGCCGATATCGCCGCGCTGATGGCGATGATGGCCGCGCTGATGGTCGCCGCGCACGTCATGGCCGGGATCGGAACGGCCGCCGGCGATGCTGCGGTCTCCGCCATCGCCGGGATCCGCACCAGCCGCCGCACCGCGCGCCATCTCAATCGGCACACCATCGCCGCCTGATCGACGTTTTTCCTTGCCGGTCCGCTGCGGATCGGACCCGAGCGTGACGTCCTCGTCATGATCGGGGGGAACCGGATCGACAGCGCCGATGCACCGTCTCCTGGGCCGTGTAGACCGACGCTTCGATCATCGCCTCCGTCCCCGCCGACGGAGCCTGACGATGTTGCTCGACCTCAACCGCGCCGATATGTGGCCAGGGGAAAGCCCTCGCCCGGCCCCTCGCGGGTCGAGCCGCGCCGGTCGCCGGCCGAACCCGTACTGGTCGGCCGTGCTGCCGTTCTTCAACGAGCGCGCCTATCTGCCGGCGACACTCGCCAGCCTGGCCGCGCAGACCGAGGCGCCGCGGGTCATCCTGATCGACAACGGCTCCACCGACGGTTCCGCCGCGCTGGCGCTCGCGGAATGCGCGCGGCTCGGGCTGGACCACCTGTTGGTCACCGAGCGTCGCCCGGGCAAGGTGGCTGCGCTCGCCGCCGGGCTGGCGCTGGTCGATACGCCGCTGGTGGCGACCTGCGACGCCGATACCCTCTATCCCGCCGGCTATCTCGCCGCCGCGCGCCGCGTACTGGCGCGCGAGCGCACGGTGGCCGCCGGCGCTTTCTTCGCCGCACGGGGCGCGGATGACGAGACGCGGGCGCGTGCCGGTCGCAAGATCGTCGCCACCGCGCGACTGCTGCGCCGCCAGTGCCACACCGGCGGCGCGGGCCAGGCGTTCCGTACCGACGCGCTGCGGGCGGCGGGCGGCTTCGATACCGGGCGATGGGGCTGGGTGCTGGAGGATCACGAGGTGATCCACCGCGTCCTCCATCGCGGACAGGCCGGCGCGACGATGGGTTATGCCGAGGATCTATGGTGCAGCCCATCGCCTCGCCCGCGCAACAGGGCGTCGATCCGCTGGACGGCAGGCGAGCGCTTGCTCTACGCGGTGACGGCGCCGGTCGCCGGCGACTGGTTCTTCTATCGCTTCCTGGCCATGCGGCTGCGGAAGCGCAAGCTGACGAGCGAGCGAATACGCGAGCGGCCGTATCAGGGCCTCGGGGGAGTGATGGGTGGAGCGACGGCTTGTCCTGTGTGCTGACGACTTCGGCCTTTCGCCCGCGGTAAGCCGGGTCATCGCCGACCTCGCCGCCGCCGGACGGATCAACGCCACCGGATGCATGACCGCGATGCCCGGCTGGCGCAGCGACGCAGCGATGCTGCGGGACGTGCCGGCGCGTGTCGACACCGGCGTCCACCTGACGCTGACGCTGGAGGCGCCGCTGACGCGTATGCCGCGGCTCGCGCCTGCCGGCGTGCTGCCCGGCATCGACGAACTGCGGCGACGCGCCGCCGCGCTGCCACTGGATGAGATCGCTGGTGAGGTGACGGCGCAGCTCGACCGCTTCGCGCAGGTGATGGGCCGCGCGCCCGATTTCGTCGACGCGCACCAGCATGCCCATGTCCTGCCCGGCATCCGCGACGTAGTGCTCGACGCGGTCGCCGCGCAGGCGCCCGGCGCGTGGGTGCGCGACTGCGTCGACCGGGCGTCCGCCATCGCCGCACGGCCCTGGCGCGGCAAGGCGGCGGCCAGCGCGTGGCGGTCGCGCGGGCTCGCGCGGGCGGCGGCGGCGCGGGGGCTCACCGTCAATTGCGGCTTTGCGGGCCATTACGGGTTCGCCGGCGACTATCGCGCGATCTTCCCCCGCTTCCTCGCCGCCGCGGGTGACGTCCACCTCGTGATGTGTCACCCCGGCGCGGGGGAACGGCCGGGCGATGCGATCGCGGCGGCGCGTGTGGCGGAGGCGGCGGCGCTCGCGACGCTGCCGGTCGCGAAGCTCGCCGCCGCCCGGGGCCTTGCCTTCTGACATGACGGCGTCGATGGGCGGCCTCAGGCAGGTGTTCCTCGATCGGCGGCCGATGCTGTTGCGGCTACTGACCGCGCGGCTGGGCAACGCGGACGATGCCGAGGACGCGTTGCAGGACATGTGGATCAAGCTCGACGGCCTGGCCGTGCAGCCGATCGCCGATCCGGCCGCGTTCCTGTATCGCATGGCTGCGAACCACGCGAGCGACCGGCGGATCGCGGGCGCGCGGCGGACGGTGCGCGACGACGCTTGGCACGGCGTTCAGCCGGACTCAGCCGAACAGCCCGATGCCGAGCGTGTGCTGATCGCCCGCGACCGGCTGCGCGCGCTGGAGGCGACGATCGCACAGATGCCGGAGCGGATGCAGGCGGCGCTGCGGCTGTTCCGCGTCGAGGAACGCTCCCAGCGCGCGATCGCCGCCGAGCTCGGCATCACCGTGAGCGGCGTCGAGAAGCTGCTGAAACGCGCCTATCTGCAAATAAACGCGGCCCGCGATGCGGAAACGTCGCTGCCGCACCGTCCTGCTATTGAAGGAGGGTCCGATCGTGATTGACCCGATGCTGATGGAAGAGGCGATCGGCTGGCACGTGCGCCAGCGCGACATGACCGAGGATGGATGGGAAGCGTTCGTCGCATGGCTCGAGACGAGCCCGGCGCATGCCGGCGCCTATGAAGTGGTCGCGAGCGGCGACGGGCTGTTGACCGAGGCGCTGGCCACGGTGCCGGCGCCGGTTGCCGCACCGGTCGCCCGGCCGATCATGCCGCGCGCGCCGGTGCTCACGCATCGCCGCTGGGGCTGGATGGCGGGCGCCGGCGCGATCGCCGCGACGCTGGCGGTGGTCGTGGTGCCGCTCGCGCACCGTGGCGCCGCCCAGCCTTACGAGGTGGAGACGCGGCCCGGCGAGCATCGCACGCTGGCGCTGGCGGACGGCACCCAGGTCGAACTCGACGGCGGCTCGCGGCTGCGGCTCGACCATGCCGACCCGCGCGTGGCGGACCTCGAGTCCGGCGAGGCGCTCCTGCACGTACGGCACGATGCGACCCATCCGTTCACGCTCCGCTCCGGCGACGTCGCGATCCGCGATATGGGCACGGTGTTCGACGTCACCCGCACGGGCGCCCGGCTCGACGTGGCGGTCGCGGAAGGATCGGTTATGTTCCAGCCGTCCGCCGACGCGGTGACGCTCACGGCGGGTCGGCGACTGTCGCTGGATGAGACGCGCGCGCACATCACGTTGGGCAGCGTGACGCCGGCGGATGTCGGCGGCTGGCGGCAGGACCGGCTGAGCTTCACGGGCGAGCCGCTGGCCGGCGTCGCCGCGGCGCTGGAGCGTCGTTACGGGACGATTATCGTGCTGGGCGCGGGCTTGCCGGACCAACCCTTCACCGGCATGATCGGCCTGAGTGGTTCGGCGGAACGCGACATTCCTCATATCGCGGCGTTGATCGGGGCGGACTGGCAGCACGAGCGTGGGCAATGGACGTTGGCGTCAAGGAACGGGACGCCGGGCGCGCGCGGTACGCGGTAACGCCCGCGCGCGCCGGCGCGTCGCCGTCGTCTTCGCGCTTCTGACGGTTACAGGATCGGTCGTTCCGGCGCGCGTAGCAGCGCAGAGTTCCAGCCTCTCGATACCCGCCACGACGCTCGACCGCGCGCTCGCCATGCTCGCGCGCCAGTCGGGGGCGGATATCATCAGCACCGAACGGGGCCTCGGCCACGTCCACGTGCCGGCGCTCGATCGGGCGCCGTCGGTCGCCGCGGCGCTCGACCGGTTGCTGGCCAACAGCGGCTATCGCGCGATCCGGATCGACGCGCGCAGCTTCCGGATCGTCGCCGCGCCGCTCCGCGCGCTGCCGCCTGCACCCGTGGTAGTCGCCAGGCCCCGCCCCGCTCCGCCCCCACCCGCGACTCGTGGCGAGGACGTGATCGTGACCGCCAGCAAGCAGCGGATCCCGCTGCTGCGGTTCCCCGGCAGTCTGACGATGGTCGGCGCCGACACCTGGTTGCTCGCCAACCCCACCGCCGACCTGACGGAGATCGGCCGCGACCTGCCGATCCTGCAGAACACCGAGCTCGGGCCGGGCCGCAACAAGCTGTTCATTCGCGGCATCGCCGATTCAAGCTTCAACGGATCGACCCAGTCGACCGCCAGCACCTATCTGGGCGACGTCCAGATCGGCTTCTCCGAACAGGACCCCAACCTCAAGCTGTACGACATGGCGGGCGTTCAGGTGTTGGAGGGGCCGCAGGGCACGCTGTACGGATCGGGCGCGATCGGCGGCATCATCCGGCTGCTGCCCAACCCGGTGGACCTGAACGGCGTCGGTGCGGAGGTGGCCGGCGGCGTGACGCTCACCCGCAAGGGCGAGCCGGGCGGCGATGCGAGCGGTGTCGTCAACCTGCCGCTGCTCAGCGGACACGCCGGGTTGAGGGTGGTCGGCTACGACGAGCATGAAGGCGGCTATATCGACGATCCGGGACGTGGCCTGACGGACGTCAACCGCGTGGACACGGTCGGCGGCCGCGCGACGCTGAAGATCGCGCCGGGTGGCGGCTGGTCGGTGGAGCTGGGCGGCGTGCTGCAGCGCATCTCGGCGGCCGACGGCCAATATGCGGACCTGGCCGTCGGGCCGCTCGCACGCCGTTCCGCCATCGCGCAGCCGTTCAGCAACGACATCTCCGTCGCGAGCGCACGGATCGAGAAGGATTGGGGCAACGGGCTGCAGTTGCTGTCCGTCACCGGCATCGCGCTCTATGGCTCGTCCGACGTGTTCGACGCGACGCCGGCGGCCACCCGCGCAACGCCCGCGCCGCATGTGCAGGTGTATACCAGCATCGGCGACAAGCAGTTGATATCGCAGGAGCTGCGCCTGTCGCGCTCTGCCGTCGACGGCATCTCCTGGGTGGCGGGCGCGTCGGTGCTGCGCGACAGCGACGGCACGACGCGGACGCTGGGCAGCGCCGATGCGCCGGCCGAGATCATCGGCGTCACCAACGTCACGCGCACCGCATCCGTCTTCGCCGAGGCCACCGTGCCCGCCAGCCCCGCGCTGTCGACGACGTTCGGCGGGCGCGTCACCTACGCGCGCACCGACGGAGAGCCGTCGTTCCGGCCGAAGGTGAGCGACTTTGTGGTCGGGCGCTCCACCGCGCGCTTCGATCCCACGGTCGCGCTGTCGTGGCGGCTCGCGCCATCGCTGGCCGCCTATGCGCGCATCCAGTCCGGCTATCGCACCGGCGGGCTGGCGGTCGCGACCGGTGTCGGCCGCGTCGCCAATTTCGCGCCCGACTCGATCCGCGTCGCGGAGGTCGGCCTCCGGCACGTGCGCACCGGCCCGACGGGCATCGCCTTCTCCTCGGCCGTGTCGCTCGCGCGCTGGCACGATATCCAGGCTGATCTCGTCAACCGGAAAGGATTGCCCTACACGCTGACGCTGGGCGACGCGCGCATCCTGGCGGTGGAGGCGCAGGCGGACTGGATACCGATCCGCGGCCTGCGCGCCACCGCCTCCGCGTTGTTCACCGACAACCGGATCACCGGTGACCTGGCGATGCTGTCGAGCCCCTCCCACCGTCGGCTGCCGGACACGCCGGCGTTCGCGAGCACCGGCGACATCGCGTACCAGTGGCCGGTCGGCGCAGGCGTGGTGAGCATCGGCGGATCGGCAAGCTATGTCGGCCGATCGGTGCTGGGCGCGGGCGATCTTCTCGACATCAGCCAGGGAAACTACACGGTCGCGGCGCTGCGTGCCGGCTGGAGCCGACACCGGCTGGAGCTGACGCTCACGCTTGATAATCTGACCGACCAGAGCGCCAATCTGTTCGCGATGGGCAACCCATTCGCGCTGGCGAACCGCACGCTGGTCACGCCGCTGCGCCCGCGGTCGTTGCGGCTGGGGGGCAGGGTGCATTGGTAATCCGGGTGCGTCACCTCGGCGCCCTGAACACCGACAGCATGTTGCGGCCGACGGGGAGCACCGCCACTCTGACGTAGCGGCCGCGTGCGAGCGTGGTCAGGAGCATCGGGCGCAGGTCCGGTCGCTCGAAATCGTCCCACGATTGCACCACGACCGTGTCGGGATCGCGGGCGAGCACGCGGGCGACTTCTGCGTGCTGGTCGACGCCGATCGCGCCGGTCTCGCGATCGAGCAGCAGGTGCGCCGGCATCAGATAGGGCGTCAGCGCCGGCCGGTCGGTGGCGGTGTAGAGCATCGGCGAGCCAGAGTAGACGTAGAGGCTGCCCGGTCCCCGTCCCACCGCCTGAGCCACCGCAGCGAACTCGGCGCGAGTGCCGCGGTGCACCCTCTCGGCCAGGCAGATTGTCTGCCCGGCGGCGAACGTCAGCACCAGCAGCGGCAGCGACACCGCCCGCAGGGCGCGCCCCCACTCGCCCGGTCGCGCGAACGCCCCTGCGGCGCACACGCCCGCCGGCAGCATCACCGGCAGCGTGTAATGGTTGAACCACGACCCGAACACGGCGAGGCCCAGGATCGCGGCGGCGAGCCAGGCGTAGAGGAAGTGGCGCCGGTGCGCGGTCTCCCGATCCTCAGCGCGCGCGACGCCGGCCAGCGCCAGCAGCACGAGCGGCGCGAGGATGCCGATCGCGATCATGCCGTTGCGTGCCTGCTCGCTCCACGGATCGCTCCCGCGCTGCAGGATCGACAGGAAATTGGCGTACAGGAACGCCTGCGTCCGGCCGATCGCGGCGTAGAAGCCCAGCACCATCAGCGTCGGCAGCAGCGCCGCGGCGATCCACGCGCCCCCCCGCGCCAACAGCGACGGCACGGATCGGGCGGCGCGCCACTCCGCCCACAGCAGCCACAGACCGAAGGCGGCACCCTCGAACACCACGGAATATTTGATCTGCAGCGCGCAACCGACGATCAGCATCGCCGCCAGCCCGAGCCGGACCCGCTGGCGCGCGCCCATGTCGGCGTCGCCGGCGCGCATCGTGACCCAGGCGGCGGCGGCGGTGAACAGGTCGTAAAAGGCCGGCGCCTGCCCGCCCTGCCCGTCCGCCAGATCGAGCCACACAATGGTGAGGATCGCCCCTATCAGCGCGCCACGCTGCCACCCCGCCCGATCCGCCAGCGCCGCCGCGACCAGCGAGGTTCCCCAGACGAAGACGCTCGCGAGCAGCTGGTAGCCGAGAACCGCGGCGGCGGGTGGCAGCCAGGCGACGGGCATGTAGAGCAGGAACAGCCCGACCGGCTTCCGGTCCCACACGTCGACATACAACAGCGCGCCGCGCGCCATCGCGCGCGCGACCGTTAGGTAGAACTCCTCGTCGACATGCACGACCGGATCGCCGAACGTCGCCGCGCGGGCTGCGAGCGTAACTGCAAGGAGGATCAGCGCACGCCATCGCCAGAGGAACCCGGCCGGGTCCGCGCGCGCGGCATCGGGAAAACGGGGCACGGGCGTAGGTTCGGCCTTGGACGGGTGACGGGGGTCCTTAAGGCGCGCGGCGGTGTCCGCGCAACGTGCCTCGCGTCGCTACAGCGGCAGGCTTCGCTGGACCGGCTCCGGCTCGGCGACCACCTCCACCCCTCCGATCGCCGACAGCGTCAGCCCCAGCAGGCGGATGCCCATCTCGAGCGGGAACAGCTTGTCGAGCAGCGTGGCGCCCGCGGCGGCAAAGGCGGCGCGGGTCGCGAAGGGCGCCGGCTGCGATCGGGCGCGGGTGATCGTGCGGAAATCGGCGTAGCGGACCTTCAGCGTCGCGGTGCGCCCCGCCCGCCCCCGCTCCAGATGCCGCTCGATCCGGATCCAGGCGGCGTCCACCACCACGGCCAGCGCGTCGTACAGCGCGGCCGGCTCGGACAGGTCGGTGGAGAAGGTCCGCTCCGCGCCGATCGACTTGGGTGTACGATGGCTGCGCACCGGGCGGTGATCCTCGCCGCGCGCCGCGCCGAACAGATAGCCCGCGCCGCTGCCGAAATGCTGCTGGAGGAACGCCAGCGTCCGCTCGCGCAGGTCCGCGCCGGTCGATATGCCCAGCCGCTCCATCCTCGCCGCCATCACCGGGCCGACGCCGTGGAAACGCGACACCGGCAGCGACGCGACGAACGCGGCGCCGTGCGCGGGCGGGATGACGCATATCCCATTGGGCTTGTTCTGGTCGGATGCGAGCTTCGCGATGAACTTGTTGTACGATACGCCCGCCGACGCGGTGAGGCCCGTTTCGGCGTGGATGCGCGCGCGGATCTCCTGCGCGATCGCCCGGGCCGAGCCGAGCCGGGTGCGATCGCCGGTCACGTCCAGATACGCCTCGTCGAGCGACAGAGGCTCGATCAGGTCGGTATAGTCGGCGAAGATCGCGCGGATCTGCGACGAGACTTGGGCGTAGACGTCAAACCGCGGCTTCACGAACACGAGCGCGGGACAGCGACGCAGCGCTGTGACCGACGGCATCGCCGAGCGGACGCCGTCGACCCGCGCCTCGTAGCTTGCCGCCGCGACGACGCCGCGCGCCCGCGCGCTGCCGACCGCTACCGGCCGTCCCCGCAAGGTCGGGTCGTCTCGCTGCTCCACGGACGCGTAGAACGCATCCATGTCGACGTGGATGATCTTGCGCTGCGGCGGCGAGAGCGGCGGCGGACACGGCGGCGGGTCGACGGAGTCGCTAGACGACATGCTCGGTCAGATGGCGTGTCCTGCCCAGACCCGCAACGGAAAGGGAACGAAGCCGCACGCCCGGCGCTTGTCGCGGCGTCCCTATCAGAGGAACCGACGATGGCCACGAAGCCGCAAGCGACGCTTTACCGCATGGTCCTGCCCGATCACACCTGCCCGTTCGGCGTCCGCGCCAAGCAGTTGCTCCAATCGGCGGGCTATGAGGTCGACGATCATATCCTGCGCACCCGCGAGGAGGTCGACGCGTACGAGCAGCAGGAAGGGGTGGAGACGACGCCGCAGGTGTTCATCAACGGCGAGCGGATCGGCGGCAGCGACGCGCTGGAGGCGTATCTGGCCAAGGGATGACGGCGCTACCCGAACCGCGTCGCCGCATAGGGGGCCGGATCGAGCGGCGACCCGTCGCCCAGCAGCAGCCCCGCGGCCAGCGCCGCCGCCGCCGGCGCGGTCTGGATGCCGAAGCCGCCCTGGCCTGCGAACCAGAAGAAGCCGGGTGCGCGTGCGTCGAAGCCGTATACGGGCCGCCGATCCGGGGCGAAGCTGCGCAGGCCCGCCCAGCGCCGCTCGACCGCCGTCACGCGCCAGTCGACCGCGTGTTCCAGCCGGTCGATCGCGGTCGCTACGTCCAGTTCCTCGGGCGCGGCGTCGCAGGGATCGGTCGCGGTCTCGTCGTGCGGGCTGAGCCATAGCCGTCCCCCCGCCTCCGGCTTGAAGTAGAAACGACCACCAAGGTCCGCCACGTGCGGCAGGCCGGCGGGCACCGGAGGATCGGTGCGCAGTTGCACCATCGTGCGGCGGTAAGGGCGGATGCCGAGCGGAACCACGCCCGCACATCGCGCCACTCCATCGGCCCAGGCGCCGGCCGCGTTCACCAGCACCGTCGCGCGATACTCGCCCGCCCGAGTCGCGATGGCCCAGCCGCGGTCCGCCCGCGTCGCCGACCCGATCGCGGCGTCGGCCACCAGCACCGTCCCCGCCCGCCGCGCCGTCGCCAGATAGTCGCCGTGCAACCGACCGACGTCGATATAGGCGCAGGACGGCTCGCTGATGCCGATCGTCCAGCTCGTGCGCAGCCCCGGCAGCACCATCGCGGGATCGACGCGCTCCAAAGCCACGCCTGACCCCTCGAACTCGGCGAGGAACGCGTCCGCGCGCGCCGCATCTTCCGCCCGGCCGATGTGGAGCGAGCCGAGCGGCTCCAGATAGCCGCCCGCGCGCAGGGCCTGACCGGACAGGCTGGTCAGTGGCTGGATCGCCGGGCCACCATAGGTTTCGGACCAGAAGGCGGCGGAGCGGCCCGTCGCATGGTAGCCCGGCTGCGACTCCGCCTCCAGCAGCAGCACGCGCGCGCGGTCGCCGATCGCGGCCGCGAGGCTCGCGCCTGCGATTCCGGCGCCGGCGATGGCGATGTCATATTGATCGGCGGGGCTGGTCATGGCGGACCCTTCATATGGGCAAGCGGCACGCGATCAGGAAGGCGCCCCGGCGCCCTCCGAACATGGTTACGGTTTCGAAAGCCGCGTTCGCTATCCCGAGTCGCATGGGGTGGATCAATCCGACGATTGCGTTGCCGGTGCTGCTGGCGATCCTGCTGGTGTCGGCCGGGATCGAGGACGCGCGCCGACGCGAGATCGCCAATTGGAAGAACGCAGCCATTGCGCTCCTCGCACCCGCCTGGTGGTGGGCGCTCGGCTATGCCGCGTGGCCGGACATGGCCGCGCAGGTTGCGCTGGCGGGCATCGTCTTCGCCTTGTTCTGCGGCGCGTTCGCGCTCGGCCAGATGGGTGGCGGCGACGTGAAGCTGATCGGCGCGCTGGCGCTGTGGCTGCCGCTTCAGCCGCTCGTCTGGATGCTGATGGCGATGAGCCTCGCCGGCGGCGCGCTGACCCTCGTCATGCTCGCCGACCATGCATGGAAGCGCGGCAGCGGCCGGATCCCTGGACCGATCGAGGTGCCCTACGGCGTCGCGATCGCGGTCGCCGCGCTCCTCGCCCTACCCCGAACCGGTTCTTAACCATTTCCGGCCGATACGATCCCGGCGGGTCGACGGCCTCGATCCCTTCGACCCACGCCGCACGAAAGGCACGAGTTCACCATGGATAGTCGCAAGGTCCTCCTGATGGTCGGCGCGTTGATCGTCGCAGGGCTGACCGCCTTCTTCGCCCGCGCGCTGCTGGTCGGCAGCGCAGCGCCGCAAGCCTCCGCGCTGGCGCCCGCCGCCGTGGCGGTGGACGGGCCGATGGTGCTGGTCGCCACCCGCGCGCTGCCGGTCGGCACCATCCTCGATGCGACGGCGCTGAAGTTCCAGCCATGGCCCAAGGAGCTGGTCGACAACGCCTATTTCATCCAGGGCCATGCGGACCTCCACTCGCTCCAGGGCACGGTCGTGAGGAACGCGATCACCGCGGGCCAGCCGGTGACGCAGGGCGCGCTGGTGAAGCCGGGTGACCGCGGCTTCCTGGCCGCCGCCCTCGGACCGGGCATGCGCGCCGTGACCTTCCCCGTGTCGGCGCAGAGCTCGGTCGCGGGCTTCGTGTTCCCGGGCGACCGGATCGACCTGGTGCTGACGCAATCGGTGCCCGGCGGCGGCGACGGGCCACCGTTGAAGGCGTCGGAGACGGTGATGCGCAACCTGCGCGTGCTCGCGACCGACCAGCGCACCGACAACACGGTGGGCGAGGACGGCAAGACCAAGGTATCGACGTTCGGCACGGTGACGGTCGAGGCGACGCCCAAGATCGCCGAGGACCTGGCGGTCGCGCAGACGATCGGCTCGCTGTCGGTGTCGCTGCGCTCGATCGCGGACAATCCCGGTGAGCTCGAGAGCGCGATCGCGTCCGGCGCGGTGAAGGTGCCCGATGGCACCGATCCCAAGGCGGAAAAGGCGATGATGATCCAGCTCGGCCGCCAGCCGCAGGCGGGCAGCGCATCCGTCTCCACCGGCGCCGATGTATCCCGCTTCCAGCGCAGCACCGTGCCGGCGCGGGGTGGGAGCGGCACGCCGATGGGCGGCGGCGGAGCGATGCCGCCTCCGATGGGGGGTGCCCACGCCGGCTCGATCGCGAGCGACGGCGTCGGCCATGGCCCCACGGTACGCATCGCACGCGGCAATTCAGTGACCGAAGTTCCGGTCGGGGGGACGAACTAAGATGCGTATCGCAAGCCTGCCGCTGGCGCCGGTGATCGCCACCGCGCTGATCGGTGCCGCCGCCGTGCCGGTGATCGCCGGACCCGCCCGGCCCTACCATCCGCACCAGGCCGCCGGCGTCGCATCGCTGCCGTCCGGCACCCAGCGTCCGACCCTCGAGGTGCGGCTCTCGGTCGGTGAGGGTCAGCTCATCACGCTGCCGGTCGCCGCCGCGAACGTCTGGGTGTCGAACCCCGAGGTGGCGGACGTGTACGTCAACAACCCGCACCAGGTGCATCTGTTCGGCAAGGGGTTCGGCGAGGCGACCGTGTTCGCGACCGGCGCGAACGGCGCGGTGATCTATTCGGCGTCGATCCGCGTCAGCCAGAACATCACCTCCGTCGACAAGATGCTGCACGCGGCGATGCCCGATGCGCAGATCCAGGTCGTGACGGTGGGACAGGTCGCGGTGCTTACCGGCACGGTTGCCTCCCCCGACGATGCCGCGACCGCCAAGCAGCTCGTCACCGCGTACCTCAACCCCGGCGTGGACGTGACGGCATCAGGCGCGATGCTGAAGATTGGCGTCATCAGCCGGCTGAAGACCGCGACGCCGCTGCAGGTGAACCTGCGCGTTCGCTTCGCGGAGGTCAGCCGGAGCTGGATCAAGAACATCGGCGTCAATCTGACCAACCGAGCGAGCGGCAAAACACTGTTCAGTATCAGCCAGGGTCGGCAGGGCACCATCTCGACCGTGACCGGCAACCCCGTGGCGGGGTATATAAACGGCGCGCCCGTCGACGCAGCCGGCGCTCCAATTGCCGCCACCGCGAGCGGCCTGCTTCCAGGCCAGACGCTATTCACCCAGCCCGGTACGACCGGTATCGGCAGCACCCTGGGCCTCGCCGGCCATCTTCTGGGCGCCGATATCCTGAGCTCGCTCGATCTGGGCGAGACGCTGGGCCAGGTCTCGACGCTCGCGGAGCCCAACGTCACGACTCTGTCGGGCGAGACCGCGACGTTCCTGGCCGGCGGCGAGATCCCGATCCCGGTCAGCCAGGGGCTGGGCGCCGTGTCGGTCGAGTACAAGCAATATGGCGTGTCGCTCGCCTACACGCCGACGGTCCTGTCGAACGGCCGCATCTCGCTCCGGGTCCGGCCGGAAGTATCGCAACTGACGTCCGATGGAGCCGTGACCATCTCGGGCACCACCATTCCGGCACTGTCCACGCGGCGGATCGAGACCAGCGCGGAGCTCGGCTCGGGCGAGAGCATGGTGATCGGCGGTCTGCTGCAGAACGACCACAACAACTCCATCACCAAGACGCCGGGGATCGGCGATGTTCCCGTGCTTGGCGCGTTGTTCCGCTCCAACTCGTTCCAGCGCAACGAAACCGAGCTGGTGGTGGTCATAACGCCGTATCTGGTGAAGCCGGTCAACGCGAACGACATCGTCCTGCCGACCGACGGCTATGAGGCACCGACCGATCTCCAGCGCGTCTTCCTGGGCGCGCTGGGCGGCGGCAAGACCGGTGGCGACCGGCCCAAACCGACGCTCGCCCCCCCTGTGTCGGGACAGGGCCCCATGGGACAGGGTCCGGCGCAGCCCGGGATCGGCGCGGTTGCCGCCGTGCCGCCCGTGCCCAGCGCCGACCCAACCCCCGATCGCAAGACCGACAAGCGCACGAAGAAGGACCGCAAGACGGACCCCGCCGCGCCCGGTTTCTCCAGCAACTGATGCCGGCCCGAGGACTTAGCATGATGATCGGACGCTCCCTCCTTCTAACCGTCCTTCCGGCGCTGGCGCTCGCCGGCTGCACCGGGACGATCAACCGCAGCCTCGACTCGGTGCACCAGCCCGTCGTCAGCCGCGCGGACTACAGTTTCGACGTCGGCATCGACGGCGCCGGGCTTGCCCCCGGCGAGGCGGCCCGCCTTTCGGGCTGGATGGGCTCGCTCCGGCTCGGCTACGGCGACCGCGTCTCGGTCGACGATCCGGTCGGCGATCCCCGCGCACACCAAGCGGTGGCCGTCGAGGTCGCGCGCTACGGCCTGCTCCTCGCCGACACCGCGCCCGTAACCGGAGCGCCGGTCGCGGCGGGCACGGTGCGCGTAGTCGTCAGCCGCGCCACGGCGCGTGTCCCGAACTGCCCCGACTATAGCCGGATGGGTGGCAGCGAGTTCAACGGCAACAGCTCATCCAATTTCGGTTGCGCGTCCAACGCGAACCTGGCCGCCATGGTCGCCGACCCGACGGACCTGGTGCGCGGCGAAGCCGGCAGCGGCACGACCGACCCGGCCACCAGCTCTCGGGCGATCGACGCCTATCGCAGGGCGGCACCGACGGGCGGGGGAGGAGCCACCATGAAGACCGACAGCGCCACGGGAGGCAAGTAGATGAACGCGCCCTGGAAACCCGCCGCCACGAGCATGCGCGAGCCCTTCGTCGCCTATCTGTGCGACGATACCACCGTCGAGCTCGTCCGGCCGATCATCATCGAGCTCGGCTGGTCGCCGGACAAGGTGAACAAGGGCGGCCTACGCAACGCCGTCCAGTCGCTGTCGGTCTCGGCCAGCCCACACGTCCTGTTCGTCGACCTGTCCGAATCGGGCGATCCGCTGAACGACATCAACGCGCTCGCGGAAGTCTGCGAGCCGGGGACGGTCGTGATCGCGGCCGGGCAGGTCAACGACGTGCGCCTGTATCGCGACCTCGTGGCGTCGGGCATCCAGGATTACCTGCTGAAGCCGCTGCACCCCGATGTGCTGCGCGACGCCTTCGTCCACGCGCAGGCGATGCTGAACGCGCCCAAGCAGACCGAGGCGTCCGCCGACCGGCCGCATTGTTCGGCGGCGGTGATCGGAACGCGCGGCGGCGTCGGGGCATCAACGATCGCGACCTCGCTCGCATGGCTGTTCTCCACGAAGGAGGCTCGGTCGACCGCGTTGCTCGACCTCGACGTCCATTTCGGCACCGGCGCGCTGGCGCTCGATCTGGAGCCGGGCCGGGGGCTGACCGACGCGATCGAGAACCCGAGCCGCATCGACGGCCTGTTCATCGAACGCGCGATGGTCAAGGCGTCGGACAAGCTCGCGGTCCTGTCCGCCGAGGCGCCGATCAACACGCCGGTCGTGACGGATGGCGCCGCCTTCTACCAGTTGCAGGAGGAGATGCGCGCGGCGTTCGAGACGACGGTGGTCGACCTGCCGCGCGCGATGCTGGTGCAGCACCCGCACCTGATCGCCGACGTGCAGCTGGTGGTCGTCGTGACCGAGCTGACGCTGGCCGCCGCGCGCGACTCGATCCGAATCCTGTCGTGGCTCAAGACGCATGCGTCGGCGACCCAGGTCTTCGTGGTCGCCAATCGCGTGCATCCGGGCGCGGCCCTGGAGATCAGTCGCAAGGACTTCGAGGGCTCGATCGAGCGCAAGATCGACTATGTCATCCCCTTCGACCAGAAGCTCGCGGCTCAGGCCGCCAAGCTCGGCAAGCCGCTGGCCGAAGCTGGCAAGAGTTCCAAGACCGCCGCACCACTGCTCGACCTCGCGCGGGCGATGGTGGGCGCGTCCGACGGTGCCGACGACGCGCGTGCGACCGGCAAGGACGCCGGCAAGAAACCGGCGGGCGGCAGCAAGCCGGGCGGCACGTCGCTGATCGGCAAGTTCGGCGAGCTCAAGGGGCTGATGCCCCGTCGCGCCAAGAAGTGACGCCCGCCCGTCCGGATCGGCCGGAGCGCGGGCTTAGCCATAGGATGGGCCAAGGGATGGACGCGTCGTGCAACTGATGCCGGTCATGGTGCTATCGCTGGGCACGATTCTCGTGCTGGCGATGGTGATCTTCGCGTTGGCTGGCCCGTCGGCGGGCCGCGCCGGCAATCGCCGGCTCGCGACCCTTCGCGAGCGTCACTCCGCGTCGGCCACGGCCGCCGTCGATGCGCAGTTGCGACGGATCACGGCGGGTCGCGCGACGCGCATGGACCTGGCCGCGGGACGCCTGCTGCCCAACGTCGAGCAACTGAAGAAGCGGCTTGCGATGACAGGCAAGGGCTGGTCGGTCGGCCGATATGGCATCGCCTCGGGTGGACTTGTGGTCGTCGTGGCGATGCTGCTGTGGCTCAAGGGCCTGCCGGGGCTGCTCGCGCTGCTGGTCGGCCTGTTCGTCGGCGCGGGCTTTCCGCACTGGTGGGTCGGGCGCACGATCAAGAAGCGGGTGGGCAAGTTCACGGGCAAGTTCCCTGACGCGATCGAACTGCTCGTCCGGGGCTTGCGCTCCGGATTGCCGATCAGCGAGACGATGACGGTGGTGGGCGCCGAGCTGCCGGGGCCGGTCGGCGAGGAGTTCCGTTCCGTGTCCGACAAGATGAAGATCGGCCGGACGATGGACGCCGCGCTGCAAGAAACCGCGGATCGGATCGGTACCCCCGAGTTCCAGTTCTTCGTGATCTCCATCGCCATCCAGCGCGAGACCGGCGGAAACCTGTCGGAGACGCTGGCGAACCTCGCCAACGTGTTGCGCTCGCGCCACCAGATGAAGCTGAAGATCCGGGCGATGTCGTCCGAATCCAAGGCGTCTGCCTATATCGTCGGCTCGCTGCCGTTCATCGTGTTCGTCATGATCTGGTTCGTGAACTCGCATTATCTGATGCACTTCTTCACCGACCAGCGGCTGATGGTCGCCGGGATCGGCGGCCTCATATGGATGGGCATCGGCGCGTTCATCCTGGCCAAGATGGTGAGCTTCGAGATATGACACCGTTGGATCCCGCCCATCCGACGCTGCTCGGCGTCGACGTGTTCTGGGTCGCGACCCTGCTGTCGGGCGTCGCCGCGTTCATGGTGCTGTTGGCGATCTATACAGCCACCAGCGTGCGCGATCCGATGGCGCGACGCGTGAAGGCGCTGAACGATCGGCGCGAGCAGCTGAAGGCCGGCATCACCGCTTCCACCTCCAAGCGGCGCGCGAAGCTCGTCCAGCGCAACGACACCACGGACCGGATGCGTGTCCTGCTTTCCTCGCTGAAGGTGCTGCAGGACAGCCAGGTCAAGGCCGCGCAGGTGAAGCTGATGCAGGCCGGCATCCGGTCCAAGGAATGGGCGGTCGCCGTGATCTTTGGCCGGATGGTGCTGCCGGTGGTGATCGGCGGGCTCGCAGCGGCCTGGGTGTATGGCCTGGGCGCGTTTCCCAACTGGGCGCCGTGGAAACACTCGATGTTCGTCTGCGCCGCGCTCACGCTCGGCTACAAAGCCCCTGACATCTTTTTGAAGAACAAGATCAGCAAGCGATCGGATGCGATCCGCAAGGGCTTGCCCGATGCGCTCGACCTGCTGGTGATCTGCGCCGAGGCCGGGCTGACCGTCGACGCCGCCTTCCACCGCGTCGCGCGCGAACTCGGCCGCGCCTATCCCGAGCTTGGCGATGAGTTCGCGCTGACCGCGATCGAGCTCGGCTTCCTGACCGACCGGCGGTCGGCGTTCGAGAACCTGGCCACCCGCGTGGCGCTGGACGCGGTCAAAGGCGTGACGACAACGATGGTGCAGACCGAGAAATACGGCACCCCGCTCGCCAGCGCGCTGCGCGTCCTGTCCGCCGAGTTCCGCAACGAGCGCATGATGCGCGCCGAGGAGAAGGCCGCACGGCTTCCTGCGATCATGACGATCCCGCTGATCCTGTTCATCCTGCCGACGCTCTTCGTCGTGATCCTGGGACCCGCGGCATGTTCGATCAAGGACGCGTTCATCGACGGCGGACACTAACGGCCGCAGGTGCCGACGGCGCCGGTGCGCGACGCGCAGCGGCCGGCTCGGCCAGCGGGACCGTGCAACGGAACCAGTCTGACGTGCCGCGACGGTGTTGCCGTCGCCGCTCCGCTTGGCGCCACATGGTGGAGCGCTGACGAGCGGCAACCGGAACCGCAGCCGATCGTTATCCTACCGTAACAGGAGGCGAAGCGATGTTGTTCACCACCCCGACGCAGTTCATCGTTCTTGCGCTGGCGCTCGTCGGCGGATGGCTCCTGGGGCTCGCCAGCCATCCGGGCGGCCGCCGGTGGCGTGAGCGCTACGCGGCCGAGCGCGATGCGCATGCCGTGACCAGGCGGGACGCCGAGACGAAGCTTGCCGAGTCGAACCGCCTGACGACCGACGCGCGCCGCGGAACCGACGATCGCCTGATCCAGGCCAACGCGCGGATCGCCGAGCTGGAACGCGAGAATGCGCGGCTCGCGAAGGGCACGACGGTCATCCATGTGGCGCGCGACGAGGCCGAAGCGCCGGGCGACACGCCAGTCTTTGCCGCGCGGGCTGCGCATCCTGTCTATGTCGCCCCGTCATCAAGGAGCTCGGCAGGTACGAAGCGAGGGTGGTTCGACTGGGCCTGACCGGTGCCGTCGTCCCGACGGTAGGCCGGGGACGCCGAACCGCCCGATGCTACTTCCGCATCGCGGCCTGCGCCGCCGCCAGCCGGGCGATCGGCACGCGATAGGGTGATGCGCTGACGTAATCGAGGCCGACGCCCTCGCAGAAGGCGATGCTCGCCGGATCGCCGCCATGTTCGCCGCAGATGCCGAGCTTGATGGTCGGGCGCGTCGCGCGTCCACGCTCCACCGCCAGGCTCACCAGCTCGCCCACGCCATCGACGTCCAGGCTGACGAACGGGTCCTTGGCATAGATGCCCTGCTCCACATACACGCTCAGGAAGCGCGCGGCGTCGTCGCGGCTGACGCCCAGCGTCGTCTGCGTCAGGTCGTTGGTGCCAAACGAGAAGAACTCGGCCTCCTCCGCGATCTCGCCCGCCTTCAGTGCGGCGCGCGGCAGCTCGATCATCGTGCCGACCAGATAGTCGATCGTCCGCCCGCGCTCTGCGAACACCTCCTGCGCGACACGGTCGACCAGCGCCTTCATCAGCTCCACTTCGCGCCGCGTGGCGACCAGCGGGATCATCACCTCCGGGATCGGCGCCGCGCCCGATTTCTCCGCCACGTCGATCGCCGCCTCGAAGATGGCGCGCGCCTGCATCTCGTAGATTTCGGGGTAGGTCACACCCAGCCGGCAGCCGCGATGGCCCAGCATCGGGTTGAACTCGTGCAGCTCGGACGCGCGGCGGCGCAGCGCCTCGACCTCGAGCCCCGTCGCCTTGGCGACCTCCGCGAACTCGGCCTCCTCGTGCGGTAGGAACTCGTGAAGCGGCGGATCGAGCAGGCGGATGGTCACGGGCAGTCCCGCCATCACCTCCAGTATGCCGACGAAGTCCGCGCGCTGCTCGGGCAGCAGCTTGGCGAGCGCGGCACGCCGGCCCGCCTCGTCGCTCGCCAGGATCATCTGGCGGACGGCGGTAATGCGCGCGGCGTCGAAGAACATGTGCTCGGTACGGCACAGCCCGACGCCCTCCGCGCCGAAATCGCGCGCGACCCGGCAGTCGGCGGGCGTTTCCGCATTGGCGCGCACCTTCAGCCGGCGCGACGCGTCCGCCCAGGTCATCAGCGTCTGGAAGTCACCCGACAGTTCGGGCAGCACCGTCGGCACCTCGCCCATCATCACCTCGCCGGTCGCGCCGTCGATGGTAAGCCGGTCGCCTTCACGCACCTCGCGTCCGCCGCAATGCGCGACGCGCGCCCTCATGTCGATCGACAGCGATCCCGCGCCCGAGACGCACGGCCGCCCCATGCCGCGCGCCACGACCGCGGCGTGGCTGGTCATGCCGCCGCGGGCCGTGAGGATGCCCTTGGCCGCGTGCATGCCGTGGATATCCTCGGGGCTAGTCTCGGTCCGCACCAGGATCACCGCCTTGCCGTCGGCGGCCCATTTCTCCGCGGTGTCGGCGTCGAACACCGCCGCGCCGCTCGCCGCGCCGGGGCTGGCGGGCAGCCCCTTGGTCAGCACGTCGCGCGGGGCCTTGGGGTCGAGCGTCGGGTGCAGCAGCTGGTCGAGGCTGGCGGGATCGATCCGGCCGATCGCCTCCTCGCGCGTGATGAGGCCCTCGTTCGCCATGTCGACCGCGATCTTGAGCGCCGCCTTGGCGGTGCGCTTGCCCGAGCGCGTCTGGAGCATCCACAGCTTGGTCTTCTCGACCGTGAACTCGATGTCCTGCATGTCGCGATAATGCGTTTCGAGACGGTCGAAAACGCCTGCGAGCTCGCCGTACACCTGCGGCATCGCCTCCTCCATCGACGCGGGCTTGGCGCCCGCCTCCTCGCGCGCGGCCCTGGTCAGATATTGCGGCGTGCGGATGCCGGCGACGACGTCCTCGCCCTGCGCGTTGATGAGGAACTCGCCGTAATAGGCGTGCTCACCCTTGGCGGGGTCGCGGGTGAAGGCGACGCCGGTGGCGGACGTGTCGCCCATGTTGCCGAACACCATCGCCTGCACGTTGACGGCGGTGCCCCAACCGGCGGGAATGTCGTTTAGCCGGCGATAGACCTTGGCGCGATCGGATTGCCACGATCCGAACACCGCGCCGACCGCGCCCCACAATTGGTCGTGGACGTCCTGCGGAAACGGCTTGCCCCACTGATCCTGCACCAGCTTTTTGTATTCGGCGACCAGCCCTTTCAGGTCCGCCGGCGACAGCTCGGTATCGAGCGTCAGGCCGCGATCCTCCTTGGCCACCTCCAGCGCTTCCTCGAAGCTGCCGTGGTCGAGCTCCAGCACCACGTCCGCATACATCTGGATGAAGCGACGATAGCTGTCCCAGGCGAACCGCTCGTCGCCCGACCCGCGCGCGAGCCCCTCGACGGTCTCGTCGTTGAGGCCGAGGTTGAGCACCGTGTCCATCATCCCGGGCATCGACACGCGCGCGCCCGAGCGGACCGAGACGAGCAGCGGATCGGCGGGGTCGCCGAAGCGGTGCCCGGTGATCCCCTCGATATGCGCGATGCCGGCCGCGACCTCGTCGCGCAGCGACTGAGGAAAGCGCTCGCCTTCCTCGTAATAGCGCGTGCACATCGCCGTGCTGATCGTGAAGCCGGGAGGCACGGGCAGGCCGATCGACGCCATCTCGGCGAGGTTGGCGCCCTTGCCGCCGAGCAGGTTCCGGTTGCCCGCCTCGCCATCCGACGCGCCACCGCCGAAGCGGAAGACGTAGCGATCGTCCGAGCCGGAAGACTCGCGATCGGGCCGCTCGTTCACCACAGACGCCATCGGTTGAGTCCTTTCGAAATATTTTCCGCAATATTGCACTGCACCAGCCCCGGCGGCAAGCGACGGTCCCAAGGCCGCCGTCCCGCAACGGGCCGCGCCATCGTCAGCCCTCGATCCGCGAGAAGTCCGCGACCGCATGCACCGCGTCGCGCACACGTGCGAGCAGCGCGAGGCGGCCGGCGCGGGTGGCGGGATCGGGATCGTTGACCGTCACCTGCTCGAAGAACGCGTCGATCGGTGCTCGCAGCGAAGCGAGCGCGGTCATCGCGCCCTCGAAATCCTCCCGCGCGATCGCCGCGGCGGCGGCCGGCTCGGCCGCGTCGAGCGCGGCGACGAGGGCGGCTTCTGCCCCCTCTCCCATCGGGAGAGGGAGGGGCCCGCTCGGCGCAGCCGAGCGGGAGGGTGAGGGTGACGAGGCCGACCGCTCACCCTCGCCCTCACCCCGCGGCGCTGACGCGCCTTGCCCCTCTCCCACAGGGAGAGGGGAAGAAGCCCACCCCTCCTTCTTCAGGATATTCGCCGCCCGCTTGTACCCGGCGAGCAGGTTGACGCCATCGGCTGTCGTGACGAACGCCTGCAACGCTCGCACCCGGGCGAGCAGGCGGACGAGATCGTCCTCGCCGCCTAGCGCAAACACCGCGTCGATCAGGTCATGCCGGACGCCGGCTTCGCGTTGCTGGACCTTGAGGCGGTCGGCGAGAAAGGCAAGCACTTCCCGTGCGACAGACTCTGAGCGGGCAAGCAAGCCTTCTCGCAATGTTTCGAAATCCGCTCGGACCTTCTCGTCGTCGAGTGGATCGTCTGGCATTCCGCGGGCTTTCTCGCCCGCGCTTTCGGCCGCCTGCTCATACTGCCCGCGTACTATTCCATAATTGAACCCGGCCCGGTACAACGCGCCGGTTATGCCCTCGGATATCAGGAGCGGCTCCAACCGAAGTCGTAAACTGTTAGCCGTAACCAAAGCGAGAACCGCTAAAGCCTGACGCCGCAGTGCGAACGGGTCCTTTGATCCTGATGGCAGCAGCTCTTCGTGGAAGAAGGACAGTACGGTATCCAGCTTGTCCGCCAAGCTAACCGCCACCGTAACCGGCGCGGTCGGGACCTCGTCGCCTTGGCCGACCGGCTTGTAATGGTCGCGGATCGCGGCGGCGACGCGAGGGTCCTCGCCTTGGGCGGCGGCGTAATAGCCGCCCATCACGCCCTGGAGCTCCGGGAACTCCCCCACCATGCCGGTGACGAGGTCCGCCTTGCACAGCCGCGCGGCACGTTCGGCGAGGTTGGCGAGTTCTTCTCGATCCTCCCCGAGCTTGTCTCGGGGAGGGGGACCGCCAGCGAAGCTGGTGGTGGAGGGGCTGGACGCACCCTTCGCTTCGCTGCGGGCCCCTCCACCATGCTGCGCATGGTCCCCCTCCCCGAGCAAGCTCAGGGAGGATTGCACTACGCCCTCCTCCACCAGCCACCGCGCGAGTTTCACGACGCGCTCCACCTTGTCCGACACCGTGCCCAGCTTCTCGTGGAACACGATCCGGTCGAGCTTCGTCGCCTGATCCTCCAGCGGCACCTTGAGGTCCGTCTCGTAGAAGAACCGTGCATCCGACAGCCGCGCGGCGAGCACCTTGCGGTTGCCCTCGACGATCGCAGCACCGCCGTCGATCGCCTCAATGTTGGCGGTGCAGACGAACGCGTTCGCCAAGGCGCCGCCGGCGTCGCGGCACACGAAATACTTCTGGTTCACCCGCGCGGTCAGCTGGATCACCTCGGGCGGCACGGCGAGGAACGCCGGGTCGAACCGGCCGAGCAGCGGCACCGGCCATTCGGTCAGCCCGGCGTTCTCCGCCACCAGCCCCTCGTCGGGGATCAGCTCCAGCCCGGCTTCGGCGGCGAGTTCCCCCGCACGCTCCCTGATGAGCGTCCCGCGCTCCTCCGGGTCGACGATCACATGGCAGGCGCGCAGCTTCGCGGCATAGTCGCCGGCCGAGCCGATCGTGATGGGGCCGGGATGGTGGAAGCGGTGGCCGAGCGTCGCCGCGCCGCTGGTGATGCCCGCGATCTCGACCGGCACGATCTCCTCGCCCAGCAGCGCGGCGATGCCCTGCAGCGGGCGGACCCAGCGCAGGCTCTCCATCGAGGTGGAGGCAGCGCCCCAGCGCATCGACTTGGGCCAGGGAAAGGCGCGGATCACGGCCGGGATCGCCTCGGCAAGCACGTCCGCGGTGGGACGGCCGGGCCGCTCGACGACCGCGAACAGCACGCCGTGGCGCTCCACCAGCTGGTCGCGGGCGAGGCCGGTCTTGCGCAGGAAGCCTTCGAGCGCCTGCGGCGGCGCGGACGCGCGCGGGCCCTTGGTCTCCTCGCTGACGGCCGGCGTCGTGTAGGGAAGGCCGCGCGCGATCAGCGCGAGCCGCCGCGGGGTGGCGTAGGTGATCGTGTCGGTCGCGGCGAGGCCGGCCTTCGCCAGCTCGGCGGCGATCAACCGCGCGAGGTCCTCCCGCGCACGGGCCTGCATCCGCGCCGGGATCTCCTCCGAGCGGAGTTCGAGGAGGAAGTCGGTCATGATCTTGATCCTCCCCCAGCTTGCTGGGGGAGGGGGACCACGCACAGCGTGGTGGAGGGGCGGTGACACAACATCGCCGTCTGCGACGGCTGCCCCTCCACCAGCCTTCGGCTGGTCCCCCTCCCCGAGCGGAGCTCGGGGAGGATGATATCGTCGGTCACGACGCCCACCCGTTCGTCTCCATCCACGCGCCGCACGCGCCTTTCGCCAGATCGCGGACCCGGCCGATATACGCCTGACGCTCCGCCACCGAGATCACGCCGCGTGCCTGCAACGTGTTGAAGACGTGGCTGGCCTTGATCGCCTGTTCGTACGCCGGGATCGGCAACTTGGCGTCCAGACAGTTCTCGCATTCTGCCGCCGCCTTGCGGAAGGCGTCGAACAGCGTATCCGTGTCCGCGACCTCGAAGTTCCAGCGGCTCATCTCGCGCTCGTTCTCCAGGAACACGTCGCCATAAGAGACACCTCCTTGCCCTTTTGGCGCATCGTTGAACGCGAGGTCGTACACATTGTCGACGTCCTGGATGTACATCGCCAGCCGTTCGAGCCCGTAGGTCAGCTCGCCCGCGACCGGCTTGCAGTCGAACCCGCCCATCTGCTGGAAATAGGTGAACTGCGTCACCTCCATCCCGTCGCACCAGACTTCCCAGCCCAGCCCCCAGGCTCCCAGCGTGGGGCTCTCCCAATCGTCCTCCACGAAGCGGATATCGTGGCGCGTCGTGTCGACGCCGATCGCCGCGAGGCTGCCGAGGTACAGTTCCTGCAGGTCGGGCGGGCTGGGCTTCAGGATCACCTGATATTGGTAATAGGCGCCGAGCCGGTTGGGGTTCTCGCCGTAGCGGCCGTCGGTTGGCCGGCGGCAGGGCTGGACGAAGGCGGCGTTCCACGGGTTCGGCCCCAGCGCGCGCAGCGTCGTGGCGGGATGGAACGTGCCCGCGCCCATCTCCATGTCATAGGGCTGCAGGATGACGCAGCCCCGCTCGCTCCAGTAATCGTGGAGCGTGAGGATCATGCGCTGAAAGGAAAGCGGCCGGGGGGGAGACATGCGCGGGCCTTGCCGGATGGCCGTCGCCTAATCAAGCAAGTGGCGCCCAGTCGCACCGTCGCCTAGACGGGCGCGTCCGTCCCGCGAAAGGCCCTGCCCCTGTGTCCCTGCTGCGTCGCCTCGCTCCCCTGTTCCTCCTCACCGCCGCACCGGCCTGCGCGCAGACGTCGCCCGCGCCCAAGCTCCAGGACGCCGATCCCGCGCTGTGGGTGGTCAGGAGCCCGACGACCACCGTCTATCTGTTCGGCACGATCCATGTGCTGAAGCCCGGCCTCACTTGGTTCGACGAGGCGGTGCGCCACGCGTTCGACAAGTCGGATCAGGTCGTGCTCGAGCTGGTGCTGCCCGACCCTGCGAAGATGCAGGCGATCGTCGCCGCCAGCGCCACCAAGCCGACGGGCCCGACGCTGACCGATCGCCTGCCGCTTGCCCGCCGCAAGCAGTTCGTCGATGCTGTCACCAGCCTCGGCCTGCCCGCGGGCACGTTCGACCGGGTGAAGCCTTGGTTCGCGGCGACCAACCTGTCGATCCTGCCGCTGATGAAGCTCGGCTACGATCCCGCCAACGGCCCCGAGTCGATCATCACCGCGGAGGCGAAGGCGCAGAACAAGCCGGTGATCGGGCTGGAGACGGCCGAACAGCAGATCGGCTATTTCGGCGCGCTGTCGGACAAGGCGCAGATCAGCTTCCTCGACTCGACGCTGGACGAGCTGCCCAAGGTCGGCCCGCAGATGGCGACGATGGTCGACGAATGGGCGAAGGGCGAGCCCGATGCCCTGGCCCGCGAGATGAACGACAGCCTGAAGGACTCGCCCGAAGTCGCCAAGGTGCTGCTGGTCGACCGCAACAAACGCTGGGCCGGGTGGATCCAGAACCGGCTGGCGACTCCGGGTACGGTGTTCATCGCGGTCGGCGCGGGGCATCTGGCGGGGCCGCAGAGCGTCCAGCGGCAACTGGCAAAGCTCGGCATCCGGGCGGAGCGGGTGAAATACTGACGTCGTCACCCCGGGCCTGACCCGGGGTCCCGCTTCTATCGCAGCAAGAGACAAGCGGGAGCCCGGCTCAAGGCCGGGATGACGGTCGCTACGATAATTGCGTGTCCGCCATTTTTCCGCTACCCGCGCCCACTTCCGGCCATGGTCATCCCTGGAGGCGTGGGCGGAAACATACCAACGTCTAAAGGAATACCGCAATGAGCGATCAGCTGACGCTCGCGGCCGAGACGCGCGAGCGGGTGGGCAAGGGAGCCTCCCGCGCGCTTCGTCGGACAGGCCGCGTCCCCGCCGTGATCTACGGCCTCAACCAGGCCCCGGCCTCGATCCATCTCGAGGAAAAGGCGCTCGTCCGCGCGCTGGGCACCGGGCACTTCATGAACTCGGTGATCGTCGTCGCCGGCACGCGCACGCTGCCCAAGGACGTCGCGTTCCACCCGGTCACCGATCGGCCGCTGCACGTCGACTTCCTGCGCATCGACGAACATGCCAGCGTCCATGTCTCGGTGCCCGTCGTGTTCACCGACGAGGAGCAGTCGCCGGGCCTGGAGGCAGGCGCGGTGCTCAACATCGTGCGCCACGAGCTGGAACTCGTCGTCGACGCGGCCGAAATCCCCAGCGAGATATCCATTTCGCTCGCGGGCAAGGAGATCGGCGACACGATCCACATCAGCGAGGTCTCGCTGCCGAGCGGCGCGACGTCCGCGATCGAGGACCGCGATTTCACCATCGCGACGATCGTCGCCCCGTCGGCGATGCGCTCCGAGGGTGCGGACGCCGAGACGCCGGGCGCCGAGCTCGCCGCCAAGGATGCCGGGGTCATGCCCGGCGACGCCGGCTGATCGCCTTCTACGGTACGATATCGGGGGCGGGAGAGCGGCGACGCTCTTCCGCCCTTTCTCGTTGAGGATAGGGCGATGCAGCTGTGGGTGGGGCTGGGCAATCCCGGGCCGCAATATGCGATGCACCGGCACAATATCGGCTTCATGGGCGTGGACGCGATCGCCGCCACCCACGACTTCGGCGCGGTGAAGAAGCAGTTCCAGGGCTGGACGCAGGAGGGGCGGATCGGCACCGACCGCGTGCTGCTGCTGAAGCCGGCGACGTTCATGAACGAAAGCGGTCGCTCGGTCGCCGAGGCGCTGCGCTTCTACAAGCTCGGGGTCGAGGCGCTGACCGTGTTCCACGACGAGCTCGACCTCGCGCCGTTCAGGATGAAGGCGCGGGTGGGGGGCGGCCTCGCGGGTCACAACGGGCTACGCTCGATCGACCAGCATCTGGGACCCGAGTTCCGCCGCGTCCGGCTCGGGATCGGTCATCCCGGACACAAGGACCGGGTAACCGGCCATGTGCTCGGCCCCTTCGCCAAGACGGAGATGGAGCCGTTGAGCGACCTGCTCGGCGCGGTGGCGGCGGAGGCGGGCTGGCTGGCGGCGGGTGACGACGTGCGCTTCATGAACGAGGTGGCGCTGCGCCTGCGGGACTGAAGGCGGCGCGCTCATCCTGGTGCCGGAGCAGATGGTCACCTGCCAGCCCCAGCCGCCGCGATGCCTGGGCGTACGGCGCGGAGGGGATGTGCGTGCGCTCCGCCACGGCGGCGAGCAGGCGAAGCGCCGCCCGCTCCGGCAAGGTCGGACGGCGTTCGCGATCCAGTCCGAGGCGGTGGCGCAGATCGGCTGGGAGGAGTTCCACCGCCGCGGCCGCCAGCGCGGGCTGCAGCGATCGGAGCGGCCCCGGCAGGATCGCGGCGGTGCGCAGGATCGCCAGCAGTTCGTGGAGGATCGACGAGGGCTCCAGTCGCGGCGCGGTGGCGTCGGCCAGCGCCTGCCAGTCGCGCAGGCTGAGTGGCGGATCGATCACGCCGTACAGCGCCGCCCCCGGCGCGCCCTCGGCGAAATAACGATCCGCCGCGGCCGCATCGACCGGCCGCACCCAGCGGCGATATGCCTCGAGGAACGTCCAGGCCGCCGTCGCCTGCACCCAGCGCAGCAGCTCGGGATCGCCGGCCGCATAGAGCTTGCCCGCCGGCGTCGTGCCCCTCACCTGCTCGTGCATCTTGGCGACCCTGGCCGCCAGCGCCTCGAAGCTCGATCGCGCGCCGTACACCGTCACCATCGCGGCCGCGCCGGTGCGGCGCAGACGGCGAGCGGGATCGCGGCGGAAGCTCGAATGGTCCCACACGCCGTGGCGTACCCGCGGCTCACCCAGCTCGAGAAGCACGCCCGCGACCCCGCCGACGTACATGCTGATTGGGTTGCGGAAGATGCGCCAGGACACCGAGTCCGGCCCAGCCAGTCCCTGCTCGCCGAACGGCCCGCTGACGTCGACCCCCGACGGCGCCAACTCGGCGAGCGCGCGATCGAGCGATGCAGGGAGGGTCCAGTACACGTGACCCGAACGCTCGGAGTGTCCGACGGTCCCGCTCAGGCCGCCGGGAACGCCAGCCGCGGGGGAGATTAATTCCTAGAAATGATAGCCGAAGGTCATCCGCGCGACCTGGCTGAGCCGGCTCGCGCCGTCGCTCAGGCTGTCGCCGCGCAGCCGCGGCGCGTGCGCGAGCGATCCGGCCAGGGTGTCGAACTTGCCGAGCATCGCGCCGCCTTCGACACCCAGAGACATCCCGCCCTGGATCAGCTTGGTGTAGCCCAATGTCAGCGCGGGCGCCATGCGGCGGCTGGCACGGGCCAGCATCGCGCGCGGCGAGTACAGCAGCGTGACGTAGCGCATGTCGACGAGGCCGCGAGGATCGACCACGCCGGCGCGCGCCGGGCCGTGGCTGTAGAACCGGCTGCCGCCCGAGACGTGGAAGCCGTCGATGCCGAGCGGGTAGAAATCGGCCATCGCGCCGCCGAAGCCGCGACGCAGACGGGCCGTCTGGCTGTCGAGCATAGAGCCCGGCTGGGCGGGCAAGGTCGCGATCAGCGGATGGAGGCGGTAGTCGGCCTGGGCTGCGGGAGTGCCGATCGTGGCGATGCCGAACTTCGATAGGTCGGTGCCCGGACGGGTCATCGTGCCGCTGGTGCCGGCGGATGCCGGCACGACGCTGGCAAGGTCGACGATGCCGACCGACAGATCCGAAGCGAAGGCGGGCTGAGCGATCCCCGTCGCCGCTACCGCTGCCATCGCCATCATCGAACATCCGACCAGTCGCCGCATCGTCAATTCCATCACGAAAGAGGAACCGGCAGCCAACACCCTGCCCGATACGATGACGGCACCGCTTCGTAAAAGCCGCAGCAACCATCGGAACTTTTTTGCAAGGGTTGCAAATAAATGGAAAACACGTGTGTGGAGGCGTGACGTTCGGCCAGGCTCCATGCTGGCGTAGCGCCGCCTGACACCTTAAAGGCGTCGCATCACCTTCTTTTATCAGACGAGACACGCATGGGTTTCCGCTGCGGCATCGTCGGCCTGCCCAATGTCGGCAAGTCGACGCTCTTCAATGCCTTGACCGAGACGGCCGCCGCGCAGGCCGCCAACTATCCCTTCTGCACCATCGAGCCCAACGTCGGCCAGGTCGCGGTGCCGGACGAGCGGCTGTCCGCGCTCGCCGGCATCGCGCACTCCGCAAAGATCGTGGAGACGCAGCTCGGCTTCGTCGACATCGCCGGGCTAGTCCGCGGCGCGAGCAAGGGCGAGGGGCTGGGCAACCAGTTCCTGGGCAACATCCGCGAGGTCGACGCGATCGTCCATGTGCTGCGCTGTTTCGAGGACGGCGACGTGACGCACGTCGAGGGCCGCGTCGATCCGGTCGCGGACGCCGAGACGGTCGAGACCGAGCTGATGCTGTCGGACCTCGAGAGCCTGGAGAAGCGTGTCCCCAACCTCGCCAAGAAGGCGACGCAGGGCGACAAGGAGGCGAAGATCGGCGCGGCCGTGCTGGGGCAGGCGCTCGACCTGCTGCGTGAAGGCAAGCCCGCGCGGCTGACGAAGCCAAAGGACGAGGAGGAAGCGCGCGTGTTCGCGCAGGCGCAGCTCCTCACCGCCAAGCCGGTGCTGTACGTCTGCAACGTCGACGAGGGCGACGCGGGACAAGGCAACGCGCTGTCGGCGCGGGTGTTCGAGAAGGCGAAGGCCGAGGGCGCGGAGGCGGTGGTCGTCTCCGCCGCGATCGAGGCGGAGATCGCGACCATGCCCGCCGACGAGCGCGCCGAGTTCCTCGCCGAGCTGGGGCTGGAGGAGACCGGCCTCGCTCGCGTGATCCGCGCCGGATATCGTCTGCTGCACCTCATCACCTTCTTCACCGTGGGGCCGAAGGAGGCGCGCGCGTGGACGGTGCCGGTGGGCGCGAAGGCACCGCAGGCCGCCGGCGCGATCCACTCCGACTTCGAACGCGGCTTCATCCGCGCCGAGACGACGGCCTATGACGATTATGTCTCGCTTGGCGGCGAGGCGGGCGCGCGCGACGCGGGCAAGCTGCGCCAGGAGGGCAAGGAGTACGTCGTCCACGACGGCGACGTAATGCTGTTCCGGTTTAATGTGTGAGGGGGCAACTGAACCTGCCGAAGAAGGCGCGTTTGGGCCGTGTTGCGGAAAGTAGGTAACAGTAGGTAACACCAAAACGCATTTGCGCGTCGGCTCCTGGCGAGCGGGCCCGGCGGGCAAAGGGCTGTAGCGATGGGAAAGAGCCCGTTCAGGCTTTCACGGGCCTTCCTACATTGCAAGCCGAGACTCGGGGCCGAGATATGGGAACGAGGCTATCGAATGTTTCGGTCGGGCCGGTTCCGGAGGCTGCTTTATTGACCGCCAACCGCTGAACGTTGGTGGGAGCGGTCCGGCAGCTTTTAGCGATGCCGCTCAAATAGCCGACCTTTAGCGCTGCTACCTTTCCCGAAAAGGATCGAGAAACGAGAATGCGGTGGCTCAACGCTTCAAGCCGTTCGATCGGTAGAACGCTGCCATTGCTTTGGTCGAATTGATCTGCACCTTCGGCAGGCTGATACCCTCAACCATGGTCCGGTAACGGTTGCGATTGGCCCTCGTCGCGGCAGCAATGTGACGGATCATATCCCACTTCACACTATCGCGTCCTCCCTCCAGCGCGCCGCGACGATCGCGCTCGAACCAGCAGCGCCGGAAATAGCGGTAAAGGCTCGTTGCCGTAGGAACATCAAGGAGGATGAACCCAGTCGCCTTTTCCAGCCTTTGCGGTAGCAGCCGAGAGTAGTTGCCTTCGATCACCCAGCGCGCGCCGGTGATCGCCTCGTCGTGAAGCGCAGCGAACTCGTCCGCCGGCCGGGGAACCCAATCGGTATGTGGGAGGTGGTGAAGCTGATCGAGGTGAACGACCTCCAAACCCTTCGCCCTCGCTATTGCCTCCGCCAGCGTGGACTTGCCGCTGTTCGACGGCCCCATGATGTAGATACGTTTCCCCAGCTCGTCCAGCGTCATGGCGCGACATACCTCCTCGCGCGCCGCAATATGTCTGCGCGAAGGTTCTCACAACGATCCAATATCGGGAAAGTCGCGACCGTGGTGCGATCAGAGCCCTATCCGATTGAGAAGCCCCCTTGACCGGCTGATTTAGATCGCTCCAAGCGTCATAGGCGCAACGCGCCCAATCACCCACCAAAGCGGAATGGTTGTCGAGTGGACCAGCGATCACGTCGGCGTGAGTAACCGCAAATCTCGCGGGGATCGTCGGCAAGGGCGGGAAACTACCCCCCGCCAACTTCTGCATGACCGGCGGAATATCCGCGAGCGGACGTTTATGCTCGAAAGCTAATTGGAGGGCCGCATAATGCACCCACACCGACTGGATAGCTCGACGGTCGTTGGTATCGCCCGGATGCTGTAGCGCATAAGCATCAACGGTAAGTCTATGGACGGCTCCAAAAAGCGCCGGGTTCTCATACTCCCGTGCCAGCAGATCGCCGTATGAGGACCAGCAACCTGCGGTGGACAGCATATATTTATGTGTCGTGCCCGACATTTCAGAAAATAGGCCGCCACAGCCAAAGCATTTCTGCAAAGAGGTTTCGCTAACGCTGTCTGTGGCCACATCACCTCTCCGCATCACGACATCAGGGATATCCTCTGCCACGGCGCGCCGCAATCAACCCCGCCAGAGTGGCAAGGGATCAGCTTCCCGATTGGGAACCCATAGCGAGACAGTCGCCACGCAAATCGCGCCAACAGCCGTCGAGAGCAACCGCTTTCCCGAAATCTATTCCCGATTGCTCGTTCCCGAATTGCCGCTCGGAGATGGGGTAACGGGAAGGATCGCCCGTCGAGAATAACTGCTGTCTGGCTCGCGTATCGCAAACCTGAGCGCCCTATAATGGCCGATGGCTGACGTGCCCCGGCGACATGCCACCCACAGGCCCGACCGACCCGCCGCACCGAAATCCGCGGCAGGCGGGATAGTCCGGCGCTCCCGACCGTTCTCCCCTCGCTTCCTTGAAGCTCAGCACCCGATCCGAGGAATACTCCATGCCGACCCAGACCCACGGCTACGCCGCCCATGCGGCCACCACGCCGCTCGCCCCTTTCTCGTTCGAGCGGCGGGATCCGTTGCCGGGCGACGTCGCGATCGACATCCTGTTCTGCGGCGTCTGCCATTCGGACCTGCACACCGCGCGTGGCGAGTGGGGCGGGACGATCTACCCCTGCGTTCCCGGCCACGAGATCGTCGGCCGCGTGAGCGCGGTCGGCAGCGACGTGACGACCTTCAAGGTCGGCGATCTCGCGGGCGTCGGCTGCATGGTCGACAGTTGCGGTCACTGCCCATCGTGCACCGACGGCGAGGAGCAGTTCTGCGAGACGACCGGCTTCGTCGGCACCTACAACGGCCCGGACAAGGAAAGCGGCGGGCACACGTTCGGCGGCTACAGCGACCATATCGTCGTCGATCAGGGTTTCGTGCTGAAGATCAGCCACGAGGAGGGAGCGCTGCCGGCGGTCGCGCCGCTGCTGTGCGCCGGCATCACCACCTATTCTCCGCTGCGCCACTGGAAGGTCGGGCCGGGCAGCAAGGTCGGCATCGTCGGGCTGGGCGGCCTCGGCCACATGGGCGTCAAGATCGCCGCCGCGATGGGCGCGGAGGTGTATGTGTTCAGCACCTCGCCGGGCAAGCGCGATGATGCCAAGCGGCTCGGCGCCAAGGACCTGATCGTGTCCAAGGATGCCGACGCGCTGGCGACCCATGCCAACAGCTTCGACTTCATCCTGGACACGGTCGCGGCGTCGCATGACCTCGATCCGTTCGTCGCGCTGCTGAAGCGGGACGGGACGCTGACTTTGGTCGGCGTTCCCGAGCATCCGCATCCCAGCCCGACGGTCGGCGCGCTGATCTTCAAGCGCCGGGCGATCGCCGGCTCGCTGATCGGCGGCATCGCCGAGACGCAGGAGATGCTCGATTTCTGCAGCGAGCACGACCTCGTCGCCGACGTCGAGATGATCCGGATCGACGAGATCGACACCGCCTACGACCGGATGGTGAAGAGCGACGTGAAGTATCGCTTCGTCATCGACATGGCGACGGTGGCGGGCTGATGCTCCACGTTCACATAAGCGACGACCGTATGACGCCAATCGTTACGCCTGCGGAAGCGGGAGCCCATCTCCTGCGGTGACGATGCCGATCGCGCGATGGGTCCCCGCTTTCGCGGGGATGACGGCGGGTCGGGCGTTGTGCCCATTTCCCGAGGGGCGTACACGTGCAAGGGTGATCGCGCGGCTCCTCCTCGTTCTGATGCTCGCCTTGGGCGCGATCCCCGGCATGGCCGCGGGCGCGGCGTGCCATGAGTCCACGTCGGTGATGGCGGCGGCGATGCCCGGCATGGCGCCCCATCACGGCCATCCGGCACCCGCCGAGCATCGCTGCATCGGCTGCACGCCGCTGCCGGACCTCCTCGCCGCGCGCCGGCCCGTCGCGCCTGCCCGGACGCGGCCGCCGCGACCGATGCCGGCACGGCTTGATCTGAGCACCGCCGGCCCGCCTGCGCTGCCGCCACCCCGGATCGGGTGATCGCCGGCGGCCCAAGCGCCGCCGCGTCCGTCCCCGATCCGAAAGACTTGACGATGTTACGATACGGCTTGTCCGTGGCGCTCGCCACGGCCGTGCTGCTGCCATCCCCGGCGGCGGCGCAGATGCAGAGCATGCCCGGGCAGACCATGCCCGGCATGGCAATGCCGACGCCGGCCCAAACGCCCACCCCGACCCCTACGCCGGCCCCCGCTCCCGCATCCGCCACGCCCGATATGTCGATGCCGGCTATGACGATGCCCACCATGACGATGGGCGTGGGCGGCGATGCGTATCAGCAGGGCTCCGGCACCGCGCGGCTGCCCGGCGACGAGGGCATGATGCGCGGGTACATGTTCCGGGCCGGCGACTGGACGCTCATGGCGCACGGCTATGCCTGGGCGACGCTGACGCATCAGGCGGGGCCGCGCGGCGACGACGATCATTTCATCACCTCGATGGCGATGCTGATGGCTGATCGCGAAGCGGGCGAGCGCGTCCACCTGCAACTCAAAGGCATGATGAGCCTCGACCCGGCGCTCGGCGAGCGCGGCTATCCCGACCTGTTCGCGAGCGGCGAGACGGCGCACGGTGTGCCGCTGGTCGATCGCCAGCACCCGCACGACCTGTTCATGGAACTGTCCGCGCGCGCCGACTACCGGCTGGCGCCCGGCGGGACGACGAGCATCTTCCTCTACGGCGGCCCGGTGGCGGAGCCGGCGCTGGGTCCGTCCGCGTTCATGCACCGCGCGTCGGCCGCGCTGCTGCCGCTCGCGCCGATCAGCCACCACTGGTTCGATTCGACGCACATCACCTACGGCGTCGTCACCGGCGGCCTGGCGAGCGCCCATTGGCAGTTCGAGAGCAGCGCCTTTCGCGGGCGCGAGCCCGACGAGCACCGCTGGAACATCGAGACGCCCGCGCTCGATTCATGGAGCGTGCGCGCGACCTGGACGCCCGACCCGCATTGGGCGGTGCAGGCGAGCACCGGCCACCTCCACTCGCCCGAGGCGCAGGAACCCGACGCGAACGAGCAGCGGACGACCGCCAGCGTCCAATATGCGACGCCGCAGGCGAACGGCGGCGGCCTCGCGACTACCTTCGGCTGGTCGGTGAAGGACAAGCTGCCCGGCCGCGCGCTGACCGCATGGCTTGCGGAGGCGAACTGGAACCTCGGCCGGCACCACAGCCTGTTCGGCCGCGTCGAGAACGTCGATAACGACGAGCTCTTTCCCGACGTCACGAGCCCGCTCCACGACCGACCGTTCCGCGTCACCAAGGCGGAGGGCGGTTATGCCTATCGGCTGCCGATCGCCGGGCCGGTGGGCGTGGCGCTGGGCGGGTCGCTCGCGGGCTATATTAAGCCCGCCGCGCTCGATCCGGTCTATGGGAACGCACCCGTCAGTTGGACGCTGTTCGCCAAGTTCGCGGTCGGGCTATAGGGCGGCGGAGCGATCGAGGAACGACGATGACCAGCAGGCGCGGATGGCAGGCGACGGGTACCGTGTTGGGGGCCGCGCTGCTGCTGGCGGGATGCTTCCCCTATACGCCGGCGGACATGCGACCGCCCGCGGACGCGCCCGCCCCGCCGCTCGTCCCGCCGCCTCCGGTGTCGGTCCCCACGGCCGCCGCCGGGCAGGCATCGTCGAGTGCGCCCGTCACCATCCTGATCTCGATCGACGGCTTCCGCGCCGATTATCTCGACCGTGGCGTGACGCCGGTCCTGTCCGGCCTCGCCGCGCGCGGGGTGCGCGCGTCGATGCGACCGTCCTTCCCGTCGATCACCTTCCCCAATTACTGGACACTCGTGACCGGCCTACGGCCGGATCGCAGCGGCATCGTCGGCAACAGGATGGAACGGCCCCTCTCTGATCCGGCCGCAGACCGGTCCCGCGATCCGTCGCATTCCGCCGACACGTTCACGATGCAGACCGACGACGCATCATGGTGGAACGCCGCCGAGCCGATCTGGGTCAGCGCCGAAAAGGCGGGCATCCGCACCGCGACGATGTTCTGGCCCGGCTCCAACGTCGCCTGGGGATCGACGCGGAAGGGCGACCATGGCGTGGCGATCGGCGGGACGCGGCCGGAGGATTGGGCGCAGTTCAACCAGGCGGTGACGGGGCCACAAAGAGTAGCGGCGGTGATCGACTGGCTGCGCCGTCCGGCGGCGACTCGGCCGCGACTGGTGACGCTCTATTTCGACACGGTGGACACGGCCGGTCACCGATACGGCCCCGACACGCCCGAGGTGACGGCGGCGGTGGCGGACGTCGACCGGTCGATCGGGATGCTGGTCGACGGCCTGTCGCAGCTCGGCCAAGCGGCGAACCTGGTGATCGTCGCCGATCACGGCATGGCAGGCACCTCGTCGATGCGCACGGTGGCGCTGGACCGGCTCGCCGATCCGGCCGACTATCGCGTAGAGGACACCGGCCCGTTCGCCAGCCTGGCGGCGGTGCCGGGGCATGAAGCGGCGCTGGAGGCGCGACTGCTCGGCGCACACCCGCACGTCCGCTGCTGGCGCAAGGCGGAGATCCCGGCGCGCCTGCATTTCGGCGCCAATCCGCTGGTCGAGCCGTATCTCTGCCTTGCCGACACCGGCTGGCTGATCGAGCGCACGGCGCCCGCCAAGCCGTCGACCGGCGGTGCCCACGGCTATGACAACGCCGCACCCGAGATGGCGGCGCTGTTTATCGCCGAGGGACCGGCGTTCGCCGCCGGCCGCCGGCTCGCGCCGTTCGACAATGTCGACGTAGCACCGCTGGTGCGCGACCTGATCGGCTTGCCGCCGGGGCGCGCCCTCGACGGGAAAGCGCTGGACGGCAGTGACGCGCCGTTCCGTGCCGTGCTGGTGCGCAGCCAGTGACCGACGCCAGGCCAGGCCGCTGGTTCGAGGATCTGATCGTCGGCGAGCGCGCGGCGTTCGGCGCCTATCGCGTGACGCGCGAAGAGGCGGTGGCCTTTTCCCGCGCCTATGATCCCCAGCCGTTCCACCTGTCCGATGAGGCGGCGGCGCGGACGCATTTCGGGCGGCTGGCGGCGAGCGGCTGGCATACCTGCGCGATGACGATGGCGATGCTGGTCGCGCATTTCGCCGAGGTCGGCCAGCAGAGCCTGGGCTCACCGGGGATCGACGAGTTGCGCTGGCTGACCCCCGTCTTCCCCGGCGACACGCTGCGCTGCGAGACCGAGCTGCTGTCCGCGCGACGCTCCGCCAGCCGGCCGGAGATGGGCATCACGCGCAGCCGCACCACCGTGCTCAATCAGGACGACGTGCCGGTGATGAGCTTCCTCGCCAGCGGCATGATCCGGACGCGGCGCCCGGAATAGCAAACGGGCACCCTGCCTTAAGCAGGATGCCCGTTTTGTTTGCCGGTTACGAGCGGCCTTAGCCGTCAGCGGTGTTCGGTCGGGTGCCCACCGCCGCCATGGCCGCCACCATGCCCACCGCCGCCGCCGCGATTGGCGCCGCCGCCATGCTGGCCACCACCGTTGGCGACAGGTGCCCGCGCGCCCTGGAACCCGGGCTGTCCACCCGGACCACGGCCGAACGCGGGCTGGCCGGGCTGACCGCCGCGCGCGAAGGCGCCCGGTTGGCTACCTTGGCCGCCGCGATAGCCGAAACCCTGTCCGCCCGGTCCGCCGTTAGGACGCGAGAAGGTCTGGTTGCCGCCGGTGTTGCCAAAATTGCGCCCGGCACCCTGGCCGCCGGCATAGTTGCCGCCACGGTTGAAGCCGCCCCAATTCGCCCCGCCGCGTTGACCGCGCCAGCCGTTCTGCCGGCCCTGCCAGTAACGCTGCTGGTTGCCGTTCCACCGGTACGGCCGGCGATACTGATCGTACACATAGATGCCGGCACCGGGATAATAGAAGCCATCGTTCCAGCCCCAATAGGGCGAACCATAGGCCCCATCATAATAGTCACCGTAACCGTACCCGCCGGCATAACCGTCGCCATACGCTCCATATCCGCCGCCGTAACCGACGTCGCCATAGCCACCGCCCGCATAGCCGTAGCCGACGGCGGGTCCGCCGTAGCCATAATCATCCGCGCAGCCGGTCAGTCCGGCACCAGCCGCCAGGATCGCGGTCGCGATCACCAAAGTCTTCATGAGCGTGTCTCCCGATACGCGGAGAACGGCAATACTCGCCGTCACGTGACAGTGTAACCTGTCACGCCCATATCGGTTCCCGAGACGTTCCGTTCAAGTCGTCGCGGTCAAGCCTTCAGGCGCGTGTTGCAGGCGCTGTAGTATTTGGGCCAGGTCTGCCCCGCCAGCTTGCCTGCGGCCTTGTCCGCCTGATAGTTCTTCGAACATTGCGTCAGGCGCGAGCGCGAGGCGACCTGCGCCGGGCTCAGCTGACCGGCGACCTTGGGAGCGGCGGCCGCCTTGGCTGGCACAGAAACGGCCGGCTTCGCTGCGGACGCGAGCGCGGGCGTGGCGGTCGCCGTCTTGGGCAACGTCCCGCGGCAGGCGGCCAGGAACTGCGGCCAGGTCTGGCCCGCCGGCAGCGTCTTGCCCGCCTTGGCCGCCTGGTATTTGGCGCCGCACGCCTGCATCGCATTGTCCGCCGCCGACGCCGGCGCCGCCACTCCGGCCCCGGCCAGCATCGCGGCCACCATCACCATCTTCATCATCACGCCCACCTCCTGATCGTACCCCATGTCGACGAGCATATCACGGCTGCGCCCGCGCGCTAGCGGGTCGGCACCGGTTCCGCGCCCGAGTAATCGTAGAAGCCGCGCCCGGTCTTGCGACCGAACCAGCCCGCCTCGACGTACTTGACCAGCAGCGGCGCGGGCCGGAACTTGGGATCGCCCGTTCCCTCGAACAGCACGCGCGTGATCTCCAGGCAGGTGTCGAGCCCGACGAAATCGGCGAGCGTCAGCGGCCCCATCGGATGGTTCAGCCCCAACGTGACCGCGGCGTCGATGTCGGCGATAGATGCCACCCCCTCGCCCAACGCGAAACAGGCCTCGTTCAGCAACGGCATCAGCACGCGGTTGACGATGAAGCCCGGCGCGTCGTTGGCGTGGACCACCCGCTTGCCTAGCGTCTGCGCATAGGCCTCGACGCGGGCGACCGTCGCGTCGCTGGTCGCGAGGCCGCGGATCAGCTCGATCAGGCCCATAACGGGCACGGGATTGAAGAAGTGGACGCCGACGAACCGCGCTGGATCGGGCGACGCCTGCGCCAGCCGCGTGATCGGGATCGACGAGGTGTTGGACGCGAGCACCGCGTCGATACCCAGCACCTTGCCGACCTGCTCGAAGATCTGGCGCTTGATCGCCTCCCGCTCGGTCGCCGCCTCGATCACCAGCGTGCAGCCGCCCATCGCCGCGACGTCGTCCACCGGCTCGATCAGGCCCAGCGCCGCGTCGCGCGCCTCGCCGGTGATCTTCTCCTTGGTCACGGCGCGGTCGAGCAGCTTGGCGATCCCCGCCTTGCCCTTCTCCGCCTGCGCGCGACCGACGTCGGCGAGCAGGACCGTGTATCCCGCCTGCGCCGACACCTGCGCGATCCCCGCGCCCATCTGCCCCGCCCCGATGACGCCGATCGTCTGCATTCGTCTCTCCTCTGCCCGGCCTCTACCGAAGGAGCATGGCCGCCGCCAGCCGCCGCGATTTTTGTGCGCGCGGCTGCGCCCGGATCGGTTGATCTGCGTTTAGCGACTGTTCGGGACCCCCGGACGGGTAATCATGGAGAGTAGCATGAAGATTATGCTCTTGGCGGCACTGGCGGCCGGCACGCTGATGACCGCGACGGCACCGGCCGATGCGGCGCAGGGCTGCGGCCCCGGGTTTCATCGCGGTCCCTACGGCCGCTGCTTCCCCAACGGGCGCGGATACGGGCGCGGATACGGCCCGGGCGGTCCAGTTCTGGTGGTCGGCAACTTCTATCCCGGGCGCGGCTATTGGGACGGCCACCGCTACTACCACAACCGCTTCCACGACGGCGGCGGTTGGCGGTATCGCTGAGGCATGGCGGGGGCGGATCGCAAGACCGCTCCCGTACTACTATGGCGCCGGCCGTTCCGCCTGCGCCTCGGCCAGGATCACCGCAAACCGTCCGTCCGCGTCCGTCCATTCGTGCACCGGCGTCCATCCGCCGGACCGGAGCAGGATGCGGGCGTCGCGCGCGCCGTACTTGTGGCTGTTCTCCGTGTGGATCGTGTCACCCGCCGCCATCGTGAACGAGCGGCCGTCGACACTGAAATCCAGGTTGCGTGCCGCTTCCAGATGCATCTCGATCCGCGCGCGATCGTCGTTCCAGATCGCACGGTGGCGGAATGCGGCCACCGGCACCGTGCCGTCGAGTTCGCGGTTGATCCGCTCCAGCAGGTTGAGGTTGAACGCCGCCGTCACGCCGGCTGCGTCATCGTAAGCGGGGACGAGCACGTCCTCACCCTTGATCCTGTCCATGCCGATCAGCAGCATCGATCCCTCGCCGAGCGACGCGCGCATCGCCCGCAGCAGATCGACCGCGGCGAGCGGTATCATGTTGCCGATCGTCGAGCCCGGGAAGAAGCCGAGCTTGGGCGCCCCGCCGATCGTGCGCGGCAACGTCAGCGGCCGCATGAAGTCCGCCTCCATCGGCAGCACCAGCAGCTCGGGAAAATCCGCGCACAAGCCTTGCGTCGAGGCGCGCAGGAACTCGCCGGAGATGTCGATCGGCACATAGGCGGACGGATTGACCGCGCGCAGCAGCAGCGGCGTCTTGGCGGACGAGCCCGATCCGAACTCCACCACCGCCCGGCCCGCACCGACCAGCCCGGCAAGCTCCGGCCCGATCGTGGCCAGGATGCCCGCCTCCGTCCGGGTGGGATAATATTCGGGCAGGTCGGTGATCGCCTCGAACAGCTCGGAACCGCGCCGGTCGTAGAACCAGCGCGCCGGGATCGCGCGCGGCCGCCTGGCGAGGCCGGCCAGCACGTCGGCGCGGAACTGCGGGTCGGCGAGCGATTGCTGGCCGTCCTCGATCTCGGGCTTCAGCATCGGCTACAGGTCCTTCGCGAGCCGGACGCCGGTGAACTGCCAGCGCTGATGGGGGTAGAAGAAGTTGCGGTAGCTCGCGCGCGCGTGGCCGCGCGGCGTGGCGCAGGAACCGCCGCGCAATACGAACTGGCCGCTCATGAACTTGCCGTTGTATTCGCCCACCGCGCCATCGACCGCGCGGAAGCCGGGATAGGGCCGGTACGCGCTGCCGGTCCACTCCCACACGTCGCCGAAGAAGGCCGGGCCACCGGACGACGGTCGCGGTTCGACCGGACCGGCCGTGTCCGTCTGGTTGCCGCCGGCGGGGTCATGCGCTTGCGCCGCTGCCTCCCACTCCGCTTCCGTCGGCAGGCGCGCGCCGGCCCAGGCGGCATAGGCGTCCGCCTCGTAGAAGCTGACGTGCGTCACCGGCGCGGCGGGATCGATCGCGCGGCGGCCGTCGAGCCCGAAGCGGGTCCAGCCGCCATCACGATGTTCCCAGTACATCGGCGCGGCGATCCGCTCGGCCTGCACCCAGGCCCAGCCATCGGCGAGCCAGTGGCGCGGCTCACGATAGCCGCCGTCCGCGACGAACGCCGCCCACTCGCCGTTGGTGACGGTGCGGTCAGCGATCGCATGGGGGTGGAGCAACTCGGCGTGGCGCGGCCCCTCGCAATCGAATGAGAACAGGCCGCCAGCATGGCCGGTCTCGACCAGCCCGCCGTCATGCTCGATCCAGCCGATCGGGCCGGGCATCGCGACGGGCTGCTTACGCGCGGCGGGCCATAAAGCGGGCTCCAGCGGGTTCTCGGAAAACAGGTGCAGGATGTCGGTGACGAGCAGTTCCTGATGCTGCTGCTCGTGATGACAGCCCAGCTCGACCAGTGCGAGCGCGGCCGCAGGCAGGCTGAGCAGCGCGGCCGACATCGCGGCATCGACGTGCGCGCGATAGGCACGGACCTCGTCGAGCGTCGGGCGCGTCACCATCCCGCGCCGGCCGCGTGCATGCCGCTTCCCTTCCGCCTCGTAATAGCTGTTGAACAGGAACGGCCAGCGGTCGTCGTGACGCCGATAGGCCGCGACGTGATCGCGCAGCACGAACGTTTCGAAGAACCAGGTCGTGTGCGCCAGATGCCATTTGGCGGGGGAGGCGTCGTCCATCGACTGGACGGTGGCGTCGGCGTCCGACAGCGGCACCGCGAGCGCGAGGCTCAGCGCGCGGGTGCGCGCGAACAACTTGGCCAATATGCTGTGGTTATCGGTCGGTTCAACTGCCTGATGCACGGACATCGCGCCCTCCCTCGTTCGAACCCGACTTGTCCAGCGTCAACGCTCGCCGCCGGGTACCCATAGAACGTCGCCGCCGCCCGTTTGGTTCACGACGCGCGCCGCGACGAACAGCCAGTCCGACAGACGATTGACATAGGCTCGCGCTGGCGCGGACGCCTCGTCACCCAGCGCCACCACCGACCGCTCCGCCCGCCGCACGATCGCGCGCGCCAGGTGCAACGGCGCGGAGGGGCCAGCGGGCAGGATGAAGCTTGTCAGGGGCGCCAGTGCGACGTTCATCGCGTCGATCTCACGCTCCAGCCGCTCCACCTGCGCGGGCACGATCCGGAGCGCGCCGTCGATGCCGATCGGGGTCGCCAGGTCGGCGCCAAGATCGAACAGATCGTTCTGGATGCGCGCCAGATCAGGCGCGAGCGCACCAGCGAACGGAATCGCGACCCCGATCGCGCTGTTCGCCTCGTCCACATCGCCCATCGCGGCGAAGCGTGGGTCGGACTTGGGCGCGCGCGACCCATCCACCAGTCCGCTGGTGCCCGTATCGCCGGTGCGCGTATAGATGCGGTTCAGTTTAACCATCGGACGCTTCCCGATCGGCTCAGGTTCGCCCCGCCGCGAACAGGATCAGCACCACGACCAGGATCGCGCCGGCTTGGAACATGATGCGCGATTGCATCATCCTGTTCGACTTGAGCGCCGCCGTGGTCGGACCCTGCCCGTCCCGCACCTGTGCGGTACCCTCCTGCAGGAAGGCGACGATGCCGCGTACCAGCGCGACGACGGTGGCGATCATCAGACCGACCAGGGCGATGACGAGGATCGTTGTCATGTCCGCAATCTAATCCGTTCTGACGCCGAATCCAGCAGGCAGGTTGCCTTGCCGCAACAAGTCGGCGATTTCCCGCCCATCCGCGCCCGCCGCGCGCATCGCCGCCAGCGTCGGCGCGCCGTTCCGCTTTGCGAGCCGCCGCCCGTCGGGGCCGAGCAGTAGCGGATGGTGATGATAATGCGGCGTCGGCAGGCCGAGCAGCGCCTGGAGCAGGCGGTGGACGTGCGTCGCGGCGAACAGGTCCTCTCCCCTGACCACATCGGTCACGCCCTGCGACGCGTCGTCCACCGTCACCGCCAGATGATAGCTCGCCGGCGCGTCCTTCCGCGCGAGCACCACATCGCCGTGGCTTGCCGGATCGGCCGCGATCCACCCGACATGCGCGTCGTGCCACGCTAGCGGACCGGACGCGGCGATCGCGGCTCCCATGTCGAGCCGCCAGGCATGCGGCTCTCCGATCCGTGCAGCGCGGTCGGACAGGGTCAGCGAGCGGCAGGTGCCCGGGTAAAGCGGCTCGCCATCGCCCGCGTGCGGAGCGGAGGCACTGGCGGCCACTTCGCGCGCGATCGCCGCGCGGGTGCAGAAACACGGATAGAGCAGCCCCATCCCGCGCAACTGCGCCAGCGTCCCGGCATAGGCATCCAGACGCGCCAACTGCCGCCAGACCGGTCCGTCCCACGCCAGCCCCAGCCACGCGAGATCCTCGGCGATCGCGTCGACGAACTCGGGCCGGCTGCGCGTCCCGTCGATGTCCTCGATCCTGAGCAGGAAACGGCCATCGGCCGCGCGTGCCAGATCATGCGCCCGGATCGCCGACGCCGCATGGCCCAGATGCAGCCGGCCGGTGGGGCTCGGCGCGAAGCGGGTGACCACCGTTGCGGCAAGCCGAGCAGGCAAGGCTCGACCCGGGGCTTGACCCGGGATCGACGGCTGTGCAGTCATAATGGCGTCATCGCGGTCGGCGACGGCCGCCTCATTATGCTCGTTGGCAGCAGGCGGAGTCGTCGCGCGTGTTCCATCCCGATCTGATGCGTCATCCGGACAGTTGCCCCGCACTGGTCCTCAACGCCGATTTCACGCCGCTGTCCTATTATCCGCTCAGCATCTGGCCGTGGCAGACCGCGGTGAAGGCGGTGTTCCTCGACCGAGTCGACATCGTCGCGCATTACGAGCGCACCGTCAGGAGCCCGACCGCCAGCCTGAAGCTGCCGTCGGTCATCGCGCTGAAGCAATACGTCCGGCCGTCGCAATTTCCCGCCTTCACCCGGTTCAACCTGTTCCTGCGCGACAGTTTCACCTGCCAATATTGCGGCCACGGCCGCGACCTGACGTTCGACCATGTCATCCCGCGCGCGCAAGGCGGCCGCACGACCTGGGAAAATGTCGTCACCGCCTGCGCGCCGTGCAACCTGAAAAAGGGGGGCCGCACCCCCAAACAGGCGCGCATGCCGCTGCAGGTCGCGGCAATCCGTCCCACAAACTGGCAGTTGCAGGAACATGGCCGCCGTTTCCCCCCCAACTATATGCATGCAACCTGGCGCGACTGGCTCTATTGGGACGTCGAGCTGGAAGCGTGACGGCGTGGGGATGAGGATGAGGGTCGGACGAACAGGAGCGATCATGGTCGCGGCGTCGCTCGCGGGCTGCGGCGGCCCGACCAAGCAGCAGAAGGCCGCCTATGCCGAAGCCGCCAAACATTACGTCCCGCCAGCGGTGACGTCGCGCGTCGATTACGGTGCGCTTGTGGAGCGCAGATTCCGCCGGCTCGACCGCAACGGCGACGATTACCTCACGCCCGATGAGCTGCCGCAGCCGAACGATCCCGCGATCATGTCGCTCGACAAGGACCACGATGGGCGGGTGAGCGCGCAGGAGTTCAGCCAAGGCATGATGGCGCGGTTCGACGCCAACGACCTCAACAAGGACGGCACCGTCACCTCCAACGAGCTCCATGTGGCAAAGACGGCGACGAAGACGCCCTGAAGGTGGATGCCCTGACGACGGTGGCGACGGGTTTCGTTTGACCCGTGCGTTCCTGCGTCGCAGCATCGCGGCCATGGTCTCCCCATCCTCCGCTCCGCTGCCCTCAATCGCCAACAACCCCGACGTCCGCTATCTCGGCTCGCTGCTGGGCGACGTGATCCGCTTCTATGGCGGCGAGGCGTTGTTCACGCGCATCGAGGCGATCCGCGCCGCCTCCGTCGATCGCCACCGTGGCGCCGCCGACGCGCACGGCACGGCCCGAGATCCGACGCCTGACCTGCTCGGGCTAGACTCGCTAAGCCTCGACGAGACGATCGCCTTCACGCGCGGCTTCATGCTGTTCTCGATGCTCGCCAACCTCGCCGAAGACCGGCAGGGGATCGCCGCCGAGCCGGGCGCGACGCTCGCCGCGGCCGCCGAGCGGCTGGCGGGGGAAGGGATCGACCGCGCCGCCGTGACCGGCCTGCTCGCCCGCGCGCTCGTGGTTCCGGTGCTCACCGCCCACCCGACGGAAGTCAGGCGCAAGAGCATGATCGACCACCGCAACCGCATCGCCGAGCTGATGGCGCTGCGCGATCGGAGTGCGGAGGCGAGCGCGGACGGCGATCCGCTGGACGAGGCGATCGCGCGCCAGATCGCGCTGCTGTGGCAGACGCGCGTGCTCCGGCCCGAGCGGCTGGGCGTCGCCGACGAGGTGGAGACGGCGCTGTCCTATCTCGCGGACGTGCTGCTGCCCGAACTGCCGGCGCTCTATCAGCGGTGGGACCGCGCGCTTGGTGAGCGGTGCCCGGTGTTCCTGCGGCCCGGTAGCTGGATCGGCGGAGACCGTGACGGCAACCCGTTCGTCACCGCCGACAGCCTGGCGCACGCGCTGTCGCGGGCGTGTGAGACGGTGCTGCTCCACTATATGGCCGGCGTCCACACGTTGGGCGCGGAATTGTCGATCTCCAGCAGCGCGACACCGGTCGATCCGGCCGTGCAGCGGCTGGCCGACGCGAGCGGCGATGCGGCGCCGAGCCGCGCCGACGAGCCTTATCGCCGCGCGCTGTCGGGCGTCTACGCCCGGCTCGCGGCCACCTTCCGCCAGCTCATCGGCCGACCCGCGCCGCGGCCGGGCGCGCTGGCGGGCGAGCCTTACCCCGATCCCGCCGCCTTCCGCGCCGACCTCGCCTGCATCGCGCGGGGGTTGGGCCAGTCGGGCGACATCCTGGGCAGCGGCGGCGCGCTCGGCCGGCTGATCCGCGCGGTCGACACGTTCGGCTTCCACCTCGCCACGCTCGACCTGCGCCAGAACAGCGCAGTCCACGAACGCGTCGTCGCCGAGCTTCTGGCCGTTGCTGGCGTGGAGGCGGATTATCTGTCGCTGGACGAGCCCGCCCGCGTCGCGCTGCTGCGGCGCGAGCTCGCCGGCGCGCGGCCGCTCGCCAGCCCGTTCGCGGCCTATGGCGAGGAGACCGCGTCCGAGCTCGCGATCGTCCGCGCCGCCGCGCAGGCGCACGCGCGCTACGGCCCCGCCTGCATCCGCCAGTACGTCGTCTCGATGACGCGGTCGGTGTCGGACCTGCTGGAGGTCAATTTGATGCTGCGCGAGGCGGGGCTGTACCGCGCCGGCGACACGCCTACTGCCGCCATCATGGCCGTGCCGCTGTTCGAGACGATCGGCGATCTGGAAGCCGCGCCCGCGATCATGGCCGACTGGTTCGCCCTGCCCGAGGTGGCGGCGATCGCGGCCGCGCGCGGTCATCAGGAAGTAATGATCGGCTATTCCGACTCGAACAAGGACGGCGGTTACCTCACATCCACCTGGAGCCTGTCGGTCGCCTCCACCGCGCTCGCGCCGGTGTTCGAGGCTGCCGGTGTCGCGATGCAGTTGTTCCACGGGCGCGGCGGCGCGGTGGGGCGCGGCGGCGGATCGTCGTTCGCCGCGATCCGCGCGCAGCCGCCCGGCACGGTGCAGGGCCGCATCCGCATCACCGAACAGGGCGAGGTGATCGCCGCCAAATACGGCACGCGGGAAAGCGCCGCGGCCAATCTGGAGGCGATGGCGTCCGCCACCCTGCTCGCCAGCCTGGAGCCGCCGCCGCTGTCCCCCGCCGACGCCGCCCGCTTCGGCGCGGCGATGGACCGGCTGTCGGCGGGCGCCTTCGCCGCCTATCGCGACCTCGTCTATGGCGGCACCGGAGAAGGCACCGACGACCGCGGCTTCCGCACCTTCTTCCGCCAGATGACGCCGATCGCGGAGATCGCCGGTCTCAAGATCGGCAGCCGCCCCGCCAGCCGGACGAAGTCCGACCGGATCGAGGACCTGCGCGCCATCCCCTGGGTGTTCAGCTGGGCGCAAGCGCGGGTGATGCTGCCGGGCTGGTACGGCGTCGGCCAGGCGCTCGCCGGCTTCGACGACAAGGGCCTGCTCGCCGAGATGGCGCAGGCTTGGCCGTTCTTCGCCGCAAGCCTTGCCAACATGGAACAGGTGCTCGCCAAGTCCGACATGGGGATCGCCGCGCGCTACGCCGCGCTGGTGGAGGACCGCAGCCTCGCCGACACGATGTTCGGCCGCATCCGCGAGGGGTGGAGCCTGGCGCACGACGGCCTGCTGGCGACGACGGGCCAATCGCGGTTGCTGGAGCGCAGCCCGGCGCTGGAAGCCTCGATCCGGCTGCGCCTGCCGTATATCGAGCCGCTCAACCTCCTCCAGATCGAGCTCATCAAGCGCCGCCGCGCGGGCGAGGAGGACGAGCGGATCGGCGAGGGCATCCTGCTGTCGATCAACGCGATCGCGACCGCGCTCAGGAACTCAGGGTGACGCCGCAGCTCCGGAACAATGTGCTATGGGTCAATTCGCCGTCACCCCGGCCTTGAGTCGAGGCGGCTGTTCCTTCTACGGTCATTGAAGCGGGACTCCGGCGCAAGGCGGGGCGACGAGGAGTGGGTCCGTCCACCCGAGCCGATCGTTGTCGGCCGTGCCGAAAGGAAGCCTGAGCGTCGGCCACCGCGAACGCCCGTCGACGAACTATTTGAGGTGACGCATGACCTGGTCCGAGAAGATGGCGTTGATGGGCGGGATGGTCGTGTTCATGGAATTCTTCGCTTGGGCGACCCACAAATACGTCATGCATGGCTGGGGCTGGGGCTGGCACCGCTCGCATCACGAGCCACATGACGGCGCCTTCGAAAAGAACGACCTGTATGCGGCGACCTTCTCGATCGTCGTCGTCGGCCTGTTCATCGCCGGCATGTGGTGGCCAGCGCTCTGGTGGATGGCGATGGGGATCACGCTGTACGGCGGCATCTATGCGTTCGTCCACGACATGCTGGTCCACCAGCGGTTCGGCATGCGCTGGGTGCCGCGACGGGGCTATGCCAAGCGGCTGCTGCAGGCGCACCGGCTGCACCATGCGGTGAAGGGCAAGGAGGGCGGCGTCAGCTTCGGCTTCCTCCTGGCGCCCGATCCTGTCCGGCTGAAGCGCCGGTTGGCCGACCGGGTGGCGCGGTGATCGCCGCCCGCCGCGACACGCGCCACGGCCTCGTCCTGGTGGGGGCGATCGGCGGCGGCTGGCTGGCCGTGCATGTCGGCGGCATCTTCTTCTGGCGGTGGAGCCTCGCGACCGCGCCGCTCGCCTGCGGGCTGATCCTGCTGCAGGCGTGGCTCAGCACCGGGTTGTTCATCGTCGCGCACGATTGCATGCACGGCTCGCTCGTTCCCGGCCGCCGGCGCGCGAACGCAATCATCGGGACGATGTGCCTGGCCGCCTATGCGGCGCTGTCCTATGCGGCGCTGCTGCCCAAGCACCATGCGCATCACGCGGCGCCGGGAACGGCGAGCGATCCCGATTTTCACGCCGCCGCGCCCCGCCGGGCCCTGCCGTGGTTCGCCAGCTTCTTCCGCAACTATTACACGCACGGGCAGATCCTGCGGATCACCGCGGCGGCGGTCGTCTACATGCTGGCGGGTGCGTCGCTTGCGAACATCGTCGCCTTCTGGGCGGTGCCGGCGCTGCTGGCGCTCGCGCAGCTCTTCCTGTTCGGGACCTACCTTCCCCATCGCCACGACGAAGAACCGTTCGCCGACCGCCACAACGCCCGCAGCAGCGCGCTGTCGCCGCTCGCCTCGCTGATGACCTGCTTCCACTTCGGCGCCTATCACCACGAGCATCACCTCAGCCCCGCGACGCCCTGGTGGCGCCTGCCGGACGTCAGGAAGGCGCGCCGGGCAGACGCGGCATAGGGTCCGCTGCGGCTGGCCTCGCTATCCCTCCAAACTCTTCGACGCCTGCTCGAACAGGTCCTTCGACAGCCCCGGCGTCCCCACGATCCGCTCCAGCTCGCCACGCATCAGCCCCGCCCGACCCTCGTCGAACCGCCGCCAGCGTGCGAGCGGCGGCAACAGCTTGGCGGCGGTCTGCGGGTTCAGGCGGTCGAGCGCGATCAGCTGGTCGGCGAGGAAGCGGTAGCCGCCGCCGTCGGGCGCGTTGAACGCCCGCTGGTTGACGCCGAACGCGCCCACCAGACTGCGCGCGCGATTGGGATTGGCGAGCGTGAAGTCAGGGTGCTCCGCGAGCGCCGCCACCCGCGCCACCGTGTCGTCGCGCGGGGACAGCGCCTGCGTCTGGAACCATTTGTCGAGCACCAGCACATTGTCGGCATAGCGGTTGTAGAAGATATCGAGTGCCGCCTCGCGCAGGTCCGACGTGCCCGCCGCGAGGACGGACAGCGCACCCTGCCGGTCGGTCATGTTGTCCGCGCCCTCGAACTGGCGGAACGCGATGGCGGGCGCATCCGCGGCGCCGCTCGCCGCAAGATAGCCGAGCGCGACGCTGCGCAGCCGGCGCTTGCCCTTGCCCTCTGGCGTGTAGGCGTACGGCTCCGTCGACGGCGCGCAGACCGCCCGCCAGTGCGCATCCAGCCGCCGGCCGAGATCGCGGCGCAGCGCCTCGCGCGCACGGAAGATCGCGTCGGGATCGACCGTCGCCATCTGGTCGCCGACGAAGCTCTCGGACGGCAGCAGCACCGCCTCCGCGACGAACGCCGGATCGAGATGCGGGTCACCCAGCGTGTGCGCCACCGCGTCGATCACCGCCGCGTGGTCGGCCCGCCCCTCGACCGCGCCCGCGACCAGCGTGTCGAGCATCAACTGCTGCATCGCCTCGTAGCGCGCGAAGGGATCGTCGTCGTGCGCGGACAGGAAGGCGAGGTCCGCCGCCGCCCGGTCGCTCTCGATGATGACGGGAGCGGAGAAGCCGCGGTTGATCGACAGCACGGGGCGCTCGGTCACGTCCGCAAACGTGATCTCGGCCGCCTCGTCCTCGAACAGCACCAGCCGCTCGTCGGTGAGTGCCCGGCCGGTCTCGGCCCCGAACAGCTTCATCCGCAGCGGCAGGACGAGCGGCAGCTTGTCGGGCTGGCCCGGCGTCGGCAGCGTGCGCTGTGCGAGGCGGATCGTCGCCCGCCCGCCACCCGTTTCGTGATCCAAAGCAACCGCAACGCGCGGCGTGCCCGCCTGCCCATACCAGCGGCGGAAGCGGGACAGGTCGACGCCGCCCGCCTCCTCCATGCAGGCGACGTAATCCTCGCAAGTGGCGGCGGTGCCGTCGAAGCGGTCGAAATACAGGTCGGTTGCGGCGCGGAACCGCTCGGGCCCGACGATCGCCGCCATCATCCGGATCAGCTCCGCGCCCTTGTTGTAGATGGTGGCGGTGTAGAAGTTGCTGATCTCTTGGTACGCGTCGGGGCGCACCGGGTGGGCGAGCGGGCCGGCGTCTTCCGGAAACTGCGCCGCGCGAAGCCCGCGCACGTCCTCGATCCGCTTGACCGCGGCGCTGCCCTGGTCGGCGGAAAAGCCCTGGTCGCGATAGACGGTGAAACCTTCCTTCAGCGAGAGCTGAAACCAGTCCCGGCAGGTGATCCGGTCGCCCGACCAATTGTGGAAATATTCGTGCGCGACGACGGCGGCGATCGCGTCGTAATCGTAATCGGTCGCGGTGTCGGGGTCGGCGAGGATGTAGCGGCTGTTGAAGATGTTCAGCCCCTTGTTCTCCATCGCGCCGAAGTTGAAATCGTCGACCGCGACGATGTTGAACACGTCGAGGTCGTATTCGCGGCCATAGACGCGCTCGTCCCACGCCATCGCGAGCTTCAGCGCGTGGAGCGCATGGGTGGTGCGCGGCAGGTCCGCCTCGCGCACCCAGATCGCAAGCCGCACCTTGCGGCCGGACGCGGTGGTGAAGGTGTCGCGATTGGCGGCGAGGTCGCCCGCGACCAGCGCGAAGAGGTAGGACGGCTTGGGGAACGGATCGTGCCACTCGGCCCAGTGGCGGCCATCGTCGAGCGTGCCGTGCGCGACCGGATCGCCGTTGGCGAGCAGGATCGGGAACCGCTCCGCCTCCGCGCTCATCCGCACGCGGTAGACGCTCAGCACGTCGGGCCGGTCGGGGAAGAAGGTGATGCGGCGGAAGCCCTCAGCCTCGCATTGCGTGCACAGGTTGCCGCCCGACGCGTACAGCCCCATCAACTGCGTGTTGCGCTCGGGCGCGATCTCCACCTCCGTCTCGATCACATGCGCCTCGCCGGTGAGCGGGATGACGAGCGTGTCGCCCTCCATCGCCCAGTCGTTCACCGCGACGCCGTCGACCAGCACGGCCAGCGGGTGTTGCCCGCCGCCGTCAAGTCGCAGCGGCCCGCTTCCCTGCCCCCGCGTCACCTCCAGCCGGGCGCGGACCCGCGTCGCGACCGGATCGAGCGCGAAGTCCAGCGTCACCTGCGGCACCAGCCATTCGGGCGGCCGATATGCCTCGCGGCGGTGGACGAGGGGAGTGGCGGGCGCGGTCAGGACATCGAGCATTGAATGACTATGGACGGTGGTTGAAAGGGTTCCAACCCGTCCGCGCACGCAGGCCGGAACGGACGCCCTGATCCACGACAAGATCGTGCCCGCCGGCGGGTAGCCCGCCCGACCTGCGACCATCGTCCATGTAGCGCGATACGGGGGCATGCGACTATCACATGGCTCGATCGTCTCGCCGCAGGGTCTGCGGCGCGGATGCCCACCGAGTCGCCTTGGGGCTTGAGGACATGATGACCAGCAATACCCTGAACGCCACGCACGACCCGGCCCGCCGCAGCTGGGTCCCGTCCGCCGACACGCCGGGCGGTGACTTCCCGTTGCAGAACCTGCCGCACGGCGTGTTCGGCGTCGACGGAGATGCCCCGCGCGGTGGCGTGGCGATCGGGGACATGATCCTGGACGTCGGTGCCGCCGCCCGCGCGAGCCTGTTTCCCGACGCGATCGCGGGCATCGCCACCGCCGCGGCAGAGCCGACGCTCAACGGTCTTTGTGCGCTCGGCAACGACGCCGCCTCGCGATTGCGCGCCGCACTGTTCGACATATTGGCGACCGACGGTTCGCGTCGCGCTCAGGCGGAAGCGGCCGCCGCGACGCTGCTCGTGCCGATGGCGGCGGCGCGGCTGCACCTGCCGGTCGCGGTCGGGTCGTTCACCGATTTCATGACCTCGGTGCATCACGTGTCGGCCGCGCGCCGATCGCGTCCGGCCCGGCCGCTCAACGACAATTTCCTGCACCTCCCCGTCGCGTACAACAGCCGCGCGACGTCGATCACCGTCGACGGCGTCCCCTTCCCCCGCTCCTGGGGCCAGCGCCGCGAGGCCGATGGCACAGTCGTGTACGCGCCGACGGTCCGGCTCGATTTCGAGGTGGAGCTCGGCGTGCTGGTCGGCCCGGGCAACGCGCTGGGCACCCGCGTTCCGATCGATGCGGCCGAGGACCACATCTTCGGCTACCTGCTCGTCAACGACTGGTCGGCGCGCGACATCCAGATGTGGGAGATGCGGCTGGGCCCGTTCCTGGGCAAGGCGTTCCGGACCACGGTCTCGCCCTGGATCGTGACCGCCGAAGCCCTCGCGCCGTTCCGCGTCCCGGCACCGCCACGCACGGCGGACCAGCCCCAGCCGCTGCCCTATCTCGACAGCGCCGCGCATCGGGCGAGCGGCGGCGTCGATGTGGCGCTCGAGGGCCGCCTCTCCACTGCCCGCATGCGCCTGGCGGGCGAGCCGCCGATGCGGATCGTCGCCAGCCGGATGCTGGACTGCGCCTGGACGTTCGCGCAGATGCTGACGCACCAGACTTCGGGCGGCTGCAATCTGGAGCCCGGCGACCTGCTGGCGAGCGGCACCGTTTCCGGCCCGACCGACGAGTCGTCGGCCTGCCTGCTGGAGATCACCGCCGGCACCCTGCCGATCGTGCTGCCCAACGGCGAGGAGCGGTACTGGCTGGAAGACGGCGACACGTTCGTCATCACCGGGCGCGCGACGCGCGACGGGTTCGTGGGCATAGGCTTCGGCGCCTGCGGCGCGACGGTCCTGCCTGCCACTTGAGGACACATCGCCGGGCGACATATCGCCGGCTCTCAAGCGACATCGGCGTTTACAGGCGTCGGGTGCTGCCGCGGACGATCAGCTCGCCCGGGATCACGTCATCCCGCTCCCCCTGCCGATCGTTCAGCCGATCGAAGATGGCGGATGACTCAATCCCGGTCACGCACGACTTGGCCGGGGCTTCCCAGGCGCGGACACCCATTCCGCTCCTTTGTTAGCTGCGAAATCCTTGCGACTGGTGCCCCCCGAGACTGTATGCGAAATCGGTTGTCTTTCCGGATGTCCACGCATGATCAGCTTGCTTCTTGCCGCCATCGCCGTCCTTCAAAGCGCTGCGCCTGCCGCCGTGACGCAGGACGTGCCGAGCGATGCCGCTCACCGGGCGGCGATGAAGGCGGTTCCCATCCCGAGCGGCGGAACGGCGCTGAACGCAGTGCTCTACGTCGCCGCCGGCGCGGCTCCGCATCCGACGGTGCTGCTGCTGCACGGCTTTCCCGGCAACGAGCAGAACCTGGATCTCGCCCAGGCGATGCGTCGGGCGGGATGGAATGTCCTGACGCTTCACTATCGCGGCTCCTGGGGCACGCCGGGCAGCTTCAGCTTCCATCACGTTCTTGAGGACGCCGACGCCGCGCTGGCCTGGCTTCGCAGCTCGGACGGACGGGCGGCCGGCGTCGATCCCGGCCATATCGTGGTCATCGGCCACAGCATGGGCGGCATGGCCACCGCCTATGAGGCCGGACACGACCGCGCGATCATCGGCGCGGGGCTGATCTCGGCGGCGGGCATGAACCTGTTCACGGGACCCCGCGCAGAGATGATCAAGGCGCTGGGCGACGAATATGGCGCGGGCACCATGCACACCCTGGCCGGAACGTCTCCCGACGCGCTCTACGACGAGGTGAAGGCCGATCCCAAGCCGTTCACGCTCGACACCTATGCCGCAGGAGCGGCGATGAAACCGATCCTGGTGGTCAGCTCCGACGATGGTCTCCAGCCGGTCGACGACGGCTTCGCCGCCGCCGTGACGGCGTCGGGCGGGTCACCGCGGCGGGCGCATCTGGCCACCGACCACAGCTATTCCGATAGGCGGATCGCCCTGGAGACGATCGTCATCGACTGGCTCGCCACGCTGCCCGGCGCACCGAAGGCGCTGGCGGGCAACTGAACCGGCCGGGTCGACCCACAGCGTGTCGTTTCCCGGCGGCCATCTCCTCCCGATTGTCCCGTCCGTCGCGCTCGCTTGTCGGACGCAGACGTCGGTTGTTGGCTGCCGCATAGTGAAGCCAGGTCATATCTCGACCTGGCTGCCCAGCTCGACGACACGGTTGATCGGCAGGCAGAAGAAGGTCATCGGCTGTTCGGCGTTGCGGACCATCGCGGAGAACAGCCGCTCGCGCCAGCGCGCCATCCCTGGCTTGCGCGTCGGGACCAGCGTCTGGCGGCTGAGGAAATAGGTCGCGCGGTTGTCGACCGCGTCGATCGAGGCGAGCGCGGCGGGGATGTCGGGGCTTTCGAAAAAGCCGTGGCGGATCAGGACGCGGGAGACACCTTCGCCCAGATCGGTCTCGGTCACCCGGTCGTCGCGGACATAGGGCTCGAACGCGGTCTCGACCGTGACCAGCAGGATGCGCTCGTGACGCACCTGATTGGCCTTGAGATTGTGGAGCAGCGCCGGTGGCGTACCGTCCCTCAGCGTCGTCAGATAGATCGCCGTCGACGGGACGCGGTGGACCTTGGCGGTAGCCTTCAGGAACGTCTCGATCGGCATCGCGTCCGCCGCGAGCTTGTCGACGATCAGCCGGCGACCGCGATACCAGGTCGAGAAGATCGCCATGAGGAGGCCGGCGATGACGACCGGCAGCCAGCCGCCCGCGAGGAACTTGGTTGCCGACGCGGCGAACAGCGCGAGGTCGAGCGTCAGCAGCAACGCATATAGCGGCGCCGCCCAGACCGGGTTCCACTTCCACACGCGAAAGATGACGAAGCCGATCATCAGCGTCGTCAGGACCATCGTCGCGGTCACGGCAAGCCCGAACGCCGCCGCCAGCGCGGCCGAGGAGCGGAAGGCGAGCACGATCGCGACCACCGCGACGAACAGCATCGTGTTGATGCTTGGCGCGAACACCTGACCGCGTTCCTTTTCCGACGTGTGGCGGATCGACAGTAATTACTCACCCCCTTGCGGATGAGCGCGATCGCTGATTCAGAGGGGTTATG